>CAZYBG010000049.1:0-21214 GCA_964645155.1 uncultured Rhodobacterales bacterium | reverse complement strand
AGAGGCGGCCCGGCTGGCCGAGGCCGAGGCCGCGCGGCTCCTGCGCGAGCGCCTGTCGGGCGCCGAGACCGAGCTGACCGCCGCGACGCTTGCGCTCGAGGAGCAGCGCCGGCGGGCCGAGGAGACGCTGACGCTGCTGGCCGCGGCGAACGCCGCCCGGGCCGACCTGGAAGGCCGGGTCGAGGCGCTGTCCGAGGCCGAGGCGCGGGCCGCGCTCCTCTCGGTCGCCGAGGCGCGGCTGGCCGAGGAGGCGGCCGCGAGCGCCGAGGCGCAGCGCCGGGTGGCGCTGCTCAACGAACAGATCGTGGCGCTCCGCAGCCAGCTCGGCGCCCTGCAGGCGGTGCTGGACGAGGCCGAGGACCGCGACCGCCAGGCCAATGTCCGGATCGAGGCGCTCGGCACCCAGCTCAACACCGCGCTCGCCCAGGTCGCCGACGAACAGCGCCGGCGCGCCGAGCTCGAGGAGGCGGAACGGCTGCGGCTCGAGGCCGAGGCCGCGGCGCTGAAGGACGAGGCGGTCGAGCTCGAGCGCTACCGGTCGGAGTTCTTCGGCCGCCTGCGCGACATCCTGTCGGGCCGCGAGGGCGTGCGCGTCGTCGGCGACCGCTTCGTCTTTTCCTCCGAGGTGCTGTTCGAACCCGGCGCTGCCGACTTGGCCGCGGAAGGTCGCGCGCAACTCGCCAGCGTCGCCTCGCTCCTGCGCGAGGTCGCGGCCGAGATCCCGCCGGGCATCGACTGGATCCTCAGGGTCGATGGGCATACCGACAACCTGCCGCTCTCGGGCTTCGGCCGCTACGCCGACAACTGGGAACTGAGCCAGGCCCGTGCGCTGTCGGTCGTGCGCTACATGACCGACCAGCTCGGCTTCCCGCCCGAGCGCCTCGCCGCCACGGGCTTCGGCGAATACCGCCCCGTGGCCGAGGGCGACACCGAGGCGGCCCGCGCCCAGAACCGCCGGATCGAGCTGAAGCTGACCGAACGGTAGGGGCCGCCGTCACGCCCCGCGGCGCGCCTCGCCCGCCGCGCGGGTCTCGCTCAGCGTCATCGCCGTCGAGAGCGCCTCGGGGTCAAGGCGGAGCTCGATCACCGCGGGCAGGCCCGAGGCTGCGGCGCGGGCGAAGGCTGCGGGGAAGCCAGCGCCGTCCGTCACCGTCTCGCCGTGGCCGCCATAGGCGCGGGCCAGCGCGGCGAAGTCGGGATTCGCCAGGTCGGTGCCCGAGACGCGGGCGGGATAGGTCTTTTCCTGGTGCATCCGGATCGTGCCGTAGCGGCCGTTGTTGGCGACGATGACGATGACGTTGGCGCCGTGCTGCCGCGCGGTCGACATCTCGTTCAGCGTCATCTGGAAGCAGCCGTCGCCGGCAAGGCAGACCACCGTCCGGTCGGGGTGGGCGAGCTTCGCGGCGATGGCGGCGGGAAAGCCGTAGCCCATGCTGCCGCTCGTCGGCGCAAGCTGGGTGCGGAACCGCTTGAAGCGGAAATAGCGGTGCAGGAAGGCGGCGTAGTTGCCGGCGCCGTTCGTGACCAAGGCATCTTCGGGCAGGTGGTCCGACAGCCAGCCGATCGCCTGCTCCATCTTCACCGCGCCCGGCGTCTCCTTCGGGCGCTGCCAGGCCTCGTACTCGGCCCGCGCCTCGGCTGCCCATGCGCCCCAGGGCCCCGGCCCCGCATTGCGGGCGGCGAGGGCGGCCAGCAGGTCGGGCGCATGCGCCGCGATGGCGGGCGCGGGGGAAAAGACCCGGCCGGGCTCGTCGGGGTCGGGGTGGACATGCACGATGCGCGGCAGCGGCCCGGCGGGGTCGAGAAGCTCGTAGCCGCCGGTCGCGATGTCGCCGAGGCGCGCGCCGAGCACCAGGAGGAGGTCGGCATTCCGCAGCCGCTGGCCGAGCCTGGGGTTCATCCCCACGGCGAGGTCGCCGACATAGGCGGGCAGCCGGTTGTCGAGGTAGTCCTGCCGCCGGAACGGAACCGCCACCGGCAGCCCCCGCGCCCCGGCGAAGCGGGCAAGGTCGGCCGCGGCCCCGGCTGTCCAGAGCGGGCCGCCGGCGATGACGAGCGGGCGCGCCGCACCGGCAAGCGCGGCCTCGACCGCCGCCACCGCCGCCTCCGGCACCGCGGCGAGCGGGGCGGCGGGGGCGGCGCGGTCGGGCACGTCGGCGATCGCCGACAACATGTCCTCGGGCAGCGACAGGACCACGGGGCCCGGCCGCCCCGACATCGCGACATGAAAGGCGCGGCCGACATATTCGGGAATCCGCGCAGTATCGTCGATCTCGGCCGCCCACTTGGCCAGCGGCGCGAACATGGCGCGGAAATCGACCTCCTGGAACGCCTCGCGGTCGCGGTGGCCGCGCGCGATCTGGCCGACGAAGAGGATCATCGGCGTCGAATCCTGCCGCGCGACATGCACCCCGCAGGCCGCGTTGGTGGCGCCCGGGCCGCGGGTGACGAAGGCCACGCCGGGGCGGTTGCCGAGCTTGCCGGTGGCCTCGGCCATCATCGCCGCACCGCCTTCGTGGCGGCAGACCACGTTCTCGATCCCCGCATCGAGGAACCCGTCGAGCGCCGCCAGAAAGCTCTCTCCCGGCACCGAAAAGACCCGCCTCACGCCGTGGATCGCAAGCTGATCGGCCAGGATGCGGCCACCGTGCCGAAGCGCCATCGTCTTCTCCCGTCGCTGTGGGTGGCGAGCCTGCGCGATGCGCCCCGAAGGGGCAAGCGGGTTGCGCTTTGCCGGCGGCGCGTTATCTCGCGCGTGATGGCAACCGAAGGGGTCCGGACATGGGCGATCTGACGCTTCTCGGCATCTGCGGCTCGCTGCGCCGCGCCTCTTCGAACCGAAAGCTCATGCTCGAGGCCGCACACGCCTTCGGCGGCGGCTTTGTCGATGGCGACATCCGCTTCCCGCTCTATGACGGCGACCTCGAGGACGAGGCGGGCATCCCCTCCGCGGTCGAGACGCTCGCGCGGCAGATCCGCGAGGCCGACGCGGTGATCCTGGTGACGCCGGAATACAACCAGAGCTTCTCGAGCCCGATGAAGAACGCGATCGACTGGCTGAGCCGCGTGAAGCCCAATCCCTGGCTGCGCAAGCCCGTGGCGATCCTGTCGGCCGCCGACGGGCGGGCCGGCGGCGCGCGGGCGCAGTACGCGCTCCGGCTCGCGGTCAACACGTTCCGGATGCGCCTCCTGACCGGGCCCGAGGTGATGGTCGCCCAGGCCGGGCGCGAGTTCGATGCCGAGGGGCGGCTTACGGGCGAAAGCTACCGCAAGCTGCTCGGGCAGCTGATGGCCGAACTGCGCGCCGAAGCGGTGCGCCCGGCGCTCGCCGCCGAATGATCAGCTGCCGCCCGGCACGCGGAAGCCCCCGGGAACCCCGTCCCGGCCCTCGAGCACGAGATCGGCGAGGACCTCGGCGACCTTCGGCGCGATCCCGAGCCCGATCTTGAAGCCGCCGTTCGCGACGTAGTGGCCGGGCCGGCCGGGCCAGGCGCCCAGCAGCGGCGACCGGCTGGCCGCGCGCGGCCGGACCCCGGCCCAGCGTTCGACCACCGGCGCTTCGGCAAGCGCGGGGCAGACCGCCGCCGCCCGGACGAGGAGCGCGTCGAGCGCGCCGTCGGTCGACCGGGGATCGTCGAAGCGCGGCTCCGAGGTCGAGCCGATGGCGACGGTGCCGTCGGCATGGGGCACGATGTGGAGGCCGCCTGCGAAGATCTGCGGCACCTCGCCCGGCGCAAGCGCGACGCGGGCCGCCTGGCCCTTGACGCCGTCGCCGACCGGCCGGCCGAGATCCGCGCCGAGCGCGACAAGCCCCTCCCAGCCGGTCGCGTGCACGACGGCGCCCGCGTCCGGCATCTCGGCCGCCTCGATGATCTCGGCACCGCCCGCGCGGAGCGCGCCGGCCAGGGCCGCCAGCGCGCGGCGCGGATCCAGCCGGGCCGAAAGCGTGTCGTGCACCAGAAGCCCGGTTGGGCTGGCCGGCGCGAAGGCAAAGCCGCCGGCCGGCACCACCCGCCAGTCGGCCCGCCCGCCCCAGAGCTGCAGCGCCCCGGCCGCCCGCGCCTCGGCGAGCACGACGGCCGCTGCATCCGCCAGGGGCTGGAGCCGGCCGAGCCGGGCGTATCCGGCATCCTCGCCCGACGCCGCGGCGACCGCCGCCCACCAGCCTTCGGCCATCAGCAGGCTGTCGAGCTGGAACTGCTTCTTGTCGTTCCACCCCTCGGGGACGTGCGGCGCAAGCGCGCCCACCACGCCGCCCGACGCGCCGGCACCGATCCGCAGTGGCTCCACGACCCGCACGCGCGCCCCGCGCCGCAGGCAGGCCCAGGCGACGGCCAGCCCGAAGATGCCCGCGCCGCGCACCGTGACGTCGTTCGTTGCCAAATCCCGCACCCTTTGCCATCGTCGCCGGCTCAGCGGGGGTTTAGGGCAGATGCCGGGCGCGGGCCAGAACGGGATCGAATGGCGCGACGGGGTTCCCGTCTCGACCCGCTTCGGCGATCCGTTCTTCTCGCTCGGGAACGGTCTCGAGGAGGCGCGGCACGTCTTTCTGGCCGGCAACGGCCTGCCCGGCCGGTTCCGCGACGGTTTCCGGATCGCCGAACTCGGCTTCGGAACAGGGCTCAACTTCCTTGCCACGGCGATTGCATGGGCCGGGGCGGGCGCCCCCGGCCGGCTCCGCTACACGACGTTCGAGGCCTACCCGCTCGCGCGGGACAACGCCGAAGCGGCGCTGGCCGCCTTCCCCGAGGTGGCGCCGGCGGCGGCGGCCCTGCTCGCGCATTGGGACGGGCTCTTCGGGGCCTGCACCGACTTCGCGGGCGGCATCGCGCTCGACGTCGTCGCCGGCGATGCGCGGCAGACCCTGCCCGCGTGGGACGGCCGCGCCGACGCCTGGTATCTCGACGGTTTCTCGCCGGCCAGGAACCCCGAGCTGTGGGGCGATAGCCTGATGGCCGAGGTTGCCCGCCACACCGCGCCGGGCGGCACCTTCGCCACCTACACCGCCGCCGGCCATGTGCGCCGGGCGCTCGTCGCCGCGGGATTTGAAGTCGCCCGGCTTCCGGGCTATGGCCGCAAACGCCACATGACCGCAGGGCGGCTTCCCGGATGACCGAACAGAATACCCGCCTCGGCATCTGGCTGATGGTCGCCACGACGCTGGTCTTCGCCGTGCAGGACGGCATCTCGCGCCACCTCGCCGGCAGCTACAATGTCTGGATGGTGGTGATGATCCGCTACTGGTTCTTCGCCATCTTCGTGATCGCGATGGCCGTGCGGATGGAGGGCGGGCTGCGGAGTGCGGTCGCGACGCGGCAGCCGCTGGTCCAGATCGCGCGGGGCCTGCTCCTCGCGCTCGAGGTCTGCGTGATGGTCACCGGCTTCGTCCTGCTCGGCCTGGTCGAGAGCCACGCGGTCTTCACCTCGTACCCGCTGCTCGTCGCCGCGCTGTCGGGCCCGGTCCTGGGCGAGAAGGTCGGCTGGCGGCGATGGACGGCGATCGCGATCGGCTTCGTCGGCGTCCTAGTGATCCTGCGGCCCGGGATGCAGGTCTTCACACCCGCCGCACTGATCCCGCTGCTCGCGGCGTTCATGTTCGCGCTCTACGGCCTGCTCACCCGGTACGTGGCGCGGCAGGACAGCGCGGCCACCTCGTTCTTCTGGACCGGCACCGTCGGCGCCGCGGCGATGACGCTGGTCGGCATCTGGTTCTGGGAGCCGATGACGCCGCCCGACTGGGGCTGGATGGCGGTGCTGTGCTGCACGGCGGCGCTGGGGCACTGGCTGCTGATCCGCTCCTACGAGGTCGCCGAGGCAAGCGCGGTGCAGCCCTTCGCCTACCTCCAGCTGGTCTTCGCCGCGGCGATCGGCATCACCGTCTTCGGCGAGGCGCTGCCGTGGAACGTCGCCGTGGGCGCCGGCCTCGTCGTGGCGGCGGGGCTCTTCACGCTGTGGCGGGCGCGGGTGAAGGCGCGGGGCTGAGGGTCCGCCGGGCGCCGGGGCGGACGTTCGGACGCTCCACCCATCGTCGTCGCCTCATGGCCAGGCCGGCCAGGCGCTTCGTGCAGCCCGCAGGGCGCATGACGGGGCTGCACGACCGGGCAGACGTTCGTCGACGTCGCCGGTCTTGCTCAATCCTCGAATATGCCTGTCCCGAAGCCATCGATGGTCCGGGTGTTCTTCTTGCGCCAATACTCCTCCACCCCTTGCGGTCCCAGCCTGTCATAATATGGCACAAGCTCTCCGGACACCCGGTCGCCGGAATGGGTCATGAATGGCACACCGGTGCCGCAGGATGTCTGAACACTCTCGATGGAGAGGTCGAAGATCTGCCGACTGCCTGCCAGTTGTGGAAACGCCGAGATGGCCTTGTCCCAGCCGACGTCACGCGGGTGCAGAACGTCCGCGCGCCCGTAGACACGCAGGATAAGTGCCTCGCCCTCGAACGCGCAGAACATCAGCGTGATACGGTTGGACCTCCGCAGATGTCCCGCAGTCTCATTCCCGCTGCCCGACAGGTTCAACCATCGAATATGGCTGTCATCCAAGATGCGGAGCGTATCTGCTCCCTTTGGAGAGACGTTTACACGGCCGGTCTGGGCTGCGGTTGCCACAAAGAACACAGGCTGGCGTTCGATGAACCGCCGCAGAGTTCCGTTCAGTTTCTTGCCTGCCGCCACATCGTTTCCTTCGGCTCGAAGACAAGAACATAACAGGAACAATATTCTCGGGCAACAGCCGTTCCGGCCAGCCGTCCGGCCTGCGCGACAAGCGAAGGCCGTCGGACCGTCCGGTCGCTGCCCCGACGCCGCTCAGCCCCCCTTCAGCTCCGCGCTGAAGCGGATCGGCTCCACCTGGCCGCTCAGCCGCGCCCGGTAGACAGGCAGGCTTTCGGTCACCCGCATCACGTAGTTCCGTGTCTCGGTGAACGGGATCATCTCGATCCAGTCGACGGCATCGACGCTCTCGCTCGCCGGATGGCCGCGGTCGGCCACCCAGGCCCGCGGGCGGCCCGGCCCCGCGTTGTAGCCCGCGGCGACGAGGATCCACTGCGCGCCGAACTCGTCGATCAGCCGCCGGAGATAGCCCGCGCCGAGGCGGGCATTGTAGGCGGGGTCAGTCGTCAGCCGCGCGCGGTCGTAGCCGACGCCCAGCGCCCGCGCCATGTCCTGCGCGGTGCCCGGCATCACCTGCATCAGGCCGCGCGCGCCGGCGCTGGAGACGACCGCGGGGTTGAACTCGCTCTCGCGCCGGGCGATCGAAAGCACCAGCTCGGTCGGCACGCCGAAATCGCCCTCGGCAAGGTCGGTCAGCGGGAAATAGGCGCGCGGCAGGATCACGTTGCGCTCGGCCGCCTGCTTGGCGATGGCGACGGCCGTGTAGGGCTCGCCGAGCTCGAGCGCGAGATCTGAGAGCTGGCCGAGCGCGATCGCGTCGAGCCCCTCGGCAAGGTGCAGGAAGAACCGTGTCGCCAGCAGCCGGTCGCCCGCCTCCTGCAGCGCCAGGGCCGCGGCAAGCACCGACGAGCCCGCAAAACTGCTGTCGCGCCAGCTCGGGAACTCGCGCCCGCCGGTGGCGAGCACCCCGTCCATCGGCAGGCCGGCCTTCTCGGCCGCGAGCAGCCCGTAGAACGATGTCTGGTGCTCGCCGCCGAACTCGTAGGCGAGTTGCGCGCCCTCGGCATCGCCCAGCGCCTCCAGCGCGCGCCCCTCCCAGTAGCCGGCCCGGCCGAGGCTGATCGGTGTCGCCACCGCGACGCGGAATGCGCGGAAGTGGCGCAGCGCCGCCTGCGGGTCGTCGAGCATGCGGAGCGCGATGAACCCCGCCAGCCATTCCAGGTCGGCATAGTCCGGCCCCTCGGCCATGTGGTGCCGGGCGGCAAGCCGGTAGGCTTCCGCCGCCCGCCCCTCGCGCATCGCCCACCGGACCAGCGCCGCGCGGGCGGCGCCCCAGGCGGCGGGGTCGCCCAGGGCCGCCTCGCCGGTGCTCCGCTCGAGCGCGAGCGCCACGGCATCGGCGTTCCGGCCCTTGCGAAAGCGCCAGTTGAACCGCTCGTAGGCGAGCCCTGCGTCGCCCTGCAGGGCCGCGGGCACGCGCTCGATCAGGCCGTCGACGCCGGCCAACTGCTCCCGAAGCCCGATCCGCGCCTCGGCGAGGCGCACCCGGTCGGCCCCGACCAGCGGGAACATCGCCCGCGCATTGGCTGCCGCGCCGCGCCAGAGCAGCATCTCGAGGCGGGCGTCGTGATAGGGCGCGAGCGTCGCGCCCCAGTCCGCCAGCAGCGCCGCCTGTTCGCCGCCCCGGAACAGCAGGGTGAGCCAGCTCGCCACCACGATCGCCTCGGCGTCGCCGGAAAGGCCCTTGTCGCGGTAGGCGCCGGCCAGGCGCAGCGCGCCGGTCCCGGTCGCCGGCATCCGGTCGCCGAAGAAGGCGATCACCGCATCGGCATCGGCGGCGCGCGGGATCGCCTCCTCGCCCTTCTCGACCAGAAGCGGAAGCCCCGGCCAGTCGGGACGCCGGCCGAGGAAGGCGCGGTAGTCGTCCCAGGCGGCGTCGCCCTCGCGCAGGCGGTGCCACTCCACGATGTCGCGCGCGACCTCGCCCGCCGGGCGGGCGGCGGCAAGGGCCGCCTCCCACTCGCCCGCGCGGACCGCGGCCAGCGCGGCGCGGACCGCGGCGCCGTCGGCGCGCAGCGGCCCAGGCATGGCCAGTACCAGCGCCGCAAGCGCGGCGACCAGGGAACGGCGGATCATCGGCTCTCCAGCGGCTTCCTTCGGAAGCGTTCTTGGGTCGGTCTGCTCTCGGCGCCGCATCCTAGCGGCGGGCCGGCGGCCCGCAACTCACAAACTTGGCAAGCTCGGCGGCGCCCGCTAGGGTCCGGCGCGCCGTGCGGTCCGAGTCGGGGCGCCCGCAAGCCTGCAAGGAAGCGCGCCATGTTCAAGGGATCGATGCCCGCCCTCGTCACGCCGTTCCGGGACGGCGCGGTGGACTTCGACGCGCTCAATGACCTCGTCGAATGGCAGATCGCCGAGGGCTCGCACGGGCTCGTCCCGGTCGGCACCACGGGCGAAAGCCCGACGCTCAGCCATGACGAGCACGAGGCGGTGGTCGAGGCGGTGGTGCGGGCGGCGCGCAAGCGCATTCCGGTGATCGCCGGCGCGGGGTCGAACAACACCGCCGAGGCGATCCGGCTGATCCGGCATGCCGCACGGGTCGGGGCAGACGGCGCGCTGATCGTCACGCCCTACTACAACAAGCCTACCCAGCGCGGGCTCATCGCGCATTTCACGGCGGTGCACGACGCCGCGGACCTGCCGATCATCATCTACAACATCCCGCCACGCTCGGCCGTCGACATGCTGCCCGAGACGATGGGCGAGCTCGCCAGGCTGCCGCGCATCGTCGGCGTCAAGGATGCGACGGGCGATCTCTCCCGCGTGCCGAAGCAGCGCATCGCCTGCGGGCCCGACTTCATCCAGCTTTCGGGCGAGGACGCGACCGCGCTCGGCTTCAACGCCCATGGCGGCACCGGCTGCATCAGCGTGACGGCGAACGTCGCCCCGCGGCTCTGCGCCGAGTTCCAGGAGGCGACGCTGGCGGGCGACTACCGCCGCGCGCTCGCGGTTCAGGACCGGCTGATGCCGCTGCACCTCGCGATCTTCGTCGAACCGGGCCTCGCCGGGGCCAAGTACGGCCTCGCGCGCCTCGGCCGCTGCACGGACGAGGTGCGCCTGCCGCTGACCGGGCTGCTCGATACGACGAAGGCGCAGATCGACGCGGCGATGCGCCACGCCGGCCTGCTGAACTGAGCCCCAGGCGGCGACGGCGGTGCATCCGAACCCGGCCTTCCGGCAGAGCCCGGCCGCCCGCAACCTCGGCTTCGCCCGGCTGCGCGGCTTCGGCCTTCTGGCGGTGAACGGCGATGCCGGGCCGCTCGCCGCGCAGGTGCCGTTCCTGCTGTCGGGCGACGGCGCCGAGGCCGAGTTCCACCTGGTCCGGTCGAACCCGGTCGCCCGCGCCCTCGCCTCGCCGCAGCGCGCGCTCCTCGCGGCGTCGGGCCCCGACGCCTACATCTCGCCCGACTGGTACGGGCTCGGCCACGACCAGGTGCCGACGTGGAACTACGTCGCCGTGCACCTCCGCGGCACGGCCGAACTGCTGCCGCACGAGGCGCTGCGCGGCCATCTCGACCGCGTCTCGGCGCATTTCGAGGCGGCGCTGCCGAAGGCGCCCTGGCGGGTCGAGAAGATGCCGCCCGACGCGCTCGACCGCATGATGCGGCAGATCGTGCCTTGCCGGCTGCTGATCGACGATGTCCAGGGCACCTGGAAGCTCAACCAGAACAAGCCCGAGGCCGGCCGCCTCGCAGCAGCCGGACAGGTCGCGGCCTCGCCGGTCGGGCAGGAGATCGCCGCGCTCGCGGCGCTGATGCGCGACCCGGCGTCGTGAGGGCGCGGGCGGGCGCGGGGTCGGCGCAGGGCAACCTCCGCGGCAGCCTCTTCATGATCGCCGCGATGGCGGGCTTCGCGGTCGAGGACGCGCTGATAAAGGCGGTCGCGCGGGAGCTGCCGGTGGGGCAGATCCTGGTCATCTTCGGCGCCGGCGGCATGCTCGCCTTCGCCGCGCTGGCCCGGCGCCGCGGCGACCGGCTGTTCGGCGCCGACATCCTCTCCCGCGCGGTCGTCCTGCGGGCGGGCTTCGAGGTGACGGGCCGGCTCTTCTACACGCTGGCGATCGCGCTCACGCCGCTCTCCACCGCCTCGGCGATCCTGCAGGCCACGCCGCTCGTCGTCGTCGCCGGCGCGGCCCTCGTCTTCGGCGAGCGCGTGGGCTGGCGGCGATGGCTCGCGATCCTCGCCGGCCTCGCCGGGGTCCTTGTGATCCTGAGGCCGGGGGCCGACGGCTTCGTGGCACTGTCGCTTCTGGCCGTCCTCGGCATGCTCGGCTTCGCGGGACGCGACCTCGCCACCCGCGCCGCGCCGCCGTCGCTTTCGAACCTCGTCCTCGGTGCCTACGGCTTCGCGATGATGGTGCCCGCCGGCGCGCTGCTGCTGGCGCTGCAGGGCGGCGCGGTCCGGCCCTCGGCGCCGGCCGCCGTCGGCCTCGCCGGCGCCACCGTGGTCGGCGTCGCCGCCTACTACGCGCTGACCGTCGCGATGCGCACCGGCGAGGTCTCGGTGGTCACGCCGTTCCGCTACACCCGCCTCGTCTTCGGCATGGCGTTCGGCGTGGCCGTGTTCGCCGAACGGCCCGACGGCGCGACGCTGGCCGGCAGCGCGATCGTCGTCGCCACTGGCGCCTACACCCTCTGGCGCACGGCGCGCGCCGGGCGCTAGTCCTTCCGCCGGCGCCACTCCCACTGCTGCAGGCGCACCTGGCGCAGCGCCTCGACCATGATCGCGGTGAGCAGCCCGAAGTTCAGAAGCCCGTTCGCGGCCGCCATTCCCCCCAGAAGGCGCCACTCCAGCGGCAGCAGCACGTCGCCGAAGCCCAGCGTGCTGAACACCACCAGCGAGGAGTAGACCGCCTCCTCCAACGTGCCGAAGACGCCGAGCGCGCGGAACGTGAACGCCCAGAGCCAGACGCCCGAGGTGATCAGCCCGAGGATCGCGAGCGAAGCGAGCCCGAGGACGAGGAGCACCTTGGGCAGGTGCGGCTCGCGCACGAGCCAGGGCCGCAGCCGCAGGAACAGCCACTCCATGATCCCGAAGCTCACCCCCGCGATCAGGATCGAGGCGAGCATTACGGCAGAACCGATCGCGATCTGGATGAACATTGCGCCCCCTGCGGTCGATCGATCATACCGGCCGCCCGGCCGGCGCCAACTCTCCCTTTCGCAGGGCCGTTCCATCGGGCTTTACTGCGACTCGCACCTGAGCGGGGGGGCCAGATGACGCCGGATACCATCCTGACGAACGCAGCGGTCCTGACGATGGACGATGCCCGGCCCCGGGCCGAGGCGCTGGCCCTGGCCGGCGGTCGGATCGTCGCGGTCGGCGGGCGGCGCGAGATCGAGGCGCTGGCGGTCAGCGGCAGCGACATCATCGACTGCGGCGGCGCGACGGTGCTGCCCGGCTTCTTCGAAAGCCACCTGCACCTCGTGCTCGGCGGCGCCGAACTCGCGCATCTCCAGATCGGCGGCGTCGCGGGCGAGGCGGCGCTCGGCCGCGCCTTCCGCGACTTCGCCGCGCGCCATCCCGATCTTCCGCTCCTCCTCGCGCAGGGCGCGGGCTACGACCTGCTCGGCCGGCCGATGACGCGGCACGACCTCGACCGCATCCTGCCCGACCGGCCGATCGCGGTGACCGCGGCCGACCACCACACGGTCTGGGCCAACACCGCCGCGCTCGCCGCGGCCGGCATCCTCGGGGGCGCCGCAACGCCGCCCGGCCACGAGGTGGTGGTCGGCCCGGACGGGCGGGCCACCGGCGAGCTGCGGGAGTTCGAGGCCTTCGCCCCGGTCGTCGCGCTGGGCGGCGAGGCGCGGCTCCATCTCGGCATCGCCACGGGCGGCGAGCCCGCGCCCTGGCCTGACGAGGCCGCGCAGGCCATCGACCGCGCCAAGGTGGCCGCCGGCCTCGCCCATGCGGCGCGGCACGGCATCACCTCGATCGTCAACATGGACGGCAACCGCTACACCCTCGCGCTGCTCGACGGCCTCCGGCGCGAGGGGCGGCTGACGGCGCGGGTGAAGGTCCCGTTCCACTTCAAGCCGCAGATGGAGCTGGCCGAGCTCGACCGCGCCGACGCGATGACCCGCGACTTCGCCGACGACTGGCTGACCTCGGGCTTCGTCAAGCTGTTCATGGACGGGGTGATCGACTCGGGCACCGCCTTCATGCTGAACGACTATCCCGGCCGGCCCGGCCACCGGTCCGCGCCGCTGTTCCCGGACTTCCCGCGCATCGCGACCGAGATCGACCGCCGCGGCCTGCAGATCGCCGTCCACGCGATCGGCGACGGCGCGGTGCGGCAGACCATCGACGGCTACGAGGCCGCGCGCCGGGCGAATGGCGCGCGCGACAGCCGCCACCGCATCGAGCATATCGAACTGATCGACCGGGCCGACATTCCCCGGCTCGGCCGGCTCGGCATCACCGCCTCGGTGCAGCCCTGCCACGCCCCCGGCGCGATGGACTTCGCGCTGCAGCCCACGCTCGACGTCATCGGGCGCGACCGTTGGGCCGACGCCTATCTCTGCCGGACGCTGGCCGAAGCGGGTGCGCCGCTCGCCTTCGCCTCCGACTGGCCGGTCGCCGACATCTCGGTCCTGCGCGGCATCGCCGCGGCGCTGACCCGGCCCGCCTACGAGGGCGGCGCCGACCAGCGCGTCGGCCTGATGGCAACGCTCCGCGCCTACACCGCCGGCGGCGCCCGGGCCGCACACCGCGAGGGCGTGACCGGCACGCTGCGCGCGGGGCTGGCTGCCGATCTTGTCGTGCTCTCGACCGACATCGAGGCAACGCCGCCCGCCGGGATCGCCGGCCTTGCCGTCGCGCGGACGATCTGCGGCGGCCGCACCACCCATGCCGCGTAGGCAACCGTGCCGCCGGGCCACGGCCGGGTTTCGGGACGCCGGCGAAAGATGCTATGTCGCCGGTGACGGCTGAGGCGAGGGGGGCGATGCACCGGGCTCTGGGGGTGATCGGGCTGCTGGCGCTGCTGGCGCCGGGCGGGCGGGTGGCCGCGCAGGAAGGTCCTGCGGCGGCCGATCCGGCGACCGCCGGCGAGGCGGTCGAGGGCGCCGGCCCGCTGCTGACCGAGGGCGAGATCGTCGATGCGCTGCGCGCCATCGCCGACGACGCCGTCTTCGCCCGCCTCGCCGATGCGCTCGCCCTGCCCGAGCCGATGGTGCCGCTCTTTGCCACGCATTTCCGCACGCTCTTCGCGTCCGACGCGGTGACGGCGACGTTCGCGCGCCGCTTCGCGGCCGAGCAGGAGGCGTTCGGCGCGGGTTCGGCCGCCGACCTCGCCGGGATCGCGCGCCAGCTCGGCGCCGGCTGGACCTATGAGCTCGGCGCCTTCGGGGCCGCCCGCCTGCCGGTGGCCGAGCAGCGCCGCGTGCTCGACCTCGGCCTTGCAGCACTCGGGCACATGGGCGAGGCGCTCTGCGCCGCGAACGCCCGCGGCGCGCTCGACCCGGTCGAGACGGCGCGCGCCGAATTCGCCTACATCACGACCTTGCCCGCGGCCGAGGCCGCCGACCTCCTCGCGCTCGTCCGGCGCGCGGTCCTCGCCGAGGTGACCGACGATCCGCCCTTCGTGGCGCTCACCCCGGAGGAAGAGCGCGACGCCGCCGAGACCTACGAGCGCGCCGTCGTCGCGGCGATCGAGGCGCATCCGCAGCGGCCGCTCCTCGTCCTCGCGATCGAAAGCTTCGACACCGCCCCGGATGCGGCGGTCTGCGAACTGACGCGCACCTCGCTCCGCGCCGCGCTGGGCCTCGAGGGCGATGCGGCCGACCGCGTGGTGCGGCTGCTCACCGCGGGCTGACTGGACTCCGGGCCGCGCCTCGCCTACCTCGGGGCGGTCATGGCCCAGAAGTCCGACCCGAACTCCCGGCTGATCGCCGAGAACCGCCGCGCCCGGTTCGACTATGCCATCGAGGACGACCTCGAGGCCGGCATCATCCTGCAGGGGTCCGAGGTGAAGTCGCTGCGCCAGGGCGGCGCCAACATCGCCGAAAGCTACGCCAACGTCGAGAACGGCGAGCTCTGGCTGATCAACGGCTACATCGCGCCCTTCGCCCAGGCCAAGACCTGGGGCCACGAGGAGCGGCGGCGGCGCAAGCTGCTCGTCTCACGCAAGGAACTCGCGCGGCTCTGGTCGGCGACCCAGCGCGAGGGGATGACGCTGGTGCCGCTGACGCTCTACTTCAACGACAAGGGCGTGGCGAAGCTGAAGCTCGGCATCGCCAAGGGCAAGAAGCTCGCCGACAAGCGCGAGACCTCGGCCAGGCGCGACTGGAACCGGCAGAAGCAGCGGCTTCTCAAGCAGGGCTGAGGGCGGGCGCTCCGCGAGAGATCGCGGCGGAACTGCTATCCGAAAGTGCTCGATGCGGATTGAGCGGGCGTTGACAGCGCAGTAACGAGTGTCCGATCTTTTTGTCCGTGTCCTATTTCGACGAATTCACCTTGCTCCCCTCCGATTTGCCCGGTCTGCGGCCCAGATGTCGTCGATGGATTCTGCCTTCAGGGCATCCGTTATCTTCTTGATGGCCTGGGGCGAATATCGAGCGTGCGAAACACCTCCGATCTTGATTTCCTTGAAGCAGTCAGTGTCCTCACGAAGGCCAAGGTGGTCGACGACAGCGCGCGATTTTGGCGGCGTCAGCCCGACCTTTCTGGCGAGTTGCGTCGCTCCGAGACTATAAAAGTCCAGCTCATTCACGCGCCGAACAGCTACAACGGCCCCGGCCCCTTCGCCCTCTTTCAGGAGTTGAACGGGTATTCCTTCGTTCTTCGTCAGGCGAAGGCTTAGGGTTGGGCCATCTCCCTCTGCCGTGATGTTGATTGACGCCACGCCGGGGAAGACTGATGACCAAGCCTCGCCATCGGCGAGTCGCTTGCAGACTTTCTCAAGCTCGCGGTCGCTCGGCTGCTCGTAGTCTCCATTCACCGCACTCTCTAGCACGGCTAGGCTACGCGCTTTGGCGACGGCATCCATCTTCCGACGTGTACCGGGAGCCAAGAGGCCCTTTATCTCCTCGATCTCCTTGTCGAACAAGGCCGCCAAGTCTTTTGGCGCAGTCGTCGAAATGGGAAGAACGCGCTCAGGCAGTTCCAGTAGGAGCTTCTCGTCAAAGATGTCGTCGTGGATATCGCGAAAGAGCGTCACGCCCGCCTGGGCATAGAAGTACAACTGATGCTCTGACATATCGACGAGATAGTGCTGGGCCGCGTCCCGCTGCCCGTTGATCGTTTGCAGAGTGAGCGCCTGTTCGGCGGTCAGAAATTTCATACTCGCGTCCGTCAGCCCCCTACGGACGCAGGCGTCGAAGCCGATCGTCTGTTTCTCGCGCGCCTTCCTGATCTTCCCACCCTTCTGCCGGATTGCCGACTTAAGGAGCATTTCGAAGGAGTGGTCCAGCAAGATGAGAACAGCTTCCACCCTGCCACGATCCCAGGGGCGGTTGAAGTGGTCGATAGAAAGCACCAGAGCGTTGATTGCCTTTTCGCGAAGCTGGCGAACTTCCTTCTTCATGCGATCACTGATGACCTGTCAAATTCACGGCGACGCGCGTGACCGAAATGACCCATTTCGTTCTTCGATCAAGATGACGCAACATCTATGGAAGTAACCATTCGTGCAAGATGAAGCATCGTTCACAAAGGGCTCCAGGCGGACCCTCGGGATCCGTGCCAGTCGCGGTGAGAGCGGCCCCGGTCAGGCAGGGTGCGGCACCAGGGGCGGCATCACGTCGGCGGGCATCGGGCAGACATAGGGGTCTGCCGCAAGCCTCGCCGCATGCTCGGCCCGCGCCTCGGCCAGCAGCGCGGGGTCGGCCAGCAGCTTCTCGGCCGTCCGCGCCATCACCTTGGCGGCATGCGCCATGCCCTTGTGCGCGGCCGGCGACTTGCCCTGCGCGGTGATCTGCCAGGTATGCGCCGGCGTCCCGATCGCATGCGTGGCGACCAGCGCCTGCGCCAGCGGCACCTTCCAGCTCACGTCGGCGACGTCGGTCGAGCCGATCATCACCTCGCCGTCGGGATGGAGCGGCACCACCCAGTCGCAGAGCGGGGTGTCCGGGCGCGGCGGCGCGCCGATGATCCGGTAGGGCGCCGCGATGTCGGCCTCCGAAAGCGTCGCCTGGATCGCGCGGGCATAGGCACGGTCGGCTGCGTCGAACGGCACCGGGCCGAGCTCCTCCATCGCCGCCTGCATCGCCCGCTCCATCACGGCGTTGCCCAGCATGTTCGACACGGCCGAGAACACCGCCATCTCGACCTCGGTGCCGGTCATCTGCGCGGCGCCGCGGGCCACGTCCTTGACCCGCTCGACGATCGCCAGCATGTCGCGCAGCCGCAGCGCGCGGATCGAGTAGCGCACCTTCGCCCGCGCCTGCACCACGTTCGGCGCCTGCCCGCCGGCGTCGAGATAGGCGTAGTGGATACGCGCGTCCTGCGGCACGTGCTCGCGCAGGTAGTTGACGCCGACCGACATCAGCTCCACCGCGTCCAGCGCCGAGCGGCCGAGATGCGGGCTCATCGCCGCATGGCTGGCGCGACCGCGGAAGGCGAAGTCCATCCGCGTGTTGGCCAGGCTCAGCGCCGGGTCGACGCGGGTCACGCAGTCGGGGTGCCAGGTGACGGCGGCCGCCACGTCGTCGAACAGGCCGTCGCGCACCATGAAGGTCTTCGCCGCGCCGCCCTCCTCGGCCGGGCAGCCGTAGTAGCGCACCCGGCCCGGCCGCCCGGCGGCGGCCAGCCAGTCCTTGAGCGCGCAGGCCGCGAGCAGCGCCGCCGCACCGAGCAGGTTGTGGCCGCAGCCGTGGCCGTGGCCGCCGGGCACCAGCTCCCGCGGCTCGGCGATGCCGGCCACCTGGCTCAGCCCCGGCAGCGCGTCGTACTCGCCGAGGATCGCGATCACCGGCCCGCCCTCGCCGGCTTCGCCGATCAGCGCGGTCGGGATCCCGGCCACGCCTTCCTCGACGCGGAAGCCCTTGGCGCGCAGCACCGCCGCGTGCGCGGCGGCGGACCGGTACTCGCCATAGAGCGTCTCCGGCGTCTCCCACACCCGGTCGGCGAGCCTGACGAGGTCGGGCGCATGCGCCTCGACCCGCTTCCAGATCCCTGCCTCGTTGCCCATGTCCAGGTCCTCCCTTCGCGCATCAAGCCCGGTCCGGGCGCCGGGTGCAACCGCCTGCCTTGCCTCGCGCCGCGCGCCCGCGTAAGGCTCGGTCGCGATCCGAGGCGGAGGGCGGCATGGCCTACGACGATCCGAAGACGCTGGTCTCGACCACCTGGCTCGCGGCGCATCTGCGCGACCCCGACCTGCGCATCCTCGACGCGTCATGGTACCTGCCCGACGCCGGCCGCGACGCCAAGGCGGAACATGCGGCCGCGCACATTCCCGGCGCGCGGTTCTTCGACATCGACGAGATCGGCGACGCCCGGTCCGACCTGCCGCACATGGCGCCGCCGCCCGAGAAGTTCATGTCGCGGCTGCGCGCCATGGGCGTGGGCGACGGCCACCAGGTCGTCGTCTACGACGGCGCCGGCCTGTTCTCCGCGGCCCGCGTCTGGTGGCTGTTCCGGCTGATGGGCAAGACCGATGTCGCCGTCCTCGACGGCGGCTTCCCCAAGTGGCGGGCCGAGGGGCGCGAGGTCGAGGACCTGCCGCCGGTGATCCGCGACCGGCACATGACGGTCACCCGCCAGAACCATCTGGTGAAGGACGTGACGCAGGTCGCCGCCGCCGCCAAACTCGGCGACTGGGAGATCGCCGACGCGCGTTCGCCCGCCCGCTTCGCCGGCGCGGAGGCCGAGCCTCGCCCCGGCCTGCGGGCCGGCCACATCCCCGGTTCGAAGAACGTCCACTACCGCACGCTCCTTGCCGACGACGGCACGATGAAGCCGCCCCAGGAACTGGCCCGCGTCTTCGCCGCGGCGGGGATCGACCCGCAAAAGCCGGTCATCACCACCTGCGGCTCGGGCGTGACCGCCGCCATCCTCTCGCTGGCGCTCGAGCTGCTCGGCCGCCGGCACGCGCTCTACGACGGCTCGTGGAGCGAGTGGGGCAGCTACAGGGACCTCAAGATCGCAACGGGACAGGACTGATGCTCACCGATCTCAAGCCACAGCCGGCCGACAAGATCCTCGCGCTGATGCAGGCGTTCCGCGACGACCCGCGCGAGGGCAAGATCGACCTCGGCGTGGGCGTCTACAGGAACGCCGAGGGCGTGACCCCGATCATGGGTGCCGTGAAGGCGGCCGAGAAGCGTCTCTGGGAGGAGGAGACGACCAAGACCTATACCGGCCTCGCGGGCGATCCCGCCTTCGGCGAGGCGCTTGCGGCGCTGATCCTCGGGCCGGCCGCGCCCTCCGGTCGCATCGCCTTCGCCGCCCAGCCCGGTGGCACCGGGGCGGTGCGGCAGGCGCTGGAGCTGGTGAAGCTCGCCGCGCCCAGCGCGACGGTCTGGCTCTCGGACCCGACCTGGCCGAACCACAACGCCATTGTCGGGCATGTCGGCCTCGCCACGCGGGATTACCGCTATTTCGACGCGGCGACGCGCGGCGTGGACTTCGGCGCGATGCTGGCCGATCTCGACCGCGCGCAGCCGGGCGATGTCGTGGTGCTGCACGGCTGCTGCCACAACCCGACCGGCGCGAACCTCAACCTCACGCAATGGGGCGAGGTCGCCGACCTCCTCCTTCGGAGGGGCGCCGGCGCGCTGGTCGACCTCGCCTATCAGGGCTTCGGCGACGGGCTCGAGGCCGATGCCGCACCGACGCGGCTTCTGGCCGAACGGCTGCCCGAGCTCCTCATCGCGGCGTCGTGCTCGAAGAACTTCGGCATCTACCGCGAACGCACCGGCCTACTCCTCGCGGTCGCCTCCGACGCAGCCTCGCAGAAGCTCGCGCAGGCGAACCTCGCCACGCTCAACCGCCTCAACTTCTCATTTCCGCCGGACCACGGCGCGCGGCTCGTCACGATGATCCTGACCGACCCCGCCCTCCGCGCCGGATGGGAGCGGGAGCTTGAGGCGACGCGCCTGTCGATGCTCGACCTGCGCCGGCAGCTGGCCGAGGAACTGCGCCGCGCCACCGGGTCGGACCGCTTCGGCTTCGTCGCGGCGCATCGCGGCATGTTCAGCCGGATCGGCGCGAACCCCGACCAGGTCGAGCGGCTGCGCGCCGAGCACGGGATCTACATGGTGGGCGACTCGCGGATGAACATCGCCGGGCTGAACGCGCGGACGGTGCCGCTCCTGGCCGGGGCGATTGCCGCGGTCGGGGTCTGACCGCCTTCCTCCGACGGGAAAGGCCCGGGCGCCGGCCCGGGCCTTTCCGTTTCCGGCCGGGAGAACGGCCTCAGCCCTTGGCGAACTCGGGATAGGCCTCCATGCCGAGCTCGGCCATGTCGAGCCCGACCATCTCGCTCTCCTCGCTGGCGCGCAGGCCCATCACCGCCTTGAGGACCAGCCACACCACGAGCGATGCGACGAAGACGAACACGCCGATCGAGGCAAAGCCGATGATCTGCGTCACGAAGCTCGTGCCCTCGGTATAGAACGGCACCGCAAGCGTGCCCCAGAAGCCGGCCATCAGGTGCACCGGGATCGCGCCGACCACGTCGTCGATCTTCATCCTGTCGAGGAACGGCACCGCGAAGACCACGATGACGCCGCCGATCGCGCCGATCCAGAGCGCGCCGAAGAGCGTCGGGTCGAGCGGCCCCGCAGTGATCGAGACGAGGCCCGCGAGCGCGCCGTTCAGCACCATCGTGAGGTCGACCTTGCCGTAGACGAGCTGCGTCAGGATCAGCGCGGTGATCGACCCCGCCGCCGCCGCCATGTTGGTGTTGGCGAAGATGATCGACACCGCGTTCGCATCGGCCTCGGTGCCGAGGGCAAGCTGCGAGCCGCCGTTGAAGCCGAACCAGCCGAGCCACAGGATGAACGTCCCCAGCGTGGCCAGCGCCAGGTTCGAGCCGGGCATCGGCACGACGCGGCCATCCTTGTACTTGCCGAGCCGTGGCCCGAGGATCAGCGCCCCGGCCAGGGCCGCGAACCCGCCCGTCGCATGGACGAGGGTGGAGCCGGCGAAGTCCGAGAAGCCCAGTTCCGAAAGCCAGCCGCCGCCCCACTGCCACGATGCCTCGATCGGGTAGATGAAGCCGGTCAGCACCACCGTGAAGATCAGGAACGGCCAGAGCTTAGCGCGCTCGGCCAGCGTGCCCGAGACGATCGAGGCCGTGGTGGCACAGAACATGAGCTGGAAGAAGAAGTCCGACCCGGTCGCATAGCCGGTTTCGAGCGCCGGATCGCCGCCGAGGTAGGCCGGCGAGAAGATCGGCCCGAGCCATCCGGCGATCCACCAGCCTTCGCCCGGATACATCAGCGCGTAGCCGACCAGCCAGTACATGATCGCCGCGATCGAGAAGAGCGCGATGTTCTTCGTGAGCTGCATCGTCACGTTCTTCTGCCGCACCAGGCCGGCTTCCAGCATGGCGAACCCGGCCGCCATCCAGAACACCAGGAACCCGCCGATCA
>CAZYBG010000048.1:0-21364 GCA_964645155.1 uncultured Rhodobacterales bacterium | reverse complement strand
GGATGGACTATGACCAGACCCATACGCCGATGTTCCACCAGGTCGAGGGGCTGGCGATCGACCGCGACATCAGCATGGCGAACCTGAAATGGGTGCTGGAGGAGTTCTGCCGCGCCTATTTCGAGGTCGACCATGTCGAACTGCGCTTCCGCGCCTCGCATTTCCCGTTCACCGAGCCGTCGGCCGAGGTCGATATCCGCTGTTCCTGGGAGGGCGGCCAGCTGAAGATCGGCGAGGGCGAGTCGTGGCTGGAGATCCTCGGGTCCGGCATGGTGCATCCCAAGGTGCTGGCGACGGCCGGCGTGGACCCGGCCGACTGGCAGGGCTTCGCCTTCGGCATGGGGATCGACCGGATCGCGATGCTGAAATACGGGATTCCCGACCTCAGGGCGTTCTTCGAGAGCGATCTGCGGTGGCTCAGGCACTACGGGTTCAGCGCGCTGGACATGCCGACGGTCAGCGGGGGGTTGAGCAGGTGATTAGCAATACAGGAATTGACCGCCTTCTGGAGAAGGTTCAACGAGCTGATCACGAGCGACTTATTTCGTGCCGCGTTTGCTTCGAGGGACTAATGCCCAACGAGGATCCGGATGTTTGGTGGGTCGATCTCTCAGAAGATGATGCGCCTGCATTGCGTGCAGCGGTGAGGATGGGAGTGCTTAACGAGGAATTTCATCGATGGATACCTGACTATGATGAGATGGTGCCTGACGGCGGAGACTATGTTGTTTCACTGACTGGTAGCGGAACCGAGCGACTTATTATGTTGAGCGAGACATTCTGGCAGCGAGCCCAGCGACAAATCCGACAGAACTTGCCAACGATTGTTACCTCTGTTGTGTCCGCAGTCGCCATTTCGTTCCTTCTGCGCGCGCTAGGGCTGCCACAATGAAATTCACCCTCTCCTGGCTCCATGACCATCTCGAGACCACCGCCTCGGTGGCGGAGATTGCCGATGCGCTGACCGACCTCGGGCTCGAGGTCGAGGAGGTGCGCGACCCCGCCGACCGGCTCAGGGCGTTCACGCTGGGACGCGTGCTCCATGCCGAGCAGCACCCCGATGCCGACCGGCTGCGCGTCTGCCGGGTCATGACCGACGAGGGCGAGCGCCAGATCGTCTGCGGCGCGCCGAACGCGCGGGCGGGGATCACCGTGGTGCTGGCCAAGCCCGGCGACTATGTGCCGGGCATCGACGTGACGCTGGGCGTCGGCCGCATCAGGGGCGTCGAGAGCCACGGGATGATGGCCTCGGAGCGCGAGCTGGAGCTGTCCGACGCCCACGAGGGCATCATCGAGTTGCCTTCCGGCGAGGTCGGGCAGCGGTTCACCGACTGGCTCGCGGCGAACGATCCGGGGCGGGTCGACCCGATGTTCCACATCAAGATCACGCCGAACCGGCCCGACGCGCTGGGCGTGCGGGGCATCGCGCGCGACCTCGCGGCGCGGGGCTTGGGCGTGCTGAAGGACGAGACGGCCGCGCCCGTCGCCGGCGGCTTCCCGAGCCCGATCGGCGTGACGATCGACCCGGCGCTGCGCGACAACGGCTGCCCGTTCTTCGCCGGCCGGGTGATCCGCGGCGTGCGGAACGGGCCGAGCCCGAAATGGCTGCAGGACCGGCTGCGGGCCATCGGCCTCAGGCCGATCTCGGCGCTCGTCGATGTGACCAACTACTTCACCTATGGCTGGAACCGGCCGCTGCATGTGTTCGATGCCGACAAGGTGGCGGGCGGCCTGCGCATCCACCCGGCCGCGGGCGGCGAGGAACTGCTGGCGCTCGACGGGCGCAGCTACCGCATGGCGGCGGGGCAGATGTTGATTTCCGACGCGAGCGGACCGGAGAGCATCGCCGGCATCATGGGCGGCGAGCCGTCCGGCTGCACCGAGGCGACGGTGAACGTGTTCCTCGAGAGCGCCTACTGGACGCCGCTCGTCATCGCCGCGACGGGGCGGGCGCTGAAGATCAGTTCCGACGCGCGCTACCGGTTCGAGCGGGGGGTGGACCCGGCGTTCACCCTGCCGGGGCTGGAGATGGCGACGCGGATGATCCTCGACCTGTGCGGCGGCGCGGCCTCGGAGGTGGTGTCGGACGGCGCGGTGCCCGCGACGGACCGCGCCTACCGGCTGGATCCCGCGCGGGTGGCGAGCCTGGTCGGGATGGACATCCCGGCGGCCGAGCAGCGGCGGACGCTGGAGGCGCTGGGCTTCCGGCTGGACGGCGAGATGGCGCATCCGCCGACCTGGCGGCCCGACGTGCTGGGCGAGGCGGACCTGGTCGAGGAGGTGGCGCGCATCGCCTCGCTCTCGCAGCTGCAGGGCCGGCCGCTGCCGCGGCCGCGGACCGGCGTGCCGAAGCCGGTGCTGACGCCGATGCAGCGGCGCGAGGCGATGGCGCGGCGGACGCTCGCCGCGCTCGGCTACGACGAATGCGTGAGCTACAGCTTCATCGACGGCGCCGCGGCGGCGCTGTTCGGCGGCGGCGGCGCGGCGACGCGGCTGGAGAACCCGATCTCGTCGGAGATGACGCATCTGCGCCCCGCGCTGCTGCCGGGGCTGCTGCAGGCGGCGGCGCGGAACCAGGCGCGCGGGTTCATGGACCTCGCGCTGTTCGAGATCGGGCCGGCGTTCCACGGCGGCGAGCCGGGCGAGCAGCACCTGCTGGTCAGCGGCCTTCTGGTCGGGCGGACGGCACCGAAGGACGTGCATGGCGAGAGCCGCGCCGTCGACCTGTACGACGCCAAGGCCGATGCCGAGGCGGCGCTGGCGGCGATCGGCGCGCCGGCCAAGGTGCAGATCCTGCGCGGCGCGCCGGACTACTGGCACCCCGGGCGGCACGGGATGATCTGCCTCGGGCCGAAGAAGGTGCTGGGCGTCTTCGGCGAGCTGCATCCCCGGGTGCTCGGGGCGATGGACGTGAAGGGGCCGGCGGTGGCCTTCACGCTCTGGCCCGGGGAGGTGCCGCTGCCGCGGACACAGGCGGCGACGCGGCCGGCGCTGGCGATCAGCGACCTGCAGGCGGTCGAGCGCGACTTCGCCTTCGTGGTGGATGCGCGTGTCGAGGCGCTGGCGCTGGTCAACGCGGCGGCCGGCGCCGACAAGGCGCTGATCGAGAGCGTGCGGGTCTTCGACCAGTTCGAGGGCGGCAGCCTCGGCGCGGGGAAGAAGTCGCTCGCCATCACGGTGCGGCTGCAGCCGCGCGAGCGGACGCTTACCGAGGCCGAGATCGAGGCGGTGTCGGCGGCGGTGGTCGAGAAGGTCGGCAAGGCGACGGGCGGGGTGCTCCGGGGGTGAGGCTTTGGGCGGGAACCGGTCTCTGGCAGGATCGGTTCAGCCCGCGACGGAGGCGCCGACATGTTCGCCGACAGAACCGAGGCCGGGCGCCGGCTTGCCGAGGCGGTCGCCGCGCTGGCGCCGGTGCGGCCGGTGGTGCTGGCGCTGCCGCGGGGCGGCGTGCCGGTGGCGGCCGAGGTGGCGCGGCGGCTTTCGGCGCCGCTCGGCCTTCTCCTCGTCCGCAAGCTGGGCGTGCCGGGCCACGAGGAGCTTGCCGCCGGCGCGGTCGGCGAGGGCGATCCGGCTGTGGTGGTGTTCAACGCCGGCGTCCTCGGCGTGATCGCGATGACCGAGGCGGACTTCGCCGCGGCGATCCGGCAGAAGTCGGCCGAGATCGCGGCGCGGCGGCGGCTCTACCTCGGCGAGCGGGCCGGGCCGGAGGTCGACGGGCGGACGGCGGTGGTCGTCGACGACGGCATCGCGACCGGCGCCACCGTGAAGGCCGCCCTTGCGGTGCTGCGCCGGCAGGGGCCGGCGCGCATCGTGCTGGCCGTGCCGGTGGCGCCGGCCGAGGTGCTGGCCGAGATGCGCAGGCTTGCCGACGACGTCGTGTGCCTGGAGGTGCCGGCGCCCTTCAGGGCGGTCGGCCTCTCCTATCGCAGCTTTCCGCAGACCCCGGACGCCGAGGTGGTGGCGCTTCTCGCCGCGGCGGCGGGCTGAGCCACGGATCAGCCGCGGGCGGGGATCGCGAGCCCGCGCTGCACCGCCGGCCGGGCGAGGAAGCGGTCGAGATAGGCCGGCACGCGCGCCAGCTCGTGCCAGCCGACCGCGTCGCCGGCCTGGTAGAAGTCGCGCAGGCACTTGAGCCACGGGCCGGTCGCGATGTCGGCGATCGAGTAGTCGCCCGCGATCCAGTCGCGGCCGTCGAGCTGGCGGTCGAGCACGCCGAGCAGGCGCCTGGCCTCGCCGTAGTAGCGCTCGCGCGGGCGGGGATCGTCGATCTCCTTCCCGGCGAACTTGTGGAAGAAGCCGACCTGCCCGAACATCGGCCCGATGCCGCCCATCTGGAACATGAGCCACTGGGTGACCTGCCAGCGCGCCGCCGGGTCGGACGGCCGGAGCTTGCCCGACTTGTCGGCGAGATAGAGCAGGATCGCCCCCGACTCGAACAGCGGCAGCGCCTGGCCGCCGGGCCCGTCGGGGTCGATGATCGCCGGGATCTTGTTGTTGGGGTTGAGCGACAGGAATTCCGGGCTCAGCTGGTCGTTGGTGTTGAAGTCGACGAGGTGCGCATCGTACGGCAGCCCCGTCTCCTCGAGCGCGATCGAGACCTTCTGGCCGTTCGGCGTGGGCAGCGAGTAGAGCTGGATCGCGCGCGGATCGCGCGGCGGCCAGCGGCGGGTGATCGGGAAAGCTGAAAGATCGGACATGCGCGCTCCTGTGACCGGCGGATCGTTGCTGCGATGGCACCTAAGCCGTTGGGATGCCGAAAAAACCCCTTCGCCTGATCGATTCCGTGCTATGGCCTGTGCGCCAGCGCGCAGGGGGAGCCGGCGCGCGGGCCGGGAAAGCAACGTGGGGAGCATCCGATGCTTAATGAGTTCAGGGACTTCATCGCGCGCGGCAATGTCATGGACATGGCCGTGGGCATCATCATGGGCGCGGCGTTCACCGCGATCGTCACCTCGCTGGTCGACGATCTGGTCAACCCGCTGATCGGCCTTTTCATCGGCGGGATCGACTTCGGCGCCCTGAGCGTCGGCCTCGGCGACGCACAGTTCATGTACGGCAACTTCATCAACGCGGTGATCAAGTTCGTGATCGTCGCCTGGGTGGTGTTCATGCTGGTCAAGGCCGTGAACCGGGTGAAGGACGCCGCGGTCAGGAAGGGCGAGGCGGTGCCGGCCGCGCCGACCGGGCCGACGCAGGAGGAACTGCTGACCGAGATCCGCGACGCGCTGAAGGCCCAGCGGGCCTGAGCGACGCCGCCCCGGCCGGCCCTGCCCTTGTGCGGGGCGGGCCGGGGTGGCCAAGTGCGCGCCGGTGGAACACCCGGCGCCTTTGGCTGTTCCTGCGGGTTGAACCCCTAGCCAACCCGAAGGAGACCGAGATGGTGACCACCGTTGGAACGTCGAGCGACCTGTCGAAACTGATCGAGAACTTCATCCTGCTCGAGCGCGACGCGATCGCCGCCTACGAGACGACGATCGAACGGCTGCAGGACCCGGCCCTCAAGGCCCAGGTCGAGGACTTTCGCCAGGACCACCTGCGCCACCTCGACGAGCTTGCCGCGATGGCCTCGCGCCATGGCGCCGATGTCCCCCAGGAGGGCGACATGAAGCAGATCCTCACCACCGGCAAGGTCAAGCTCGCAAGCCTCGTGGGCGACGACGCCACGATCCTGCGGGCGATGAGCACGAACGAGGCCGACACCGTGACGGCCTATTCCAACGGCTGCGAGAACCAGGCGATCCCGCCGGAAGACCGCGCCCTGTTCGAGCGCGGCCTCGCCGACGAACGCCGCCACAAGGAGTGGATGGAGCGGAACTCGGAAACCGCCTGAGCGAAGGCCGGCGCCCAGCCCGTGCGGGCGGCTACTGCTTCAGCGCCAGGGCGGGACTGAGCACGTCGATGCCCAGTGCCTTGCCGACCGCGTAGTAGGTGAGCTTGCCGGCATGGGTGTTGAGCCCGGCCAGGAGATGCGGGTCATCCTCGCAGGCCTTGCGCCAGCCCTTGTCGGCGAGCGCCAGCATGAACGGCATGGTGGCGTTGCCGAGCGCGATGGTCGAGGTGCGGGCGACCGCGCCGGGCATGTTCGCCACGCAGTAGTGCATGATGCCGTCGACCTCGTAGATCGGGTCCTGGTGGGTGGTGGGCTTCGAGGTCTCGAAGCAGCCGCCCTGGTCGATCGCGACATCGACGATCGCCGCGCCGGGCTTCATGGTGGAGAGTTGGGCGCGGGTGACGAGCTTCGGCGCGGCGGCGCCGGGGATCAGCACGGCGCCGATCACCATGTCGGCCTCGGCCACCAGTTCGGCGGTGGCGGCGGCGCTGGCATAGAGCGTCTTGAACGCGCCGCCGAAGGTGTCGTCGAGGTAGCGCAGGCGGGGCAGGGAGCGGTCGAGTACCGCGACGTCGGCGCCCATGCCGGCCGCGACGCGCGCCGCGTGGGTGCCGACCACCCCGCCGCCGATCACCACGACGCGGGCCGGCGCGACACCGGGTACCCCGCCCATCAGCACGCCGCGCCCGCCATTGGCCTTCTGCAGCGTCCAGGCGCCGACCTGCGGCGCGAGCTTGCCCGCGACCTCGGACATCGGCGCCAGCAGCGGCAGGCCGCCGGCGCGGTCGGTTACCGTCTCGTAGGCGATGGCGGTGACGCCGCTGGCCAGAAGGTCGCGCGTCTGGTCGGGATCGGGCGCGAGGTGGAGATAGGTGAAGAGCACCTGGCCCGCGCGCAGGCGCTTGCGCTCGACCGCCTGCGGCTCCTTCACCTTGACGATCATCTCGGCCGCGGCGAACACCTCCTCGGCGGTGCCGAGGATCGTCGCGCCGGCCTTGCGGTAGTCGTCGTCGGTGAAGCCGGCGCCGAGGCCGGCGCCGGTCTCGACCAGCAGGTCATGGCCGTGCGCCACCGCCTCGCGCGCCGCATCCGGCGTGACGCCGACACGGAACTCCTGCGGCTTGATCTCCCGCGGGCAACCGATCTTCATGGGTCTGGCTCCTTCTCCCTGCCGCAGAATGCCCCGGTCCGGGCCGAAGAGGGTTGAAAAGAATGGTGGCATCCTGTGCCCTGCGCCGTAGTTTCTTCGAAACGGGAACGGATTCTTCGCAGGAGCTTGCGCACAAGTGGAACTCGACGCCATCGACCGCCGGATCCTGACCGTGCTGCAGAAGCAGGGCCGGATGACCAATGCCGAGCTGTCCGAGCGGGTGAACCTCTCGCCTTCGGCCTGCCACCGCCGCGTGCAGAGGCTGGAGGCCGAGGGCTACATCGCCGACTACGTGGCGCTGCTCGACGCCCGCAAGCTGGGGCGGCCGACCACGGTGTTCGTCGAGATCACGCTGTCGGGGCAGGCCGACGAGGTGCTGGACGCGTTCGAGCGGGAGGTGCGCCGCGTGCCCGACATCCTCGAATGCCACCTGATGGCGGGGACGGCGGACTACCTGCTGAAGGTGGTGGCCCACGACACCGAGGATTTCGCCCGCATCCACCGCCAGCATCTGGCGCGCCTGCCGGGCGTCCAGCAGATGCATTCGAGCTTCGCGCTGCGGACGGTGTTCAAGACGACGGCGCTGCCGGTGTGAGGCGGAGCGTGGCTGCCCGGGAGGGCGGTACCTCGCCGGCGCGTCTGGCCGGCACACCGAATCGATAGGCGGTCACGCCGGGGCCATGCTAGGTCTCTCGCCCGAGCGAAACCGCGTTGGGCCGTCGCATGGCAGAACGACCGAGCAGCGGGGGCTTCCGGGGGAGTTGCGATTGCGGCGCCGTCGTGCTGCGGATCCCCGGCCTGCCCTCCGAAATCAACGACTGCCCCTGTTCCTTCTGCCAGCGCCTTGGCGCGCTGTGGGCATATTTTCCACCCGGCACGGTGGTCGTGAGCGGGCAGACCCGGATCTACCGTCGCGCGACCCGCCTGCTTGCCTTCCATCGCTGTGCCGTCTGCGGCGTGCTGACGCACTGGACCGGGCCGGAGGGGAGAGCGACGAAGATGGGCGTCAACATGGTGAACTTCGCGTGCCCCGAAGTGGCGGCGGTGCCGGTCGTCAGCCTCGGCTGAGCCGCGTCTGTGGTGGCCGCGGCCCGATCGCCGGGGCCGGCTCCGGCCCTACCCCCTGAGCCCGGTCTCCTCCAGCAGCCCCAGGCGCTTGGCCTCGTAGTAGTAGCCGCGCGCGTACCAGCCGACCGCCGCGTCGCGATCACCGCGCGAGACCAGCCAGGCGCCGCGCAGGTACTTCACCGCATAGCGCAGGTTCGTGTCGGGATCGAGCAGCCCCTCGGGCGGGCCGCGATAGCCCATCGTGGCGGCGGTCTGGGGATGGATCTGCATCAGGCCCCAATAGGGCCCGTTGCGGGCGGCGGGGTTGTAGCGGCTTTCGCGGATCACCACGCGGTGCACGAGGTCCTCGGGCACGTCGTAGGTGTTGGCGTAGCGGGCGATCAGGCGGTTGATCTCGGCCGGGCCGGCATGGGCGGCGCGCTGCGGCTCGGGTTCCGGCCGGCCGCCGCAGGCGGCGAGCGCGAGGAGGGCCAGAAGGGCGATCGTGCGGAAGGGTGTCATGCGGGCGCCTCCGGAGGTCGCGCCTGCCTAGCATCCGGCCCGCCGCGCCGACAAGCCGGCGTCGGCGGAACGGTGCCCAGCCGTCGCCCGGGAGTTGAAAGATACCGTGCGGTTTGTATGATGACCGGGCGGACCGTGCCCGATGCGCCCGGTCCGCGGCCCCCCGGCCGGCAGCAGCGCCCCGACCGGCCGGGGCGGCCAGGACCCGGGCGCGCCAGGGAGGCCTCCGATGCCCGACACCGCGACCAACCAACCCGATCCGTCCGTGATGAACGGCGTGATCCCCTATATCGACATGCGCGGCCAGGCCGGCGCGGCGGCCGACTTCTACATCGGTGCCTTCGGCGCGATCGATATCGGCCGGATGCCGGGCCAGACGCCGGGCCGGCTGATGCACTGCCAGGTCGAGATCAACGGCGGCGCGCTGATGATGACCGACCATGGCGAGGGCGCGCCGCAGGGCGGCTTCGGCCACCTCCAGCTGGTTGTGGCGGATGGCCGCGCCTGGTGGGACCGCGCGATCGCCGCCGGCTGCACCGAGGTGATGCCGTTCGAGCGGCAGTTCTGGGGCGACGACTGGGGCCTCCTGCGCGACCCCTTCGGCATCCAGTGGGCGATCCTTCAGCCCGGCGAGGAGAACACGGCGAAGGCGGCGGGCGAGGCGGTGTGACGCCGCCCGACCGGGGCCTTCGTCGGCCGCATCGTCCGACCCCGGCCCCGGAAAACGACAAACCCCCGGGCCTTCGCCTCGGGGGTTCACGCCTGGGCGGGTCGCCCCGCCCGGTTCACCTGTCGGCCAGGGCCTACAGCAGCCCTTCGCGCTGGGCCTTCTTGCGCGCCAGCTTGCGGGCGCGGCGGATCGCCTCGGCCTTCTCGCGGGCACGCTTTTCCGACGGCTTCTCGAAATGCTGCTTGAGCTTCATCTCGCGGAAGACGCCTTCGCGCTGAAGTTTCTTCTTCAGAGCCCGGAGCGCCTGATCGACGTTGTTGTCGCGAACGCTGACCTGCATGTGGTTGTCACCACCTTCCTGGGTTAGAGTTGCATGAAATGCAGGAGGTGGCCCTATAGCAAAGCCCCCCTATCTTGTCCAGCGGACCTGACAACGGCGGGAGCGTGCGATGGATGACCTGACGGAACGGCTGCTTGACGCGGCGCTGGACCATGTGCCGTTCGACGGCTGGAGCGCCGCGACGTTCCGTGCCGCGGCCCGCGACGCGGGGATCGAGATCGGCGCGGCGCGTGCGGCCTGCCCGCGCGGCGCGCTCGACCTCGCGGTCGCCTACCACAGGCGCGGCGACCGCGAGATGGTGGAGCGGATGCGTGCCGCCGACCTCGGCGCGATGCGCTTCCGCGAGCGGATCGCCGCGGCGATCCGGCTCCGGCTCGAGGCGGTCGTCGAGCGCGAGGGGGTGCGGCGGGCGATGGCGCTGTTCGCGCTGCCGAACCATTCGGCCGAAGGCGCCAGGCTGGTCTGGGGCACTGCCGACCTGATCTGGACGACGCTGGGAGACACCTCGGACGACATCAACTGGTACACCAAGCGCGCCACGCTCTCGGCCGTCTATGCCTCGACCGTGCTCTACTGGCTCGGCGACGACAGCACCGGCTTCCAGGCGACGTGGGACTTCCTCGACCGGCGGATCGAGAACGTCATGCAGGTCGAGAAGGTCAAGGCCCGGGTCAACGACAACCCGGTCCTGCGGCGCGTGCTGGCGGGCCCGGCCTGGCTCGCCTCGAAGGTGCGGGCGCCGACGAGGATGCCCGATATCCCGATGCCCGGGCGCTGGGGCGGGCAGGGCTAGAGCGGCGCTGGTGCGGCGCTAGCGCGGCGCGGCCAGCCGCGCGACCAGCGCCCGCACCTCGTCCGGCGTGGCGCCGGCCCGGGCGCGGACCGCACCGGCCTGCAGCGCGGCCAGCAGGACCTCTCCATCTTCCAGGGTGCTGCCGGCGCGGGCCGCGTCGAGCGCAGCGATGCTGCGCGCGAAGAGCGCCCCGACATGCCGGCGGATCGCCGCGTCGCCCGCCGCCGCCTCGGCGCCGACGCAGGCGATGAGGCAGCCGCAGGGCCGGTCGTCGGGAAAGCAGAGCGCGACCGTGGCCTCGGCGAGGGCCGCGGCCTTGCCGGCGGCCGGGGCCGCGGCGAGCGCCCGGACCGGGCCCGCGCCACAGGTCTCGGCATAGCGGTCGAGCGCGGCAAGGAAGATGCCGCGCTTGGAGCCGAAGGCGGCGTAGAGGCTGGGCGGCGCGAGGCCGGTCGCCGCGGTCAGGTCGCTGATCGAGGCGCCGGCATAGCCCCTGGCCCAGAATACCCCGACGGCAGCATCGAGGACCGCCTCGACGGAGAACGTGCGCGGGCGGCCGCGCGCAGGGCCTGTGCGTTCATTCATGTAACGATCGCTACACTATTCGGTTGACGGCGGCCAGCCACCGCCGATTAATGTAGGGATCGATACATAAAGGAGGTAGACATGCGACTGGATGGCAAGACGGCCCTGATAACGGGCGGCACGACCGGACTTGGCCGCGAGACGGCGCGGCGGTTCATCGACGAGGGCGCCGCGGCGGTGGTCATCACCGGGCAGGATGCCGGCCGGGTCGGCTCCGCCGCAGCGGCGCTGGGCAACCGTGCGCATGGCGTGGTGGCCGACGTGCGCGATGCCGGCGCGCTCGACCGGCTTGCGGCGGCGGTGCGCGAGGCGGCGCCGGACGGCCTCGACATCCTCTTCGCGAATGCCGGGATCGGCGCGTTCGCCCCGCTCGATGCGGCGCCCGAGGCGCTGTTCGACGACCAGTTCGCGGTCAATGTCCGGGGCGTGTTCCTGACCGTGCAGAAGCTCGCGCCGCTGCTGAACCCCGGCGCCGCGGTGATCCTCAACGCCTCGGCCGTACACGGCAAGGGGCTGGCCGGCGGGCATGTCTACTTCGCCACGAAGGCGGCCGTCCGGTCGCTGGCGCGCACCTTCGCGGCGGAACTCGCGGGCCGCGGGATCCGCGTCAACGCCGTCTCGCCCGGGCTGGTGCCGACAGAGTTCCAGCCCAAGATGGGCCTGCCCGAGGATGTCTACCGCGGGTTCGAGGCGGGCATCGTGGCGGCCACGCCGCTGGGGCGGACGGGGACGCCGGCCGAGATCGCCGCGGCCGTTGCGTTCCTGGCCAGCGCCGACGCGGGCTTCATGGCCGGGGCCGACCTGGTGGTGGACGGCGGCTGGTCGGCGGTCTGAACCGCGGCTTGCCCGCCGCGCGGCGGTCTGGCAGGACGGGAGCCGCAGCCAGCGGAGCCCGCCCATGACCCTGCCCCAGACGATGCGCGCCGTGGAGATCGCCCGGCCCGGCGGCCCCGAGGTGCTGGTGCCGGCGGAGGTGCCGGTGCCGCGGCCGGGGGCGGGCCAGATCGTGATCGAGGTGGCCTGGGCCGGCGTCAACCGGCCCGACGCGCTGCAGCGGGCGGGCGCCTATGCGCCGCCGCCCGGCGCCTCGCCGCTGCCGGGCCTCGAAGCGGCGGGCACCGTCGCCGCGGTCGGGCCGGGCGGCGGCCGCTGGCGCGAGGGCGATGCCGTGACGGCGCTGCTGCCGGGCGGCGGCTATGCGGATTACGCGCTGACCTCGGCCGCGCATGCGCTGCCGGTGCCGGCGGGCCTCGGGCTGCGCGAGGCCGCATGCCTGCCCGAGACCTTCTTCACCGTCTGGACCAACGTGTTCCTGCGCGGCGGGCTGGCCGCGGGCGAGCGGTTCCTGGTGCATGGCGGCTCGTCCGGCATCGGCACGACGGCGATCCAGCTTGCCGGCGCCTTCGGTGCCCGGGTCTTCGCCACCGCCGGCAGCGCCGAGAAATGCGCCGCCTGCGAGCGGCTCGGCGCCGAGCGAGCGATCAACTACCGCGAGGCGGACTTTGTCGAGGTGCTGAAGGCCGAGGGCGGCGCGCACCTGATCCTCGACATGGTCGGCGGCAGCTACCTGCCGCGCAACGTGCGCGCGCTGGCCGACGACGGGCGGCTGGTGCAGATCGCGTTCCTGCAGGGGCCGAAGGTCGAGCTGAACTTCGCCGAGGTGATGATGCGCCGGCTGACGATCACCGGCTCGACGCTGCGCCCGCAATCGGAGCTTGCCAAGGCGCGGATCGCGGCGGCGCTCGAGGCGCGGGTCTGGCCGCTGCTCGCGGCCGGCCGGGTCGCGCCGGTGATCGACAGCGCGTTCGCGCTCGACGAGGCGGCGGCCGCACATGCCCGGCTGGAAAGCTCGGACCATATCGGGAAGATCGTGCTGAAGGTCGCCTGAAGGGCCCTGGCCGCGGCCCGGGAGGCCGGCGGGCCTCAGTAGCCCGCCATCCGGTCGACGAGATGCAGCAGCGGCTCTCCCGCCTCGCCGCGGCGGACATTCTCGGCGATCACCCGCGCGGCGGTGTCGGGCCGCGTCGCGGCGGCGATGTGCGGCGTGACGGTGACGCGGGGATGCGCCCAGAACGGGTGGTCGGGCGGCAGCGGCTCCTGCCGGAAGACGTCGAGCACGGCATGGCCGACCTGCCCGCTGTCGAGCGCCGCGAGGAGCGCCGCGTCGTCGATCAGCGCGCCGCGGCCGGGATTGATGACGAAGGCGCCGGGGGCCGGCAGCCCGAGGCGGCGGGCATCGAGGATGCTGTCGGTTCCGGGCGTCTTCGGCAGGAGCAGGATCACGACCGCCGCGCCGGCTAGGCTGTCGTCGAGCGCGGCGGGGCCGGCGAGGCAGCGGGCGCCGGGCAGCGCGGCCGGCCGGCGGCTCCACCCCGTGACGGGGAAGTTAAGCGCCATCAGGGCACGCGCGCAGGCCTGGCCGAGCGCGCCGAAGCCGAGGATCGTCACCGGCCGCTCGCGCGCGATCTTCGGCGTCCGCGCCTCGTCGTGGCGCCAGACGCCGTCCTGGCCGAGGATGTGCTCGTCGATGCCGAGGTGCAGGCGCAGGACCTGCGCGGTGACCCATTCGACCATGCTTTCGGTCATCGCCGGATCGACCATGCGGCAGAGCGGCTGCGTCAGCGTGGCGTTGCCGACGATGGTCTCGACCCCGGCCCAGAGGTTCAGGACCGCCTTGCAGCGGGTGAAGGGCGTGAAGTCGGCGATGGTGCCGCCAGGCGAGAAGACGATGTAGTCGACCTCGGCCGCCGGCGCCTCGGTCACCAGCCGCGCGTCGATGCCGGCCCAGGCCAGCGCCTCGGCCAGGTGCGGCATGTAGACGGTGCGCAGGGCCGGCGCGGCCGCGAAGAGGACGATCGGCATGTCACCTCGGCCGGTGGACATGGGCGCTCTGGACGAGGCCGAACGCCACCATAAGCACCAGCATCGCCGAGCCGCCGTAGGAGACGAGCGGCAGCGGCACGCCGACGACGGGGGCGAGGCCCATCACCATCGCCATGTTGATCGCGAAGTAGAGGAAGAACGCTGCTGCGATCCCGAGGGTGAGGAGCGAGGCGAAGCGATCCTTGTTTGAGATCGCCGAGTAGATGCAGAACGCGATGATGAGCGCGTAGAGCGCCAGCAGCGAGAAGGCGCCGATGAAGCCGAACTCCTCGGCAAGCGTGGTGAAGATGAAGTCGGTATGCTTCTCGGGCAGGAAGTTCAGCCGCGTCTGGGTGCCTTGCATGAAGCCCTTGCCGGTCCAGCCGCCGGAGCCGAAGGCGATCTTCGACTGGGTGATGTGGTAGCCCGCGCCGAGAGGATCGCGGTCGGGGTCGAGGAAGGTGTCGATCCGGCGGTACTGGTAGTCCTTCAGGAGCTGCCAGGGCTGCCCGCGCGAGGCGAGGACAGCGCTGACGAGGCCGATCCCGGCCAGCCCCACCACCGCGAAGTAGCCCAGATGCACCCCGGCCGCGAACATCACCGCGGCGCCGCCGGTCAGGAGCAGGATCGCGGTGCCGAGATCGGGCTGGGTGAGCACCAGCACGGTCGGGAACAGGATCACCGCCACTGGGATCAGCACCCAGAGCGGGCGTGAGGTCTTGCGGATGTCGAGCCAGTCGTAATAGGCCGCGAGGAACATCACGAGCGTGATCTTGGTCAGCTCCGACGGCTGCAGCCGGATGAAGCCGAGGTCGAGCCAGCGCTGCGCGCCCATCCCGACATCGCCGAAGAACTCCACCATCACGAGGAGCAGGACCGAGATGCCGTAGGCCAGCGCCGCGATGTTGCGCCAGAACCAGATCGGCACGAAGGCGACGGTGAACATCAGCGCGAGCCCCGCCGCGAAGCGCTTCATCTGCGGCTCGGCCCAGCGCGACAGGTCGCCGCCGGCCACCGAATAGAGCATCAGGAAGCCGACACCGGCCACCGCGGTGAGCAGCACGACAAGCGGCCAGTTGATGTGGAGCACCTTGCGCAGCCCGGTCGGGACGCGCTTGACGCTGTATTCGAGATAGCTCATGCCCGGCTCGCTCCGCCCGCGGTGGCCCCCGGGCCGCGCAGCGGCAGCTCCTCCTGCATGGTCTGGATCCGCGCGCGCTGGCTTTCGGGATAGGCAGTGAGCGGCGGCAGGCCGCCATAGAGCGCCTGCAGCACCACGTCGCGCCCGATCGGCGCGGCGGCGGTGGAGCCGCCCCCGCCATGCTCGACCACGACCGAAAGCGCGATCTCGGGCACCGTCTCGGGCGCGAAGCCGACGAACAGCGCGTGGTCGCGCCGGTTCCAGGGCAGGTCCTCGTTGCGGTACACGCCGCGGGCGCGCTCGGCAGCGGTGATGTTGCGCACCTGGCTGGTGCCGGTCTTGCCGGCCATCCGGCGGCCGTCCTCGACGATCCGGCTGCCGTAGGCGGTGCCCTTGCGCTCGTTCGTGACGCCGAACATCGCGCGGCGGACATGGCCCAGATGCGCCTCGGCGAGGCCGAGCGACGGATAGTCCGGCACCGGCTCCTCGACGCCGTTGACCGACTTGACGAGCCGCGGCAGCACCGCCTTGCCCGAGGCGATGCGCGCCGACATGACGGCAAGCTGCAGCGGCGTCGCCAGCACGAAGCCCTGGCCGATCGCGGCGTTGAGCGAATCGCCGACCAGCCATTCCTCGCCGCGGCGCTCGAGCTTCCAGGTGCGGCTCGGGATCAGCCCCTCGCTGACCGCCGACAGCGGGATGTCGTAGCTCTGCCCCAGGCCGAGCCGGCGGGCCATCTCGGAAATGCGGTCGATCCCCACGCGGACGGCGAGTTCGTAGTAGTAGACGTCGCAGCTTTCGACGAGGCCCTTGTTCAGGTCGACCCGGCCGTGGCCGCCGCGCGACCAGCAGTGGAAGCGCCGGTTGCCGAGCTCGCGGTAGCCGCCGCAATAGACCGTCTCGTCGATGTCGATCACCCCGGCGTCGAGCGCCGCCAGCGCCACCACCATCTTGAAGGTCGAGCCCGGCGGGTAGGCGCCCTGGACCGTCTTGTCGGCGAGCGGGCGGTGGTCGTTCTCGGTGAGGAGCTGGTAGTCGGCGACCGAGATGCCGCGCACGAAGAGGTTGGGGTCGAAGGCCGGCGCGGACGAGATCGCGAGCAGATCGCCCGAGCGCACGTCCATCACCACCACCGCCGCGCTTTCAGCGCCGAGGCGGGCGAGGACGAAGTTCTGCAGCCCATGGTCCAGCGTGAGCTGGATGTCGGCGCCCGGCTCGCCCTCCTGCCGGTCGAGCTCGCGCATCACCCGGCCGGCGGCGTTGACCTCGATCCGCTTCGAGCCGGCCCGGCCGCGCAGCAGGTCCTCGAGCCGCGCCTCGACGCCGATCTTGCCGATCTGGAAGCGCGGGATCTGCAGCAGCGGATCGGGCACCTCGATCTTCTGCAGGTCGTAATCGCTGACCGGCCCGACATAGCCCAGCACATGCGCGAAGTCGGGGCCGAGCGGATAGACGCGCGACAGCCCGACATCGGGCGTGATGCCGGGCAGCGCCGGGGCATTGACGGCAACGGCCGACAGCGCCTCCCAGCTCACCCGGTCGGCGATGGTGACCGGGACGAACGGGCTGCGCCGCTCCATCTCGCGCAGCGCGCGCTGCAGCTCGGTCTCGTCGAGCGCGACGATGTCCTTCAGCCGTCCGATCACCTGCGGCACGTCCTGGGCATCCTCGCGCACCATGACGATGCGGTAGTTCTGCTCGTTGCCGGCGAGAAGCGTGCCGTTGCGGTCGAAGAGCTGGCCGCGCGCCGGCGGGATGATGCGGATGTTGATCCGGTTCTCCTCGGCGAGAAGCTGGAACTCGGCGGCCTGCTCGCCCTGCATGTAGCGCATCCGCAGGCCGAGCACGACGCTCGTCGCCAGCATGGTGCCGCCGAGAAGAAAGCCGCGGCGCGAGACCGTGCGGGCGCTTTCCTCGGTTTCGCGGGCCGTCCGTCTCACAAGGGTCTCCCCAGCCTGTCGACCTCGCCCGGTGCGGCGCGGCGCAGCCCGAGCCCGAGCCAGAGCGCCGCGACGACCACCGGATAGGCCGCGAGCGTCGCCAGCGCGTGCAGAAGCCCGACGCCCACGTCGAGCCCCGGCACCATGAAGATGCCGAGCACCAGCGCCTCGGCAAGGACCGCGACCACCAGAACGGCCGCCACCATCGCCCACTCCAGGGGAAAGGGCAACTCGCGGGCCAGCCCCTCGCGGGCGCGCAGGAACTCGGTCGCGGCGAGCATGACGAGCGCCCAGAGGCCGGGCGGCCGCAGGAAGATCAGGTCGCAGATCAGGAACACCGCGGCGACCAGCAGGGGCGGGACGTGGTCGGGCCGCCGCAGTACCCAGGCGAAGGTAAGGCAGACGAGCAGGTCTGGCACCGGCAGCCCGCCCGGCGATGCGCCGAGCGGCAGCAGCCGCACGAACACCACGACGACCGCGAGAAGGATGTAGGCGGTGCGGCCGACCCAGAGCTGGAAGGTGATCGCCTCAGCCATCGCCGGCCCCGGTTCCGCCCAGGGTCAGCGGCTGCGGCTGCGGCGCGGGTTGCGGTTGCGGCTGGTCGCCGAACGGCACCGGCGGCGTCAGGAGCGAGCCCGGATCCTCGATGCGCTCGACCGGCCGCGAGCGCAGCACGCGCAGGAAGTCGAGCCGCTCGTAGTCGGCGGCGAGCCGCGCCCGGAACCGCCCGTCGCTGCCCTGGGCGACCTGGCCCACCAGAAGCCCGGCCGGGAACATCCCGCCGTCGCCCGAACTGACGATGCGGTCGCCCGGGCGCACCACCTCGGGATTGTCGAGGAAGTCGATCGCCGGCGCGGCGGAGTTGTCGCCGGCCAGCAGCGCGCGCTGCCCGGAGGGCTGGATCGTCACCGGGATCCGGCTGTTCGAATCGGTCAGCAGGATGACCCGCGAGGTGGTGTCGCCGACGCCCGAGATGCGGCCGATCAGGCCGAGGCCGTCCATCGTGGCCCAGCCGTCCTGAATGCCGTCGCTGCGCCCGACATTGAGCAGCACCGACTGCCGGAAGGGCGAGCCCACATCGGCCATCACCACCCCGGTGACGTAGGTCAGCTGCGGGTCGAGCTGGACGTTGTTGAGGTCGAGCAGGCGGGCGTTCTTCTGCTCGAGCTGCAGCGCCGCCTCGCGCCACGCGCGCATCTGCTGCAGCTCGCGGCGCAGCTCCTGGTTCTGTTCGTAGAGGCTCACATAGCTCTGCGCCGCCTCGACGATGTCGGCGAGCTTGGTCACCGGGGCCATCGCCCAGTCGAAGCGCGGCACCACCGTGTCGACGAGGTTCGCCCGGATCCGCTCGACCCGCGGGCTGTCGATCCGCCAGAGCAGGAAGATGGCCGCGAGGAACACCACGAGAAGGCCGATCAGGATGCGCCGGATCGGTCGGACGAATTCGTCAGCGGTCTGCCGGTCTCTGGCCACGGGACCTCGTCGGTCGGCCGCCCCCGCGGGGTGGCGTCAGCTTTCGTAGTCTATCACGTGACGGAGCTGTTTTTCGTATTCCAGCGCCTTGCCGGTGCCGAGCGCGACGCAGTTGAGCGATTCGTCGGCGACCGAGATGGCAAGGCCCGTCTGCTCGCGCAGCGCGAGGTCGAGCTCGCCCAGCAGCGCGCCGCCGCCGGTCAGCATCACGCCCCGGTCGACGATGTCGGCGGCGAGGTCGGGCGGCGTCGCCTCGAGCGCCATCATCACCGCCTCGCAGATCTGCTGGACCGGTTCGGCCAGCGCCTCGGCGACCTGGGCCTGGTTGATCTCGATTTCCTTCGGCACGCCGTTCAGCAGGTCGCGCCCGCGGATGTCGTCGGGCATCCGTGCCGTGCCGATCGAGGTCTTGATCCGCTCGGCGGTCGATTCGCCGATCAGCAGGTTCTGCTGGCGCCGCAGGTACGAGATGATGCCTTCGTCCATCCGGTCGCCGCCGACGCGGACCGAGCGGGCATAGACGATGTCGCCGAGGCTCAGCACCGCCACCTCGGTGGTGCCGCCGCCGATATCGACGACCATGTTGCCGGTCGGGTCGGTGATCGGCATGCCCGCGCCGATGGCGGCCGCGATCGGCTCGGCGATCAGCCCGGCCCGCCCGGCACCGGCCGACAGGACCGAGTTGCGGATCGCCCGCTTCTCGACCGGGGTCGCGCCATGCGGCACGCAGACGATGACCTTGGGCTTGGTGAAGGTGGTGCGCTTGTGGACCTTGCGGATGAAGTGCTTGATCATCTCCTCGGCCACCGCGAAGTCGGCGATCACGCCTTCGCGCATCGGCCGGATCGCCTCGATGCTGCCGGGCGTGCGGCCCAGCATCAGCTTGGCATCCTCGCCCACCGCAAGCACCTGCTTCTTGCCGTCCTTCACGTGGTACGCGACGACCGAGGGCTCGTTGAGGATGATCCCCTTGCCCTTGACGTAGACGAGGGTGTTCGCCGTCCCCAGGTCGATCGCCATGTCAGACGAAAACAAGCCCCCAAACCAGGCCATGGCTCCACGTTCCCTTTCCCCTGATGCCACGACTCCAGCCGGCCGCAGCGTTGACTGCTTATAGAGGTGCGGAGCGTTGCGCGGAAGGGGCGTGACGTTCCGGCTCGGCGTGAATCTGCTTCGCCAGATCGGCCAGTCGGAAGCCAACAATCTGCTGGCAGAATAGGGCAGTACAGCGGGGCGATCTTGTCCGTTTCCGTCATTGGTGTTCCAGATCCGGCGGAAGGGCAGCGATCACCCGGCCAGCCTCCGCAGCTTTTGCGCGATCACCGCGACGAGGCCGGGCCGTTCGGCATGGCGGTGCCGGACGCTCCGCAGCACCGCCTCGCGCGGCATCAGGCCCTCCAGGCGGATGTCGCGGAGGCCGGTTTCCCAGAGCACGAACTGCAGGCTCAGCTGATCGCGGGGGCACCAGGTCGAGATGATCTGCCACCACCGGTCCATCGCCGTTCTGAGCGCGGTGGAGCGTGCGTCGCGCACCAGCAGGCTGTTTGCGGTGAGGCCGCAATCGTCGCCAAACCCGCGGGACCTCTGCCAGTCCAGGAGGTCGGCAGCCCGTTGCGCGTCGGCGCCGGTCAGCTTGCCGCGCGAGACACACGCCGCCAGTTCGTCCGCCACGCTCGTCCGGCGCCGATGCGAATAAGCTCCGAACGGCGCGCCGCTGTCCCGCAGCGCCTCGACAAGCCGCGGCACGCGCCGGGTAAGGCGAACGTTGCCGTCAATGTAAATCGAAAGCGGACTGGCGGGCCCGAAGTCCCAAGCCTGCGTTTTGTGGTAGCGGTTGACAAGCCGCGGGTCGCGGATGTCGGGCGGCGACAGGAGCGGGCGCAGACCCCAGCCCGCGCGGGGGCCCTGTCGAGTGTCATCGGTGAAGCACACATAGGAAACACCGCGAAGAGCCGGTTGCCGGATCAGCCGGTCATAGGTGCCTGCTATGCAAGTATAGACGACGATCATCCGTCCTCGGAGGCCCGGGTGGCGGCACGCATTGCGCCCGGTGAACCAAGGTGCGCCCCGCACCGCGGTTCGTGTCTCACACGTTAAGGTAGAGTGACCTGCGGTGAAGTCACGCCTTGCGTACGGTTGACGGCACGGCACCGCCGCTTTCGCCGAGGCTTCGCCAGGCATGCTATCGCCCGCAGCGCCGCCGGCCGGGCATCGGCGCGCGCGACGCTCGAGGAGTTGGGGATCGCCCGGCGCCGGTTCGACCGGCACGAGCCGGACGCCGGCGTCCGGCTCGTCGCGTTTGAGGGGCCGCCGCCGCACCCGACCTCCGGCCATCGGTGACGCCGTCGGCGGCCGCTCAGCCGGCATCCTTGTAGTTCACCGCCTTGACGTCGGCATCGGGGCCCGACTTCTGGCGCCGCAAGATCAGCCGGTTCAGCGCGTTGACATAGGCCTTGGCCGAGGCGACGACGGTGTCGGTGTCGGCGGCCTGGCCGGTGGCGATGCGGCCGTCCTCCTCGAGCCGGACGCTGACCGTCGCCTGCGCATCGGTGCCCTCGGTGACGGCATGGACCTGGTAGAGCTCGAGCCGGGCCTCGTTGGGGTAGACGATCCGGATCGCCTTGAAGGTCGCGTCGACCGGACCGTCGCCCTCGGCCGTGATCCGGTGGTCGGTGCCGTCTACCGAAAGGATCAGGTCGGCCGATTGCGGCGCCTCGGTGCCGCAGACCACGCGCAGGAACCGGATCTGCAGATGGTCCGAGGCGGCGGTCGCCTCGGTGTCCTTCATCAGCGCGACGAGGTCGTCGTCGTAGACCTCCTTCTTGCGGTCGGCGAGCGCCTTGAACCGCACGAAGACGTCGTTGAGCTGGTTGTCGGCCAGCTCGTAGCCGAGTTCGGACATCTTGGCCCTGAGCGCCGCGCGGCCCGAATGCTTGCCCATCACGAGGTTGGTCTGCTTGAGCCCGATGTCGGCGGGCCGCATGATCTCGAACGTCTCGGCGTTCTTCAGC
>CAZYBG010000047.1:0-21635 GCA_964645155.1 uncultured Rhodobacterales bacterium | reverse complement strand
CGGGGCGGCCGCCGGGCCGGGCGCCGCCCAGCCCGCGCCGGCGGCCGATGCGGACGGCGACGACAATGCCGCCCTCGCGGAGTGGCGGGCGCAGTCGGGCGGCTGAGCCCGCCGCGCTTCCCCGTCTTTGAAGTATCCCACGGGGGGCTGCGGGGGGCGTGAAGCCCCCCGCTCCGGCGCCGGCCGCCTGACGATCCCGCGACCCGCGCGCGCACCCCATTGGCCGCAGCCGCGGCTGCGCCTATGATCGCCGCCATGATCGTCGAACTCGGCCACTTCGCCCTGATCCTCGCCTTCGCCGTCGCCATCGTGCAGACGGTCGTGCCGCTTGTCGGCGCGCAGAAGGGCTGGCCCGGCTGGATGGCGGTGGCGGAACCCGCGGCGACGGTGCAGTTCCTGCTCGTCGCCTTCTCTTTCGCGGCGCTCACCTACGCCTTCGTCACCTCCGACTTCTCGCTGCAGCTCGTCACGCTCAACTCGCACACCGCCAAGCCGCTGATCTACAAGATCAGCGGCGTCTGGGGGAATCACGAGGGCTCGCTGCTCCTCTGGGTGCTGATCCTCGCGCTCTTCGGCGCCTGCGCAGCCTGGTTCGGCGGCAACCTTCCGCCCGGCCTCAGGGCGCGCGTGCTGGCGGTCCAGGCGGCGGTGGGCGTCGCCTTCCTCGCCTTCATCCTGTTCACCTCGAACCCGTTCCTGCGGCTCGCGCTGCCGCCGATGGACGGGCAGGACCTCAATCCGCTGCTGCAGGATCCCGGTCTCGCCTTCCACCCGCCGTTCCTCTACCTCGGCTATGTCGGCCTCTCGATGAGCTTCTCCTTCGCCGTCGCCGCACTGATCGAGGGGCGGGTCGATGCCGCCTGGGGCCGCTGGGTCCGGCCCTGGACGCTTGCCGCCTGGATCTTCCTCACGATCGGCATCGCGCTCGGCTCGTGGTGGGCCTACTACGAGCTCGGCTGGGGCGGCTTCTGGTTCTGGGACCCGGTCGAGAATGCGTCCTTCATGCCCTGGCTGATCGCCGCGGCGCTCCTCCATTCCGCGATCGTGGTCGAGAAGCGCGAGGCGCTGAAGGCCTGGACGATCCTGCTCGCCATCATGGCCTTCGGCTTTTCGCTGGTCGGCGCGTTCATCGTGCGGTCGGGGGTGCTCACCTCGGTCCACGCCTTTGCCAACGATCCCGAACGCGGCGTGTTCATCCTGCTGATCCTTGCCGTCTTCGTCGGCGGGGCGCTGACGCTCTTTGCCATGCGCGCGCCGGCGATGGAGGCGAAGGGTGTCTTCTCCACCGTCAGCCGCGAGACCGGGATTGTCGCGAACAACATCCTCCTCACGGTCTCGTGCTTCGTGGTCTTCGTCGGCACGATCTGGCCGCTGCTGGCCGAGATGGCGTTCGACCGCAAGCTTTCGGTCGGCCCGCCGTTCTTCAACGCGGCCTTCAGCCCGTTCGTCATCGCCATCGCGCTGATCCTGCCCGTCGCGGCGCTGCTGCCCTGGAAGCGGGCGCAGCTCGGGCGGGCCGTCCGCCCGCTTGGCGGCGCGCTGGCCCTGACGCTCGCGCTCGCGCTCCTCGTCTGGGCGGTCCAGACCGGCCGCTCGGCGCTCGGGCCGGTCGGTCTCGCGCTCGGGCTCTGGGTGGTGCTCGGCGCCGCGGTCGACCTCTGGAGCCGCGCCGGCCGCGGCGGCCTCGGGCAGCGGCTGGGGCGTCTCACGCGCCTGCCGCGGGCCGACTGGGGCAAGGCCACCGCCCATGCGGGCCTCGGCATCACCATCTTCGCCGTCGCCGCCCTGACCGCGTGGGAGAGCGAGGACATCCGCGTCGCGCGCGAGGGCGAGCGGTTCGAGGTCGCGGGCTACGGGATCGAGTTCCGCGCCGTGCGCGAGGTCGAGGGGCCAAACTACAGCTCTACCATGGCCGAGTTCCACGTGTTCCGCGGCGACCGCGAGGTCGCGGCGCTGTTCCCCGAGAAGCGCGTCTACCCGGTCGCGCAGATGCCGACGACCGAGGCAGCGATCGACAATGGCTTCCTGCGCGATGTCTACCTGGTCATCGGCGACCCGCAGGAGGGCGGCGGCTGGGCGGTGCGCACCTACATCAAGCCCTTTGCCAACTGGATCTGGGGCGGGTCGATCATCATGGCGCTCGGCGGCCTTCTCAGCCTGTCGGACCGCCGCTATCGCGTCGCTGCCGGGGCGCGGAAGGCGCCCGCGGGCGTCGTGGCGGCAGAATGAGCCGGGGGAATCCCGTTCCGGCCGCACCCCCTCCGGCCCCCGGGCCGTCCGCGGCAACCCCTTCAGCCCCGCGCCGGACGGTAGGGCGCCGCGCCCGCCTCGCGCCGCTGGTGCTGGCGCTGCTCCTCGCCGCCGCCCCCGCGCCCGCGGTGCAGCCCGACGAGGTCCTTGCCGATCCTGCGCTCGAGGCGCGGGCGCGCAGCATCTCCGAGGGGCTTCGCTGCCTCGTCTGCCGCAACGAGTCGATCGACGAATCGAATGCCGAACTGGCCCGCGACCTCCGGCTCCTCGTCCGCGAGCGGCTGCTGGCCGGCGACAGCGATGCCGGCGTCGTCGATTTCGTGGTGGCCCGCTACGGCGAATACGTCCTGCTGCGCCCGACGGCCTCGGGCGCGAACCTTCTGCTCTGGGTCGCCGGGCCGGCCATGCTGCTTCTCGGGCTTGGCATCGCGGCCCTCTACGTCCGGCGCCGGGGCAGGGCGCCCGAGGCCGCGCCCGAGGCGCTGAGCGCGGCCGAGAAGGCCCGGCTCGACGAGATCTTGCGCGGCTGACGCGCCGGCCCTATACCGCCGCGCACGGTCCGCAGATCACCGAGGCGCCGCCACCCGGGCAACCGGGAGCTGAACCTGCGACAGTCGTCATCCTCCGGAACTCCGACGAGGCGCAGCCGACGCGCCCGAGGGGCGGCCAGGGCACCCCGACCCCGGGGCAGGTCGATGCGCACTGGAGATCCAACGCCATGACACGACAGCCGATCGCGCTCGTCATTCCCGACATGTCCGCCTTCGCCCGTGCCCTCCGCGCCGAGGCGCCGGCCGACGACCCCGGCCACCAGGCCTGGCTGAACCGGATCGCCCGCGCCGCGGGCTACCGCAACTTCCAGCATCTTTCGGCGCTCCGCCGCGGGGCCGAGCCGCCGGCCGACCCGGCCCGGGTCGCCCGCGCGCTGCGCTGGTTCGATGCGCAGGGCCGCTTCGCGCGCTGGCCGGCCCGCCAGGCGGTGCGCGATCTCTGCCTCTGGGCGGTCTGGGCGCGCCTGCCGCCGGCGACCGAGTGGCACGAGCGCGAGGCCTCGGCGCTGCTCGACGCCGCGACCGCGCTGAACGACGCCGCGCAGATCCGCCGCTCGCTGGTCGAGACCGGCCTGCTGACCCGCAACCGCGACGGCACCGGCTACCGCCGGATCGAGCGCCGCCCGCCGCCCGAGGCGCGGGCGCTGATCGCCGCAGTCGGCGGCCGCGGCGGCCGGTGACGCACCGTCGTGCTTCCCGCAGCCGGCGCGGCGCGCCTATGGTCGCCGGCGGAGCGCGCCAGGGAGGACGGCATGGAGCATCAGGCGACCACCTTCACGATCGAGGACGGCGTTGCCGTCCTCACGCTCGACCGCCCCGATGTGATGAACGCGCTGAACCGGCGGATGCGGCACGAGATCATCGCCGCCCTTGGCCGGGCGGCGGCCGAGGCGCGCGTTCTCGTCCTGACCGGGGCGGGACGCGCCTTCTGTTCGGGGCAGGACCTCGCCGATGGCGGCAGCGCGGCGACGCTCGACCTCGAGCGGACGCTGCGGGAGGAATACGAGCCGATGCTGCAGGCGATTTTCGATTGCCCGGTTCCGACCATCGCCGCCGTCAACGGCCCAGCGGCCGGGGCCGGGGCCAACCTCGCGCTTGCCGCCGACGTGGTGATCGCGGCCGAGGCCGCGAGCTTCATCCAGGCCTTCACCCGGATCGGCCTCATCCCCGACGCCGGCGGCACCTACTGGCTGCCGCGCCAGGTCGGCTTCGCGCGCGCCATGGGCGCCTGCCTCTTCGCCGAGAGTATCGGCGCCCGGCAGGCTGCCGACTGGGGCATGATCTGGGAGGCGGTGCCGGACGACGACTTCGCCGGGCACTGGCAGGCCCGCGCCCGGCAGCTGGCCGCCGGCCCGACGGCGGCCTATGCCCGGGTCAAGCAGGCGCTGCGCCAGAGCTTCGGCAACGATCTTGCCGCGCAGCTTGCGCTCGAGGCGCGGTTGCAGGGCGAATGCGGCCGGACGGACGACTTCCGCGAGGGCGTGACCGCATTCCTGCAGAAGCGCGCGCCCGCCTTCCGGGGGCGCTGAGGCGGTAGGGAATCGGCTACTCGACGGAGCCTCGCCCGAGGAGCTAGCTTGCGTCAGGCTTCCCGGCGGGAGGGGTCCGATGCCCGAGGCGATGCGCGACGACGTGGTGAGGTCGTTCTACCGGATGCGGCGGGCGCTCGGCGTGCTCGGCTTCGTCCTGCCGCTCGCGCTGATCGCGGGCGGGCTGCTCTCGCTCGGCAATGTCGCGCCCTCGATCTCGGACTACTATCACACGCTCCTGCGCGACATCCTCGTCGGCACGCTGACCGCGATCGGGGTATTCCTGATCTGCTATCGCGGCCACGGCCTCGAGGGGCGCGAGCGGCTGTCGGACGATCTGGTGACCACGGTGGGCGGCATCGCCGCCCTCGGCGTCGCCTTCCTGCCGAACGCCGCGCCGGTGGCGGGCGGGCTCGCCGCGGCCTGCAAGCTCGGGGCGACCGACAGCTGCGGGTCGGTGGCCCAGGCGATGCTGGGCTACCGGGCGGCCTCGATCGGGCACTACCTCTCGGCGATCGTGTTCCTCTCGGCGCTGGCCTGGCTCAGCCTCGTCAGGTTCGCCCGCACCGCCCGGCCGCTGCGCCGGCGCATCTACCGGGCCTGCGGCTGGGTGATCGTGGCGATGACGCTCGCCACCATCGTGGCGTCCTGGTTCAAGGTCATGGGGCCTGAGGCGCCGCAGGCAGTGGTCAACCGCTGGCTCCTCGTGCTGTGGTTCGAGGCGATCGCCGTCTGGGCGTTCTCGATCTCGTGGCTGACGAAGGGCAGGGCGGACGAGGCGGTGGTCGCCATCGTCCGGGGCCGCCGCAAGGGCGACGACGAAAGCGTGGCGGTCTGAGCGGCCCGCGCCCCGCGCTCAGCGGTTCTCGACCTCGACATAATCGCGCCGCGGGGCGCCGACGTAAAGCTGCCGCGGCCGGCCGATCTTCTGGGTCGGGTCGGCGATCATCTCCTTCCACTGGCTGATCCAGCCCACGGTGCGCGACATCGCGAAGATCGGCGTGAACATGGCAGTGGGAAAGCCCATCGCCTCGAGGATGATGCCCGAGTAGAAATCGACGTTCGGGTAGAGCTTCTTCGACACGAAGTAGTCGTCCTCGAGCGCGATCTTCTCGAGCTCCTTCGCCACCCGCAGCGTCTCGTTGTTCTTGATGCCGAGGAGGTCCAGCACCTCGTCGGCCGACTGCTTCATCACCTTCGCGCGCGGGTCGAAGTTCTTGTAGACGCGGTGGCCGAAGCCCATCAGGCGGAACGGGTCGTTCTTGTCCTTGGCGCGGGCGATGTATTCGGGGATCCGGTCGGTGGTGCCGATCTCGCGCAGCATCTCGAGGCAGGCCTGGTTGGCGCCGCCATGCGCCGGCCCCCAGAGGCAGGCGATGCCGGCGGCGATGCAGGCGAACGGATTGGCGCCCGAGGACCCCGCCAGCCGAACCGTCGAGGTCGAGGCGTTCTGCTCGTGGTCGGCGTGGAGCATCATGATGCGGTCCATCGCGCGGGACAGGATCGGATCGACCACGTAGTCCTCGGCCGGAACGGCGAAGCACATGTTGAGGAAGTTGCCGGCGTAGTCGAGCGCGTTGCGCGGATAAACGAAGGGCTGGCCGATCGAATACTTGAACGCCCAGGCGGCGATCGTCGGCATCTTGGCGATCATCCGGATCGCCGCGACCTCGCGCTGCCAGGGATCGTTGATGTCGGTCGAATCGTGGTAGAACGCGCTCATCGCGCCGACCACGCCCACCATCGTCGCCATCGGGTGCGCGTCCCGGCGGAAGCCACGGAAGAAGTACTGCATCTGCTCGTGCAGCATCGTGTGGCGGGTCACCCGGTTGATGAAGTCCTCGAGCTGCGTGGCATCGGGAAGCTCGCCGTAGAGCAGCAGGTAGCAGACCTCGAGGAAGTTCGACTTCTCGGCCAGATGCTCGATCGGATAGCCGCGGTAGAGCAGTTCGCCCGCATCGCCGTCGATATAGGTGATCGTCGAGTCGCAGGACGCGGTCGAGGTGAAGCCGGGGTCGTAGGTGAAGACATCGCCCTCGGCATAGAGCTTGCGAATGTCGATCACGTCCGGCCCCACCGTCGGCGACAGGATCGGCATCTCGATCCGCCTGTCGTCGAAGGTCAGGGTCGCGGTGCGGGTATGGGTTGTGTCGGCCATCTGGTTCCCTTTCCTCGGACCGGGCGGGCCGGCCGCAATCATCCCCGGGGTCGCGGGGCGAGGGAGGCCCTCATCCCGCCGCGTCAGCGATCCGGGCGATCGTCGCCTCCCGGCCGATGACGAGCATCATGTCGAACACGCTGGGGCTGACGGCGCGGCCGGCGAGTGCTGCCCGGAGCGCCGGGGCGAGCTTGCCGAGGGGAACCCCGCGGGATTCGCCGACCTGGGCCACGACCGCCTCCAGCGCGTCGCGGTTCCAGCTAGCATTTTGCAGGTGCGGCGTCAATTCTCGCAGTATACCACGGGATACCGGATCGAGCGCCGCGCGCGCCGCCGCGTCGCGGTCAAGTGGTTGCTCCGCCAACACAAAGTGAGCCTTTTCGAGCAGTTCCAGAAAATTCTTCGAGCGGTCCTTGAGGCAGAACATCGCATCCTGCAGCCGCACTTTCTGCGCTGCAGAAAGTCGCGGCTGGCCCGTCGCGGCCAGGAATCCGTCGGCCTCGGCCACCAGTGCTGCGTCGTCCATGCGGGCGATGTGCTGGCGCGCGACGTGGTCGAGCTTCTTGAAGTCGAGCCGCGCCGGCGACTTGCCGATGCCGGAAAGGTCGAACCAGCCCATCGCCTCGGCATCCGAGAACACCTCGGCATCGCCGTGGCTCCAGCCGAGGCGGGCGAGGTAGTTGCGCATCCCCGCCGCCGGGTAGCCCATCTTCCGGTATTCCTCGAGCCCGACGGCGCCGTGCCGCTTCGACAGCTTCTTGCCATCGGGACCGTGAATGAGCGGTATATGCGCGAAGACCGGCACGTCCCAGCCCATGGCGCGGTAGATCTGCGTCTGCCGGGCGGCGTTGGTCAGGTGGTCGTCGCCGCGGATGATGTGGGTCACCGCCATGTCGTGGTCGTCGACCACCACTGCGTGCATGTAGGTCGGCGTGCCGTCCGAACGCAGCAGCACCATGTCGTCGAGCTCGGCATTCTGCCAGCGCACGGTGCCCTGCACGGCATCCTCGACCACCGTCTCGCCCTCGCGCGGGGCGCGCAGGCGGATGACGAAGGGCGCGTCGGGGTGGGTCGCGGGCGCGGCGTCGCGCCAGGGCGAGAGGAACAGGGTCGAGCGGCCCTCGGCGCGCGCTTCGTCCTTGAAGGCGGCGATCTCCTCGGGCGTCGCGAAGCACTTGTAGGCGCTGCCGTTGGCCAGCATCTCGCGCGCGACCCCGGCATGGCGCGCGGCGCGGGCGAACTGGCTCACCGCCTCGCCATCCCAGTCGAGGCCGAGCCAGGTCAGCCCCCGCAGGATCGCCTCGGTCGCCTCGGGGGTCGACCGGGCGCGGTCAGTATCCTCGATGCGCAGCAGGAACTTTCCGCCCCGGCCGCGGGCGTAGAGCCAGTTGAAGAGCGCCGTGCGCGCGCCGCCGATATGCAGGTAGCCGGTCGGCGAGGGCGCGAAGCGGGTGACGACGGGGCTGGTCATGCGGTCTTCCTGAGGTCTGCGCGGGGGCCGGATTAACCATTTGGAAACCATGCCGCCCGTAGCGTCGGAGGTGGTTTAGGCATTCGGCCAGGGGAGGACAAGATGGCAGGCTCGGCCGTCCTCGGGGCCCAGGCGCGCGGCGGGCCGGTCCGGGCGCTCGCCCGGCTGCCGATGGTGCCGCTTCTGGCGCTGGAGGGCCAGCGCGGGCACCTCTTTCCGTGGGTGCCGGCCTGCCTCGGGGCCGGCATCGCGGCCTGGTTCGCGCTGCCGGTCGAACCGGGCCCGGCGGCCCTCGCCGCCGTGGCGGCGCTGGCGCTGGCGCTTGCGGCGCTCGCCGCGCGCGGCCCCGAGGCGCTGCGTCCCGTCCTCTTCGGCCTCGCGTTCGCCGCTGCCGGCGTCGCGCTGGCCGGGGCACGCGGCGCGCTCGTGGCCGAGCCGGTGCTGGCATTCCGCTACTACGGCCCGGTCGAGGGCCGGATCGTCGGCATCGACCGGTCGGGCACCGACCGGCTGCGCCTGACGCTCGACCGCGTGGTGCTGGAGCGGATGGACCCCGCCGACACGCCGGCGCAGGTCCGCGTCTCGCTGCACGATCCGGCGGACCGCATCGGCTACGCGCCCGGCCAGACGGTGATCCTGACCGCGCACCTGCAGCCGCCGAACGGCGCCACCGAGCCCGGCGGCTTCGATTTCCGCCGCCATGCCTGGTTCGAGGGGCTGGGCGCGGTCGGCTACAGCCGCACGCCGGTCCTTCTGCTCGCCCCGGCCGAGGCGGGGCCGTCGCTCTGGATCGACCGGCTCAGGCAGCGCCTCGCCCTCACGATCCGCGCGGCGATTCCCGGCGATGCCGGCGGTTTCGCCGCCGCGGTGACGACCGGCGACCGCTCGGGCCTTTCGGCCGAGGCGAACCAGACGATGCGCGATTCCAACCTCTACCACATCGTCTCGATCTCGGGGATGCACATGGGCATGCTCGCGGCGATCGTCTTCGGCGTGGTCCGTGCCGGCCTGGCCCTGGTGCCGCCGCTTGCGCTGCGGCTGCCGGGCAAGAAGATCGCCGCCGTCGTGGCGCTGTCGGCGGCGGCCTTCTACCTGGCGCTCGCCGGGCGCGACATCGCGACGGAACGCTCGTTCGTGATGGTGGCGGTGATGCTCCTCGCCATCCTGTGCGACCGCCGTGCGATCAGCCTCAGGTCGGTCGCGGTCGCCGGTGGCGTCGTGCTGGTGCTGCGCCCCGAGGCCCTGCTCAACCCCGGCTTCCAGATGTCGTTCGCGGCGACGGCCGCGCTCGTCGCTGCGTTCGAGGCACTGGCGCGGCTGCCCGAAGGTCTGCGCCGCCGGCTGCGCTGGGTCATGCCGGTGCTCACCCTCGTGCTCTCGTCCCTGGTGGCGGGGCTTGCCACCGCGCCCTATGCGGCCGCGCATTTCAACCGCATCGCCGAATACGGCCTGATCGCCAATCTCCTCGCGGTGCCGGCGATGGGGCTTCTGGTCATGCCGGGCGCGGTGCTTCTCGCCGTGACCGGGCCGATCGGCCTCGGCCAGCCGGCGATCTGGATGATGGAGGCCGGCTCGCGCTGGGTGCTGTTCGTCGCCGAGCGGGTGGCGGCGATCGAGGGCGCGGTCAGCGCCGCGGCCTCGCCGCCGGCGGCATTCCTGCCGCTCCTGACGCTCGGCGGCCTGGTCGGCGTGCTCTGGCGCGGCCGCGGGCGGCTGGCCGGCATCGCGCCTGCCGCGCTCGCCTTCGCGCTCTGGGCGGCGGCCGAGCGGCCGGCGCTGCTGATCGACGGCGAGGGCACCCTGGTCGGCGTGATGACACCGGCGGGCCGGGCGCTGTCGAAGCCCTCCGACGGTCTCGCGGCGCGGGGCTGGATCGAGAACGACGGCGAGCTTTCGACGGAGGCGGCGGCGGCGCGGCCGGGCTTCGGCCTGCAGGACGGCTCGCCCGTGGCACGGGTCGGCGGCGTCGAGGTGGTACATGTCTTCGGCCGCGGCTGGCGCGAGCGGCTGCCGGCCGCCTGCAGGCCGGGCCGCATCGTCGTCACCCCGCAGGAGGCGGGGCGGCTGCCGGGCGGCTGCCGGCTGTTCGACGCCGACGCACTGGCCCGGACCGGCGCCATCGCCGGGCATCCCGGGCCCGACGGCGCCCTCGTCCTGCGCACCGCCGAGGCGGTGGCCGGCCGCCGCTGGTGGAGCGGCCACGACCCGCGGCGCTGAGGGGCGGGCAGCAGGGGCGCGCCCCGCGGACCGCACGGGCCCGCTCAGGCCCGCTCAGGCCCGGAAGTGCTTGGACAGCTTCAGCCCCTGGCCCTGATAGTTCGACGCGATGCCGGCGCCATAGAGCCGCGCCGGCGGCCCGGCCATCCGTTCATAGACGAGCCGGCCGACCACCTGGCCATGCTCCAGCACGAAGGGTGCCTCGTGGCAGCGCACCTCCAGCACTCCGCGCGAACCGGCGCCGCCGGCCGCGGCCCAGCCGAAGCCGGGGTCGAAGAAGCCCGCATAGTGCACGCGGAACTCGCCCACCATGGCGAGGTAGGGCGCCATCTCGGCGGCGTAGCCGGGCGGCACCGTCACCGCCTCGCGGCTGACGAGGATGTAGAACGCGCCGGGGTCGAGGATGATGCGGCCATCGCCCGTGCGCACCTCCTCCCAGAACTCCGCCGCCGGGTAGTGCCCGACCCGGTCGAGGTCGATCACGCCGGTATGCGGCTTGGCGCGGTAGCCGACGAGGTCGCCGCCCGCCGGCCGGAGGTCGACCGAGAAGCCGAGGCCGCCGTCGATGACGGCCGCGCCGCCGGTGACAAGCGGCGTCGCGGCGTGCAGCGCGCGGAGCGCGTCGTCGTCCAGCACCGCCTCTCCGGCGCGCAAGCGGATCTGGTTGAGCCGCATGCCCGGCCGCACCAGGACCGAGAACGACCGCGGGCAGATCTCGGCGAAGAGCGGGCCGGCATAGCCCGGCGGCACGCGGTCGAACTCGGTCCCGCCATCGGTGATCGTGCGGGTGAGAAGGTCGAGCCGTCCGGTCGAGCTCTTGGCGTTGGTGACGGCCTCGATCCCGGGCGGCAGGGCCAGGCGCTCCATCAGCGGCACGACATAGACGCAGCCCTTCTCGAGCACCGCGCCGGCGCCGAGGTCGACCCGGTGCATCTCGAACTCGGCGATCCGCGCGGCCACGCTCCGCCCCGCACCGGCGAGGAACGACGCGCGCACCCGGTAGGCGACGCTGCCGAGCCGCAGGTCGAGGGAGGCAGGCTGGACCTGGCCTTCGGCCAGCGGCAGATCGGGGTTCACCGCGCCCTCGGCGACGAGCGCCTGCAGCCGGCTGTCGGGAAGCACGCCAGAGGTCATCGTCCACCCCTGGCCGCCGCCGCCCGCCGCGACGGGGCGGCGGGTGGGTCGGTGATGGTCGGGCCAGTGAGATTCGAACTCACGACCTCCCGCCCCCCAGACGGACGCGCTAACCAGGCTGCGCTATGGCCCGACGGCCGGCATACATACGCGAATTCGGGTGCGTGGCAAGGCTGAATGCGCATCGGGCGGGGGGCTTCGGCAGCCGCTCAGCGCCGCGGCCCGGCCATGCGGTCGCGCAGCGCGACAAGACGCGCAAGGAGCGCGTGCGCGGCCTCGGAATCCTCGGCAAGCCGCATCCGCGCGGCCTCGGGGTAGCGCAGCGGAAATCCCGAGCGGGTCCAGCCCTCGGGCATCCCGGCTGCCTCCTCGGTCTCGCCGTCGCCTTCGGCCTCGGCCGCGGCTTCGGCTGCGGCGCCCTCCTCGGCCTCAACCACAGAGGGGATGCCCGGTACGCCATCCTCCCGGCCGGCAGCCGCCGGTGCGTCCGGGGCCGGATCGAAGGCGAACGCCTGCTGCAGGACTTCGGCCGGCGGTTCCGCCGCAGGCCCCGCGCCCTGCTCCGCGCCGGCCCCCGTCGGCGGCTCCGCGTCCGCTCCCGGGCCGGATGCCGGGCCCGGTCCTGCAACCGGCATCGCCGCTTCGGCGTCCGCCGCTGGCGGTTCCGCCGGCGGCGCCATGCGCCGCACCCGCGCGGCGGGCTGCGGCGCCTCGCCCGCCTCGGCCGCCGGGCCGGAAGCGGCCCCCTCCTCCAGCGTCGGTGCAAGCGCCGCCACATGGCGGACGCCCTCGGTGCGCAGCACCTTCTGCACCCCGCGGATCGTCATCCCGTCCTCGTGGAGGAGCTTCTTGATACCGCCGAGCAGCGCCATGTCGGAGGGCCGGTAGTAGCGCCGCCCGCCGGCGCGCTTCACCGGCTTGACCTGCGCGAACCGGCTCTCCCAGAACCGCAGCACATGCGCGGGGGTGTCAAGCCACTCGGCAACCTCGCTGATCGTCCGGAACGCGTCGGGCGACTTCTCCATGGCGGATGCTCCGCTCAACTCCGGTTGCCGGCCGCCACGCGGTCTTTCATCAGGTGCGACGGGCGGAAGGTCAGCACGCGGCGCGGCTGGATCGGCACTTCCTCGCCGGTCTTCGGGTTGCGGCCGATGCGGGCGCCCTTGTCACGCGTCGAGAAGGTGCCAAAGGACGAGATCTTGACCGTCTCGCCCCGCGAGAGCGCGTCCGACATGTGGCGCAGCACGCTCTCCACGAGTTCGGCAGATTCGTTGCGCGACAGGCCCACCTCGCGGAACACCGCCTCGGAAAGGTCCATCCGCGTGAGTGTCTTTTCGCCCATGACGCCCCCCGGCCGTCTTCATTTCTGACCGGGGAGCATAGGGGGCTTTGATTTTCCGAGTCAATATCAAGACCTTGGCATGGGTTCTTGCAGGCGGGCCGCCGCCACCGGCGGGGCGCTCTCCCCAAGGTTGCGCAGGGCCTACCAGCGCAGCACGACCGCGCCCCAGGCGAGGCCGCCGCCGATGCCTTCGGTGACGATCAGATCGCCGGTCTTAAGCTGCCCGCGCGCCTTGCCGACCGACAGCGCGAGCGGGATCGAGGCGGCCGAGGTGTTGCCGTGGTCCTGCACCGTCACCACGACCCGCTCCATCGGCACCTGCATCCGCTGCGCGGTGGCGGTGATGATGCGCAGGTTCGCCTGGTGCGGCACGATCCAGTCCACGTCCGCGCCCGAAAGGCCGGCCTTGTCGAGCGCGGCATGGGCGGTCGCGGCCAGCTTCTCGACGGCATGGCGGAACACCTCCTTGCCCTGCATCCGAAGATGCCCGGTGGCGCCGGTCGAGACGCCGCCATCGACATAGAGGAGGTCGCGGTAGCGGCCGTCCGAATGCAGGTCGGTCGCGAGGATGCCGCGGTCCTCCGACGTGCCCCCACCCTCGGCGGCCTCCAGCACCACGGCGCCGGCGCCGTCGCCGAAAAGCACGCAGGTCGCGCGGTCGGTCCAGTCCATCAGCTTCGAGAACGTCTCGGCGCCGATCACCAGCACCCGCGTCGCCTGGTCGGACAGGATCAGCGCATTGGCCTGCGACAGCGCGAAGACGAAGCCGGCGCAGACCGCCTGGACGTCGAAGGCGAAGCCCTGCGTCATGCCGAGCTCGGCCTGCACCATCGAGGCGGCCGAGGGAAAGGTGAAGTCGGCGGTCGAGGTCGCCAGCACGATCGCGTCGATGTCGCCGGCGTCGAGGCCGGCATCGGCCAGCGCCGCCCGCGCTGCATGGACGGCAAGCTGCGACGTCGTCTCGCCCTCGGCGGCGAAATGCCGCCGCTCGATCCCGGTGCGGGCGCGGATCCATTCGTCGGAGGTGTCGAGCGTGGCCTCGAACTCGGAATTGGCCACGATCCGCGCGGGCAGGTAATGCCCGACGCCCTTCACCACGGCGCGTCTTGTCATTCTTGGTGTCCGCCGGCTGCTCGTTCTTCGGGAACATCCTGCCGCGCCGTCAGCGCCAAGGCAACCCGCGCCGCGAGCCGCTCGGTGAAGCCCGACTGGGCGAGCTTGAAGGCGAGCTTGATCGCCGCCGAGACGCCGGTCGCGTCGGCGGCGCCGTGCGACTTGATGACCGTGCCGTTGAGCCCGAGGAACACGCCGCCATTGACCCGCCGGGGGTCGATGCGCTTCTGCAGCCGCTTGAGCGAGGTCAGCGCCAGCAGCGCCGCGATGCGCGAGAGCGGCGTCGCGCGGAACGCCTCGCCCAGGAACTCGCGGATCAGCGTCGCGGTGCCCTCGCCGGTCTTCAGCGCGACATTGCCGGTGAAGCCGTCGGTGACGATCACGTCGACGCGCGACGAGGGCAGGTCGTTGCCCTCGACGAAGCCGATGAAGCGGAAGCTGCCGGCCTCGGCCGCGGCCGCGATCAGGTCGTGCGCGACCTTCATCTCGGCACGGCCCTTGTGCTCCTCGGTGCCGACGTTGAGCAGCCCGACCCGCGGATTGGCGATGCCGAGGCCGTTGCGTGCATACGAGGCGCCCATCAGCGCGTATTGCAGCAGGTCGGTCTCGTCGGCGCGGATATCGGCGCCGACATCGAGCATGATGTTGAACCCGCCGGGGTTGCGCGAGGGCCACATGCAGGCGATCGCCGGGCGGCTCACGCCTTCGAGCTTCCTCAGCCGCACCATGGCCAGCGCCATCAGCGCGCCGGTATTGCCGCAGGATACGGCGACCGACGCCTCGCCGCCCTTCACCGCGTCGAGCGCCGACCACATCGAGGTGCCCTTGCCGTTGCGCATGACGTGGCTGGGCTTCTCGCCCATCGTCACGACGCCCTCGGCATGGCGGATCTCGCACCGCTCGGCAAGGCCGCGGCGGCGGTCGATCAGCCGGCGCAGCTCGTCCTCCGGCCCGTGCACGATGAACCGGATGTCGGGGTTCTTGGCCGCGGATTCCGCCATGCCGGCGACGATGGCGACCGGACCGAGGTCGCCGCCCATCGCGTCGATCGAGATGACGGTCTTGGCGGTCCGGTCTGGCGTTCCGTCAGAGAAAGCCATGCGCCATGGGCCCCGCCGACCCTGCCGGCTTACGCGGCGTCTTCGTCGAGATCGATCTCGCGCGCCTGGGCCACGACCTCGCGGCTGTCATAGTGGCCGCAGGACGGGCAGACGTGATGCGGGCGCTTGAGTTCGCCGCAATTCGTGCATTCGTTGGGATTCGCCGCCACGAGCGCGTCATGCGCGCGGCGCATGTTCCGCTTCGAGCGGGTCTTGCGGTTCTGTTGAACGGCCATTTCGGGTCCTCAGGTCCTAAGGGGCCCGAAGGCCCTCCACCAGGGTCAGGCACCTCTTACGCCGCGAAGGCGCCCGGTGTCCAACCCAACTTGCAAACGAGGGCGCGAAAATACTGGGATTCGGTGGCCGCGCAAGGAGATTCTGGCGGGTTCGCCGGGCCACGGAAAAGACCCGCGGGCCGCCCCGGCCGGTTTTTCCCAAAGCTCTGAAAAAGAATGCATTTCCGGCCCGACGCCGCCCGCCGCCACTCGGCGCGCCTGCGCCTCAGCCTGCCGGCGCGTCGCAGCGTTCGAACTTCGTCACGCGCGCGGCATAGGTCTCGTTGCGGCTTTCCGCGATCACGTTGAACGGCCCGAGGCGATAGGCCTCCGCGGCATAGGCCGCGCCGCCGACCTCGCCGGATCGGACGACGAAGCCGTCGCCGCTCCGGCGCCCCTCGCTCCACTGGCGCACGCGCAGGCCGTCGCCGCGCTCGTAAGTGCTCTCGCAACGGCCCTCGACGGCAAAGCAGGTATGCGGGGTGAACCGCTCCCAGCGGCCGTCCGGGAACACCCTCTGCGCATAGTGGCCGTCGGGCGTGTTGAAGACCGTGGCGACGGGCCGTCCGCGCCCGGTCGTCACCTCGATGACGTGGAAGCCCGAGCGTTCGCCGACATAGGTGCTGACCTCGGTCGGCCGGTCGGACAACGCCGTGTGCCAGCGGCACCCGATCGGCATCGCCGCGAAGTCAATACCCTCGCCCGCGGCCGCCGTCGCCGACGCCATCGCCGACGCGCAGGCCGCGACCGCCACACCGACCCGCAGCGCCGCGCGCCGCACCTTGGGGAACCCGAACAATCCGCCGCCTCCGTTCAGATGGCCCTGCAAAACGGCTACTCGGGCCGCCGCAGCTTGGCAAGCGGCGCGAAGGGGCGCACCGCCTCGTCGGTCAGCGGCAGCGCGCCCGGCGCACCGAACACCGCCTCGCCGAATTCGGCGCCCTGGGCGCGGGGATAGAGCGGCAGCGCCAGCGCCAGCGCCTCCTCCATCACCTGCGCGGGGTCGATGGCGGTGCCGAGCGGCTCGACGCTGTCGTCGGCCGGCATCTCGACCTCGCTGCCGGGGTCCGGATCGGTCCAGTCGGCGAGGTAGCGGCGCGCCACCGGCTCGTCGAGCCGCGTGGTCACGGGTGCGAGCGTGACCACGCAGGGCTGCACCACCGTCGCGCCGAGCGTCGCCTCGAGCCGCCAGTCGCGCCGGCCCTCGGGCACCAGGCGCCCGGCGAAGCGCAGCTTGCGCAGGCCGAGAAGCCCCAGCCGCCCGGCCAGCGCCTCGCGCGCGTCGTCGTCGGGCGCGATGTCGAAGGCAAGCTCGGCGCGGCGCGCGAGGTCGGCTGCACGGAACGGGCGCGGCTCATGGGCGGTCGTCATGGCGTGGGACCTTCCTCGGGTCGGGCGCGGCGGGGCGTTCCTTCCTTGAAGGAGGCCGCGATTTTCTCTAAGCGAGATATTGAGGGCAGGGTTGCGTGACAAGAGGATGCCATGATCGGGCTCAGGATGCGGATCGCCGGGGCGGTGGCCGCGACGTTTCTTCTGGCCCTCGGCGCCTGCACTCCGCTCGTGCGCAACCACGGCTACGTCCCGTCTGACGAGGACCTGTCGTTCCTCACCGTCGGCGTCGACACGCGCGAGACGGTGGCCGCCTCGGTCGGCGCGCCGACCACCGGCGGCGTCGTCACCGGCAGCGGCTACTACTATGTCCGCAGCCGGTACGAGACGGTCGCCTGGCGCGCCCCGCGCGAGGTCGACCGCCAGCTCGTCGCGATTAGCTTCGACCCCGACGGCGTGGTCGAGAACATCGAGCGCTTCACGCTGCAGGACGGCCGCGTCGTGCCGCTCTCGCGGCGGGTGACCGAGACCTCGGTGCGCAACGTGTCGTTCCTGCGCCAGCTGCTCGGCAACCTCGGGCGGATCAACCTCGCCGAGTTCGACTGAGGCCAGCCGCCGCGATGTCGCCGCAGGGCGGGCCGCGCCGGGGCCGGGGCAGGGCGCGGCTAGTCCGAGGGTTCGAACTTCAGCGCCACGCCGTTGATGCAGTAGCGCAGGCCCGTGGGGCGGGGTCCGTCGGGAAAGACGTGGCCCAGATGCGCGTCGCAGCGGTTGCAGTGAACCTCGGTGCGGCGCATCAGCCAGCCGTTGTCCTCGCTCTCGCCCACCATCTCGGGGTCGAGCGGCTGCCAGAACGACGGCCAGCCGGTGCCGCTGTCGAACTTATGGGCCTGGTCGAACAGGGCCGCGCCGCAACAGACGCAGCGGAACGTGCCCGCCGCCTTCGGGAAGTCGTCGTGGGTGAAGGCGCGTTCGGTCGCGTGCTTGCGCGTCACCTTGTAGGCCAGATCGCCGAGTTCGGCGCGCCAGGCCTCGTCGCTTTTCACCACCTTGTCGATCATCCGTTTCCCCTTGCGTCAAACCCCTGTCACGACTTGTGGATAACCGGGGTCAAGCGCATAGTTAGGATGCGTCGGCAGCGCGGCCAAGGGCCGGACAGGAGCCTAGATGCTTTCGCTCTCAAAAGGCCGTTACCGTGCCCGCGTTGCTGCCGGTCCCGACGACGTGGCCCGTGCCCAGCGGCTGCGCCACCTCGCCTTCATCGCCGCGCGCGGCGGCCACCGCGAGGGCGAGCGCGAGGCCGACAGCTTCGATGCCCGCTGTACCCACGTGCTGATCGAGGAGGCCCGGTCGGGCACGCTCGTCTGCTGCTTCCGGCTCCTGCCGCTCGCCGGCGGCGCCGATATCGGGCAGAGTTACTCGGCGCAATATTACGAGCTCTCCGCGCTCGAGGGGTTCCAGGGCCGGATGGTCGAGATGGGGCGGTTCTGCATCCATCCCGACTGGCGCGACCCCGACATCCTGCGCGTCGCCTGGGGCGCGATGACCGCCTATGTCGACCGCGAGGGGGTGGAGCTTCTCTTCGGCTGCTCGTCGTTCATGGGGACCGAGGCGGCCGACTACATGGATGCGTTCGCGCTCTTGCGCGCGCGCCACCTGGCGCCGCGCCGGTGGTGGCCGCGGGTCAAGGCGCCCGAGGTGTTCCGCTTCGCGCAGAAGCTCCGTCGCCGCACGCCCGACCCGCGCCGCGCGCTTCTCGGGATGCCGCCGCTCCTGCGGACCTATCTGCTGATGGGCGGCTGGGTCAGCGACCATGCGGTGGTCGACCGCGACCTCGGCACGATGCATGTCTTCACCGGCCTCGAGATCGGCCGCGTCCCGCCGGCGCGGGCGCGGCTGCTGCGCGGCGTCGCGACCTAGCGGCGCAGCGCTGCGGCCCCGCGGGCGAGCCGCTCGACCCCCGCCCAGTCGGCGGCCTCGACCATCGCCTTCGGCGCCACCCACGAGCCGCCGACGCACATGACGTTGGCAAGCGCGAGGTAGTCCGGCGCATTCCCGGGGCCGATGCCGCCGGTCGGGCAGAAGCGCACCTGCGGGATCGGCGCGCCGATCGCCTTCAGCGCCGCCGCGCCGCCGGCCCCCTCGGCGGGGAAGAACTTCATCGCCGTGTAGCCGCGCTCGAAGAGCCGCATCACCTCGCTTGCCGTCGCCGCCCCGGGCAGGAGCGGCAGCCCCTCGGCCTCGCAGGCGTCGAGCAGCCGGTCCGTCGCGCCCGGAGAGACGCCGAAACGGGCGCCTGCGGCTTTCGCGGCCTTCACGTCCGCCGGCGTCAGCAGGGTGCCCGCGCCGACCACGCCGCCCTCGACCGCCGCCATCGCGCGGATCGCGTCGAGCGCCGCGGGCGTGCGCAGCGTCACCTCCAGCGCCGGCAGCCCGCCGGCCACCAGCGCCTGCGCCAGCCCCCCCGCCGCCGCGGCGTCCTCGACGACGAGGACCGGGATCACCGGGGCGCGGGCGCAGATCGCGGTGGTCAGGCGTGAGGCTTCGGCGGGGGTCATCTCGGGCGGGCTCCTTGGCGGGACGGGGCGGCGCAGGCGGGGCTGGGTGGACGATGCCGGTCGCGGCGCCGGAAGGCAACCGGCCGCCGCTCCGGGGCGGGAACCGATCCCGCGCCATGCGGTTTCGTGCGGGTGCGCGCCGCGCCGGTCGGCCCCCGATCCCGGGACGCCTGGCGCGCCGCGGGGGGTGGGCCGGGGGTGGGCCAGGGTGGCGATGGCGGAAGTGCGGACCAGACGCGGAGGCGCCGAAGCGAGGACCGGGCGCGGAAGCGCCGAAGTGCGGACCGGGCGCGAAAGCGTCGAGGAGATTCTGGTCGGGCAGTTCGCCGACGTGGCCGGCGCCCGCACGCACTGGCTGGATGCAGGCAGCGGCCGGGCGGTGCTTCTGCTGCACGGCGCCGGCGGCCTCGGCCAGGAGGTGCTCGGCGCCTTCGCGCGGCAGGGCGGGGCGCGCTGGATCGCGCCCGACCGCCCCGGATACGGGCTGAGCGACCCGCTGCCGGAGGGGCGCGCCGATCCGGTCGGCACCGCCGACTGGGCGGCGGGGCTGCTCGGCGCGCTCGGGATCGCGCGTGCCCGCATCGTCGCCCATTCGCTGGCGGCGGGCGCCGCGCTCTGGCTCGCGGCGCGCCATCCGGGCCTGGTGGAGCGGCTGGTGCTGGTCTCGCCGTTCTGCCGGCCCACGCCGCACCGCCTGATGCCGGGACTGCGGCTCGCCACCGCGCCGGTGATCGGGCCGCCGGTCCGCCGCTGGGTGGTGCCGGCGCTGCTGCCGCTGGTCCGGCAGCGGCTTCTCGCGGCGATCGCGGCACCCGCGCCCGTGCCGGCGTGGCTCGACGGGTTTCCCGTCAGCCACGCCGCGCGGCCCCGCGCCATCGAGACGATCGCGGCCGAGCTGCGCGCCTTCAACGACGGCATGGCGCCGCTCGCCAGGGTGGCGCCGCTGACCGCGCCGGTCCTCGCAGTCTGCGGCGAGCGCGACGGCACGGCCGAGGCCGCCTGGCACCTGCCCTGGCTGCGCGAGCGGGTGGTCGCGCTGCGGGTGCGCCACGTGAGAGGCGCCGGCCACGGGCTGCACCATGCCCGCCCGGCGCTGGTGGCCGGCCTCGCCGCCGCGGGCCTGCCGCAGGCCGATCTCCGGGCGCGGGCCGCGGCCCGGTAGCGGCGGGCGGGGGCCCTCACACGACCGAACAGCCGCCGGTGGTGGCGAGCCCGGCGTTGCGGCGGAACAGTTCGAACATCTCGCGCCCGAGGCCGACGCCGTTTGCCGAGAGATCGGCGCGCACCGGCTCGCGCGCCTCGAAATCGGGCTCGAGCACGTCGAGCGTGCCGGCCACCGCATCGACCCGCACCCGGTCGCCGTCGCGCAGCCGCGCGAGCGGCCCGCCATCGGCGGCTTCCGGCGCGACATGGATCGCCGCCGGCACCTTGCCCGAAGCGCCCGACATCCGCCCGTCGGTGACGAGCGCGACCCTGAGGCCGCGATCCTGCAGGACCGAGAGGGTCGGCGTCAGCGAATGAAGCTCGGGCATGCCGTTCGCCTTCGGGCCCTGGAAGCGGACGACGACCACCGTGTCTTCGGTGAAGGCGCCGGCCTTGAAGGCCGCCTTGACCTCGTTCTGGTCGTGGAAGATGCGCGCCTTCGCCTCGACCACGTGCCGCTCGGGCGCCACGGCCGAGACCTTCATCACCCCGTGGCCCAGATTGCCGGCAAGCTGCTTCAGGCCGCCGGTCAGCTGGAACGGGTCCGAGGCCGGCCGCAGGATCCGGTCGTTCTGGCTGGTGCCCGGCCCGTCCTCCCAGGTCAGCCGGCCGTCGCGCAGCTTCGGCTCGCGCGTGTAGTGCGCAAGGCCGTCGCCCGCGATCGTCTGCGTGTCGGGATGCAGGAGGCCCGCCGACAGCAACTCGCCGATCATGTAGGCGAGGCCGCCCGCGGCGTGGAAGTGGTTCACGTCGGCAAGGCCGTTCGGATAGACCTTCGCCATCAGCGGAACGGCTTCTGACAGTTCGCCGAAATCCTGCAGATCCAGATGGATACCGGCCGCTCTTGCCATGGCCGGCAGGTGCAGGACAAGGTTGGTCGAGCCCCCCGTCGCCATCAGTCCGACGATCCCGTTGACGAAGGCGCGCTCGTCGAGGATCTCGCCCGCCGGGCGGTAGTCGTTGCCGCCCGCGGTGATGGCCAGCGCCCGCTCGACCGCCGCCGTGGTCAGCGCGTCGCGCAGCGGCGTGTTGGGGTTGACGAAACTCGCGCCGGGCAGGTGCAGCCCCATGAACTCCATCAGCATCTGGTTGGTGTTCGCGGTGCCGTAGAAGGTGCAGGTGCCTGGGCCGTGGTAGGATGCCATCTCGGCCGCCATCAGCGCGTCGCGGCCGACCTCGCCGGCGGCAAACTGCTGGCGGACCATCGACTTCTCGTCGTTCGGCAGCCCGCTCGTCATCGGCCCGGCCGGCACGAAGACTGCCGGCACGTGGCCGAACGAGGCTGCCGCGATGACGAGCCCCGGCACGATCTTGTCGCAGATGCCGAGGTAGAGCGCGGCGTCGAAGGTGTTGTGGCTGAGCGCCACCCCGGCGGCGAGCGCGATGACGTCGCGCGAAAAGAGCG
>CAZYBG010000046.1:0-21665 GCA_964645155.1 uncultured Rhodobacterales bacterium | reverse complement strand
TGACCAACATGCCCGAGGCCAAGCTCGCCCGCGAGGCCGAGCTCTGCTACGCCTCCGTCGCCATGGTGACCGACTACGACAGCTGGCACGAGGGCCACGGGACGGTCGAGATCGCCGACATCATCCGCGTGCTGACCGGCAATGCCGACAAGGCGCGGGCGATGGTGGCGCGGCTGCCGGCGCTGCTCGGGCCCGACCGCGCGCCCTGCCCGCATGGCTGCGACCGGGCGCTGGACCACGCGATCCTGACCGCGCCGGAGAAGCGCGATCCCGCGCTGGTGGCCAAGCTCGACGCGGTGGCGGGAAGGGTGCTGGGAGGGGGAACATGAAGACCGTCCAGGACTACATCCGCACCATCGTCGACTTCCCGAAGGAGGGCATCCTCTTCCGCGATGTCACCACGCTTTTCGCCGATGCGCGGGGGTTCCGGATGGCGATCGACCAGCTCCTGCACCCCTATGCCGGCACGCGGATCGACAAGGTGGCGGGGCTGGAGGCGCGGGGCTTCATCCTCGGCGGCGCGGTGGCCCACCAGCTTTCGGTCGGCTTCGTGCCGATCCGCAAGAAGGGCAAGCTGCCCGGGCCGACGATCGCGCAGGAATACACGCTCGAATACGGCGAAGCGGTGATGGAGATCCACGACGACGCGCTGCAGCCGGGCGAGCGCGTGCTGATCGTCGATGACCTCCTCGCCACCGGCGGGACCTGCGAGGCGGGCATCCGGCTGATCGAACGGCTCGGCGCCGAGGTTGTCGGCTGCGCCTTCGTCGTCGATCTACCGGACCTCGGCGGCCGGCAGAAGCTTCAGGCGATGGGCATGGAAGTGCATGCGCTGTGCGCCTTCTCCGGGCACTAACCCGACCTTAACCTTTGCCGGGCAGGGTGCAGCCGAAGCGGGGCGGCCATCGGCCCTGCTTGAGAGCAGACCCTCCATGGCCCCGCTGCCGGATGCGGCAGCGGGGCCGATCCGTCCCGGGCGCGCGCGCCCTCCTATCGCAGCGGGGCGAGGTGGCCGGCGCGGCCGAGGCGCGCGCGGAGCGCCAGAAGCGGCAGCGCCGCAGCAAGGCCGAGGACGATGAAGGCCCCGAGTGCGACCTTCAGCCCCGCCGCAGCCAGCAGGGCGGCGAAGGCGAACGGCGCGCCGGCGCTTGCCAAAGTGCGGGCCAGTGCGAGGCGACCCAGGCGCTCGCCATAGCCGGCCGGGCCGAAGAGCGTGTAGGGCACGCTGCCGCGGACGATGCTCGCCAGCCCCTGGCCGATGCCCGAAAAGGCCGCGAAGGCGGGCCCGGCGATCCAGGCGGGCAGCCCGGACAGCAGCGCGCAGGCAGCAAGCGGCAGCGCCAGCGCCGAGATCGCCGCCACGGTCAGCGGGTGGAGGCTGCGCCAGAACAGCGCGTCGATCAGGCGGATCGCCACCTGCGCCGGGCCGAGGATCATCGCGACCAGCGTGGCGCCCGCGCCGAGGCCGGTGCTGGCCAGGATCGGCACCATGTGCACGCCCACCGCCGCGACCAGCGCCCCCGACAGCGCGAAACTGAAGGCGACGGCGACCAGCGCGCCGCGCACCAGCGCGTCGGGCAGGGGTGGGGCGGTGGGTGCCGGCCGGGCCGCCGACCGGCCCGGCTCGGCGGGCCGCTGCCGGGCCAGCCAGAGATGCAGCGGCAGGGCGACGGCAAGGTGCAGCAGGCCGAAGGCGGCGTAGGTGGCGCGCCACCCCGCCACTTCGGCCAGCATGCCGGTCAGCGGCCAGAAGATCGTCGAGGCGAAGCCCGCGATCAGCGTGAGCCGCGTGATCGCCCGCCGCGCGCCCGCCCCCGCGATCAGCGCAAGGGCGGCGAAGGCGGCATCGTAGAGCACGGCGACCGCGATGATCTCGAGCGCCACGATCCCGGCTGCGAAGAACGCAAACGACGGGGCCAGCGCGACGAGGCCGAGCACCAGCCCCGCCGCGAGGCTGCCATGCCGCATCAGCTGCGGCGCGCCGTGGCGGTCCATCAGCCGGCCGGCGGCGGGGGCGGCGAGGCCGCCGACGAGAAGCCCCGCGGAGAAGACCGCGTAAAGCAGCGGCTGGCCGACGCCGAACTCGCGCGCCACATGCGGCGCAAGGACCGGGAAGGCGTAGTAGAGCGTGCCGTAGCCGACGATCTGGCTGACGCCCAGCGCGAGGACCGGGGTCACGGCGGGTCGCGCTCGTCGATGCAGCACTCGTCGCGGAGCGTGCGGACCAGCGCCGCGATCAGGCCGAACTCGGCCCGGCAGAGCAGGGTCGTGCCCTGCCGCTCCTGCAGGACGAGGCCCGCCTGGCGCAGATGCCCGAGGTGATGCGAGAGCGTCGAGGGCGCGGTGCCGAGCCGGGCCTGCAGCGTGCCGACGCTGAGGCCGCCGTGCCCGGCCCGCACCAGCGCCCGGACGATCGCCAGCCGCGTCGGGTTGCCAAGGGCGGCGAGCTGCCGCGAGAGGCCGTCATCGTCCATCGCACCGCTCTAGCAAATGGCGGCGCCGCAGTGCAACGGTATTTCCGGGATGACCGAATTATGGCGCGGCCGTCCGCAGGACCGCGCCGGGGTTCATGATGCCGGCCGGATCGAGGGCGCGCTTGATCGCGCGCATCGCGGCCAGCTTGGCTGGGTCGCCGTAGCGCTCCAGGTCGGCGACCTTGAGGCGGCCGATGCCGTGCTCGGCCGAGACCGATCCGCCGAGGGCGTGGACGAGGTCGTGCACCGTCCGCTTGATCGTCTCGCGGTGCGCCTCGTCGTCGGCCCGGCTGCGGCCGGGCATCGGAAAGACGTTCCAGTGCAGGTTGCCGTCGCCGACATGGCCGAAGCAGTTGACGCGGAAGGCGCCGATGCGGGCGACCGCCTCGGGCGCGCGGGCGACGAATTCGGCGATCGCGCCGAGCGGGACCGAGATGTCGTGCGACGAGACCGCGCCGATCCGGCGGTTGGCCTCGGGGATCGTCTCGCGCAGGCGCCAGAACGTGGCGCGCTGCGCCTCCGACCGGGCGATCACCCCGTCCGTCGCCAGCTCCGCCCCCGCCGCGGCCTCGAACAGCGACTCGAGCGCGCCGTCGGGCGCGAGGCCGCGGGGCAGCCCGACCTCGACGAGGGCCGTCCATTCCGGCATCGGCGACATCGGGAACCGCGTCTCCAGCCCGGTCTCGAAGAGGAAGTCGAAGCCCTGGCGGTGCATCAGTTCGAAGGCCGAGACGCCGCCGCCCATCCGCTCCTGCGCAAGCGCGAGGAGGTCGAGCGCGGCGCCGGGCGACGGCACGGCGAAAAGCGCGGTCCCGGTTCCCGCGGGCACCGGGTGCAGCCGCAGGGCCGCCGCGGTGATGACGCCCAGCGTGCCCTCGGCGCCGATCAGCAGATGGCGCAGGTCGTAGCCGGTATTGTCCTTCCTGAGCCGCTTCAGCCCGCGCAGGATCGACCCGTCGGGCAGCACCGCCTCCACGCCGAGGCAGAGGTCGCGCGCGTTGCCGTAGCGCAGGACGCCGGTCCCGCCGGCATTGGTGGCCAGAAGCCCGCCGACCCGCGCCGAGCCCTCCGAGGCCAACGAGAGCGGAAACAGGCGGGCGGCAGCCTCCGCCGCGGCGTGGACGTCCGAAAGCACCGCGCCGGCCTCGGCGATCAGCACGTTCTCGTCGGGATGGACGGCGCGGATGGCGTGCATCCGCTCGAGCGAGAGGATCACCGCGGTCGGGCCGTCGGCCAGGACCTGCCCGCCCACCAGCCCGGTGCCCCCGCCATAGGGCACGATGCCGATCCGCGCCGCGGCGCAGGCGCGGACCGTCTCGGCGACGTCCTCGACCGTGGCGGGCGCCACGACGAGGCCGCCGGCGGCGGCGAAGCGGCCGCGCGGCTCTTCCACATAGGCTGGCGAAAGCGGTCGGAACGCCGCCCGCGGCAGCCGCTCGGCGAGCTGCGCGCGGAACGCATCGTCGGCAGGGTTCAGCATCGGCGCCTCCTCGGCCGCCGGTGAACCATGCCGGGCGCCGCGCCGCAAGTCAGAGCGTGGCCGCACGGGCGGTGCTGGCCGTCGCCTCGCCCCCTGCCGTTCCGGCCGCGCGGAAGGCGGCACGGAAGACGGCGTTGCCGCTCTGGATGTGGGTCGCGGCATCCCGAAGATGCAGCGCGCCCGGAGGCTCGCGGAAGGCCGCCATCGGCAGCCGGCCGGCGCCCCCGGCATCGACGCCGCGCAGCAGCGCCACCCGGAGCGTCATTCGAGAAGCTGCGGCTCCAGCACCACCAGGGTAGGCTGGGGCGGGAGCGCGTCCAGCGACACTTCGAGGAAGCTGGCGTTCCGCCGGTCGATCACGAACTCACCCTCCATCCCGTCGAGAAACGCCTCGAGCGAGCCGGTGCCGAACCAGTGCATCGGCACCACGACCGACGAGCGCAGGCGCTGCAGGACGCGGGTCATCGCCGGCAGGTCGAGCGTAAGCCCGCCATCGACCGGCGCCATCACCACGTCGAGCCGCCCGAGCATGGCGTATTGCGCCGGGTCGGGTTCGTGGTGGAGATGGCCGAGATGGCCGATGCACAGGCCCGCCACCTCGAAGACGAAGATCGAGTTGCCATCCTCCTCGACCACGCTGTCGCCGAAGCGCGACCGGATGTCGGTCGGCACGTTGCGGACCAGGATCTCGCCGAGGTCGAGGTAGTGGTCGGCCGGGCCGCCGCCGTCCTCGTTCCAGCCGCGCAGCACGTGCGGGATCGCGGGGTCGGGAAAGGCGGTCCAGTGCGTCGCATGCGCATGGTTCATCGTCACCACGTCGGGGAGGAGGTCGGTCGCCCCGAGAAACCCGGTGAAGTCGGTGGCGAGGGTGAGCCCGCCGGCCGTCTCGAGGAGGAAGGTCGCGTGGTTCACGTAGTTCAGCCGCACCGTCTCGGCCGCGGGCGGCGTGCCGAAGCTCGCCCGGTGGAGGACCCCGACGCCGGGGGTGCGCGCGGCGAGGGCGACGCAATGGCTCGGCGTCCGGTCCTGGCCGAGGGCCGGGGTGGCGATGAAGAGCGCCAGGGCGGCGGTCAGAAACGGGCGCATGGCAGGACCTCCTCTTCCGGTCAGGATGATAAGCCGCAAGCCTCGCCGGGCCAGACACATGCGCGCGACCCGACGTCATGCTTGCCGCGACTCGGGGCGGCTGCCCACTATGCAGGCAGTTTCGGGGAGGAGATATCCGACATGCGTCTCACGATGTTGACAGCGGCCGCGTTCATCGCGCTGGCGGCGGCGGCGGCGGCGGACCCGCTCGAGGGCCTGTGGCGGACCGCGCAGGACGACAACGGCAATTCCGGCCTGGTCGAGGTCGCCCCCTGCGGCGACAAGCTGTGCGGCCGGCTGACCCGGGCGTTCGGGCCCGACGGCAGCCAGATCGAGTCGCCCAATGTCGGGCGGTTCATCATCTGGGATACCGCGCCCGCCGGCGGTGGCGAGTATCGCGGCCGGGTCTACTCCCCCGACCGGGACCAGGAATACAACTCCAAGCTGGTCCTGTCCGGCGACCGGCTGTCGGTCTCGGGCTGCCGCATCGGCATCTGCCGCGAGGGCGGCGTCTGGACGCGGTCGAACTGACCTACGGCCGCACCGGCACGAGGTCGGCGAACACGAAGCCGTCCCGGGTGACGACCTCGCCCGGGATCACGGCGACGGGCCGGGAGAACATCGGCCCGTCCAGCACGCAGGTGTGGAATTCGCCGTTCTCGCCGCAGGGGTCGGCGCCTTCCGGCAGGTCGGCGAGGAGCGCCTCGTCGAACCTCCGGCCGGCGAAGGCGGGATCGAGTTGCGCCGGGTCCACGGTGACGAGACGGGCGTCGAGGCCCGCGGCGATCATCTCGCCCGCAAGCGCGCGGGTCGGCCGGCCCCAGAGCGGGAAGAGGGGCGCGATGCCGGTCGCGGCAAGCTGCCGCTCGCGGTAGGCCCGCACGTCCTGCAGGAAGAGGTCGCCGAACACCATCGCCGTCGCGCCGAGCGCGGCGAGGCGCGGCATGGCGGCCGCCATCCGCGCTTCGTAGTTGGCGTTGGAACAGGGCCACGGCAGCGGCACCTCGATCAGCGGCAGGCCGGCGGCCTCCGCCTGCAGGCGCACAAGCTCGGCGCGGGCCGCATGCATCGCCACCCGGCCGGACGCCTCGTCGAGCGTGGTCAGCAGCGCTACGGGTTCGGCAAGCGCCAGGCGGCGCGCCTCGTGCAGCGCGAAGGCGCAGTCCTTGCCCGAGGACCACGAGACCACCGCGCGCGGCGTCAGGGCGCCCATCGCAGGAAGTTGGCGATCAGCCGCAGGCCGGTCGCCTGGCTTTTCTCGGGGTGGAACTGCGTGCCGACCACGGTCCCGCGCCCGACGATGGCGGTCACGTCGCCGCCGTAGTCGACATGGGCGAGGCGCTGCGCCGGGTCCGCCGCCCGGAACTGGTAGGAGTGCACGAAATAGGCGTGGTCGCCGGTGGCGATGCCGGCAAGCACCGGGTGGGGCGCGTCGACCACGAGGTCGTTCCAGCCCATGTGCGGTACCTTCAGCGCGGCATCCCGGGGCGCGATCCGCACGACCTCGCCCGGCAGCCAGCCGAGGCCGGGTGTGTCACCGTACTCGCGCCCCCAGGTCGCGAGAAGCTGCATCCCGACGCAGATGCCGAGGAACGGCCGGCCGCGCGCGACGACCGCCTCGGTCATCGCCTCGGCCAGCCCCGCCGCGGCGAACAGCGCCCGCCGGCAGGCCGGAAAGGCGCCGTCGCCGGGCAGCACGATGCGGGTGGCGCGGGCCACGTCCTCGGGCCGCGACGAGACGAGCACCTCGCCCGCGCCGGTCTCGGCGGCCATCCGCTGGAACGCCTTCTCGGCCGAGTGCAGGTTGCCGGCCTCGTAGTCGACGAGGACCGTCAGGCTCACAGCGTGCCCTTGGTCGAGGGGATGGCCCCGTCGCGGCGCGGATCGGCCTCCACCGCCTCGCGGAGGGCGCGCGCGACCGCCTTGAACGCCGCCTCGGCGATGTGGTGGCTGTTGATGCCGTGCAGCGCATCGACATGCAGCGTGATTCCGCCGTGGCCCGACAGCGCCTGGAAGAACTCGCGCACGAGCTCGGTGTCGAAGCTGCCGATCTTCGCGGTCGGCATCGCGACGTGCCAGACGAGGTAGGGCCGGCCCGAGAGGTCGAGCGCGGCGCGCAGCAGCGCGTCGTCCATCGGCAGCAGGCAGGCGCCGTAGCGGCGGATGCCGCGCTTGTCGCCGCATGCCTTCGCCAGCGCCTGGCCAAGCGCGATACCGGTATCCTCGACGGTGTGGTGGTCGTCGACATGCAGATCGCCCTCGGCCGCGATCTCGATGTCGATCAGCGAATGCCGGGCAAGCTGGTCGAGCATGTGGTCGAAGAACCCGACACCGGTCCGGCAGTCGGACCGGCCGCTGCCGTCGAGGTTGACCGCGACCGTGATGTCGGTCTCGGCCGTCTTGCGGACGATCTTCGCCTGGCGCATCGGGGGCCTCCGTTGCCCGGTTCCGGCCGCCTTATAGGGGCAGCCGGCCGCCATTCCAAGCAGGGCCGGCGCCGGCGTTCTCGCCGCGGCGCCGACCGCGATGGGTTACCTGGCGGTCGGGCATGGCGGCGCGGCCCTGGCCGTCGTTTTGCCGGGCGAGAGGCTGCCGGCGCACTTTGCCCCCGGCGCCGCGCTGGTCGCCATCGGGCTTGCCGTCTTCCAGGCCAACCGGCTGCGCGCCCGCCGCCGAGGGCGCCCTTCGGCTTGCCCGCCGGCCGCCGGCATGGCAAGCCTGTCCCGACCCGCCGTGACCCGCCGTGACATGCCGGGGGAGGAGACCATGAGCACGCCCGTCTTCATCCAGATCCGCTGCCGGCCGGGGACCACCTACCGGGTGGCCGAGGAGATCGTGCTGCGCGAGATGCATTCCGAGCTCTACTCGACAAGCGGCGACTACGACCTGATGCTCAAGCTCTACATCCCCGAGGGCGAGGATGTGGGGCGGTTCATCAACGACCGGCTCCTCGACATCGAGGGGATCGAGCGGTCGCTGACAACGATCACCTTCAAGGCGTTCTGACCGGCGCGGCGGCGATGGCGTCGAGCACGCGGCCGCAGGTCGCGGCCGTCTCCGCCCAGCCGGGCAGCCGCGCGCCGGCATCGGCGGCGGCGCGGGCCATCGCCGCGTATCGCTCCTTTTCGGTCAGTAGCCGCCGGAGCGCCGCGGCGAAGGCCGCCGGATCGTCGGGCGGCACCAGCAGGCCAGTGCCCTCCGGCACGGTGTCGGGCACCGCGCCGGTGCGGCAGCTGACGATCGGCAGGCCGTGGGCCAGCGCCTCGTCGAAGACGATGCCGTAGCCCTCGTACCGGGTGGCGAGCGCGAAGACCGTCGCCGCGCGGTAGAGATCGGAGAGAGCGCGCGCCTCCACCCGCCCTGCGAGCCGGACGCGGTCGCGAACGGCAAGGCCCGCGTGCAGCCGGGCGAGGTCGGCCGCATGGGGCGCGTCCCACGGGCTGCCGACGATCACCGCGCGCCAGTCGAGGTCGGCCAGCGCGTCGAGGGCGGCGAGGAGCACGTCGTGCCCCTTGCGCGGGTGCTGGATGCCGACCGAGAGGATCAAGGGCGGCGTGACCGGCGCCGGCGGGCCGGCCGGGGGATCGACGCCGGGCCGGGCGATGGTGATGCGTTCGGCCGGAACCCCGTACTCCGCGACGAGGATCGCGCGGGTATGCGGGCTCGGCACCAGGACATGCGCGGCAAGCGCGAGGTTCGCCCGTTCGGTGCGGTAGAGATGGTCGCGGCGGTCGGGCGCAAGGCCGCTTTCGCGCGCGAGCGGATGGTGGATCATCGCGACGAGGGGCGCCTGCACCAGGGCAAGCCCGGCCGGGTCGATCGCGCCGTAGACGAGGCCGTCGAGGATCAGCGGCCGCCCGGGCGCGATCGCGCGGAGCAGGTCGACCGTGTCGGCCATGTCCGCCGCCGTGGGCGCGGGAAAGCTCGCCGGCAGCCTGACATGCGCGACGTCCCGTCCGGCGGCACGCAGGCCCTCGAGCAGCCGCCGCTCGTAGATGTAGCCGCCGGTAAGCGTCGCGATGTCGCCCGGGATCGCGAAGGCGGCCGGGGTCATGCCAGCTGCTCCGGCGCGTAGCGGGACAGCACCCGGCGCTCGACCGCGCCGACCGCCGCGTAGCAGGCGGCCGAGAGCAGCGCGACGACGACGACCGCGCTCCACAGCATGTCGTAGTCCGACAGCGAGGCCGAGAGCGCCATCAGCGTGCCGATGCCGCGCCCCGTGGCCAGCCATTCCACGACCGTGACCGCAAGCACGGCCGCCGGCACGCTCATCCGCGCGGCGGCGAAGAACGCTGGCAGCATGGCGGGCAACTGGACGTGGATGAGCCGCGCGAACGGCCCCGCAGCATAGCTGTCGAACACGTCGAGCACATGGCCCGGCGCCTGCCGGAGGCCGTGCAGGCAGGCGACGAGCGTGGGGAAGAACACCATCACCGCGACGAGGCCGATGGTTCCCGTCGCGCCGCGGCCGAGCAGCAGGACGAGGAGCGGCGCGGTGGTGACGATCGGCACCGACCTGAGCGCGATCGCGACCGGCATCGTCACCGCCGCGAAGGCCGGCACCAGCGTCAGCGCGACCGCGAGCCCGGCGCCGAGCGCGAGGCCGGCGAGGTAGCCCGGCACGACATAGACGGCCGTCTCGGCCAGCGCGCCGGCAAGGGCCGCCCGCGTCGCGGCGGCATCGGGTGCGAGGACCAGTGCCGCGACGACGTCGCCGGGGCGCTTGGCGAAGAACGGGCTGAGGTCGAGCGCGGCGAGAGCGCCCCACCAGAGCCCGAGCAGCAGGAGGACAAGGCCGCCGAGGCCGGCGAGGCGCCGGACAGCGCCGCGCGGCCCGGTTGCGGCGGGGGCGGCCAGGATCACCGGCGGCCGGTCTACCAGGACGCGCCGCGCCAGCCAGCCGATCCCGCCATAGGCCGCCATCGCGACCAGCGCGGCCACCGTCGCGAGCGCCCAGGTCATCTCGACGTCGAGCGCCCGCATCGCCTGGATCGTCAGCACGCCCATGCCGCGCTCGGCCCCGGTGAACTCGCCGACCATCGCCCCGAGAAACGCCGCCGGCGCGGCGATCTGCAGGCCCGCGAACAGGTAGGGCAGCGAGGCCATCGCCCGGACATGGACAAGCGCGGCGATCCGGCCGCGGCCATAGCTCTGCACGAGGTCGAACCAGCTTGCCGGCGCGGCCCTGAGGCCGACAAGCAGCGGCACCAGCGTGGTGTAGTAGACGGCGAGCGCCGCGAGCGTGATCTGCGGGCCCGGGCCGGGGCCGAAGATCACCCGCAGGATCGGCCCGGTGGCGACCAGCGGCAGGCAGAACACCACCAGCGCCAGCGCCGCCACCGTCCGCTCGGCCCGCGGCCAGGCAAGGGCCAGCGCGGCCAGCGCCACCGCCGCGAGGTTGCCGATGACAAAGCCGGCAGCGGCGTTGCCGAGCGTCACGCCAAGCGCGCGGCCCATCAGCCCGCCGTTCTGGGCGAGCCATACCAGCACCTGCGACGGTGCGGCGAGGATGTAGGCGCCGTCGAGCGCCCGTGCCGCCAGCTCCCACAGCACGACGAGGAGAATGATGCCGGTCAGCGCCCCCGGCGCGTGGCGACCCGGCACCGCGGTGCGGGGCAGGGCGGTCGTGGCGGCCGTCATTGCGCGGCGAGCGCCGGGCGCGCCTCGGCCATCCCGCGCGCCAGGGCGTCGGAGATCGCCTCGACATGGGCGAGGAAGGCCGGATCGGTTGCGATCCCGGGCTCGCGCGGGCGGGCGAGGTCGATGGCGAGATCGGCCACCACACGCGCCGGGCGAGGCGAGAGAACGATCACGCGGTCGGCCAGCATCACCGCCTCGCTCACCGAATGGGTGACGAGCAGCGTCGTCGTGCCCCGCGCCTCCCAGATCCGCGGCAGGTCCTGGGCCAGCTGGCGGCGGGTCAGTTCGTCGACCGCGCCGAACGGCTCGTCGAGCAGCAGGAGCCGCGGATCGGTGACGAGCGCCCGCGCGATCGCCGCGCGCTGCCGCATCCCGCCCGAAAGCTCGGCAGGCCGCACCTCGGCGAAGCCGTCGAGCCCGACGAGGGTGACGAGCTGGTCGACGCCGCGGGGGTCGGCCGGCCGCCGCGCAAGCTGCAGCGCGAGGTCGATGTTGCCGCGGACGGTCCTCCACGGCAGCAGCGAGGGGTCCTGGAACGCCATCGCCAGGCCGGCGTCGCGCAGGGTCTCGGACGGCGGCGCGCCGCCGATCTCCACCCGGCCCGCGCTCGGCGCCTCGATCCCCGCGATCATCCGGAGCAGCGTCGACTTGCCGCAGCCGGACGGCCCGACGAAGGCCGTCGTCCGGCCCGCCGCGAGGGTCAGGTCCAGCGGGCTGACCGCCTCGACGCCGCCCGGGAACGTCTTGGCGAGGCCGGCGCAGCGGATCGCGGGTGATGCGGTCGCGGGCACGTCAGCCGCCATGCACCTCCTCCAGGACCGAGCGGTCCCAGAGGTCGGGGGTCACCGTGCGCCCGAGAAGCGCGAGCGTCTCGATGTTGGCGGCGACCGTCTCGTCGGTCCACCAGCCGAAGCCGTTGGCCTCGGTAAGGTCCGAGAACATCAGCGGCACCTGCCGCTCGGCCTGAAGCTCCTGCGTGGGCAGGTCGAGGCCGGCATCGGGGAACATCGCGACCGTCAGCGCGGCAGCGGCGGCGGTGTCCTCGCGGTAGGCCTCCCAGCCCTGTACCTCGCCGCGCATCAGCGCGACGAGTTCGGCGCGGCGGTTGGCGAGGCTGTCCTCGGTGGCGATGTAGGTCTGCGAGTGCACGGAATAGCCGTGATCGGCCATCAGCATGGTGACGCTCTCGATCCCCTCGATCGCCATCGCGACGGGCAGGTCGGTCTCCCAGCTGAGCAGGCAGTCGACCTCGCCGCCGATGAGCGGCTGGGCCGAGTACTGCGTCGGCACGACCTCGATTGCGGTGATGTCGACGTCGTTCAGCGTGCAGAGCGCCTGCAGCACCGGCGTGTTGGCCAGCGCCATGCCGATGCGCTTGCCGGCAAGGTCGGCCGGCGCGTTCACCGGGTTCGCCGGCAGCGAGGTGATGACGAACGGGTTCTTCTGCATCGCGACGCCGAGGATCCTGAACGGCGCGCCCTGTTCGACCGCGGCGGCGGTATAGTCGGCCGCCGAGATGCCGACAAGCGCGGTTCCCGACACGACCGGCGGCTCGACCGGCGCGTTGGGGCCGCCGGGCAGCAGCGACACCTCGAGGCCGGCATCGCGCCACAGGCCGCGGTCGAGCGCGATGTAGCTGCCGCCGAACTGCACCGAATGGAGCCAGGAGAGCTGCAGGCTCACCGGCGTCTGGGCGCGAGCCAGCCGCGGGCCGAGGCCAAGGCCGAGGGCGCCGGCGCCGAGCGCGAGGCCGCCCTGCGCGAGGACGCGGCGGCGGGAAAGTCCGGTTGCGGTCATTGAAATGTCCCTGATGTTGCTGGTGAGGATACGTGTGCCGCGCCGGGCGGCAAGGTGTCATCGTGTCCGCGCGCGGCTGGGCGGAAACCGGCCGCCATGTCAGGCTTCCGCCGCCTGCCGCCGGCGGCGGCGCAGCACCAGCGGCAGGATCCCCGGCACCACGGCGGCGAGGAAGACGAGCCCGAAGGCGACGCTGGCCGCAAGACCGTGCACGGCGGTCTCGCCGGCGAGCGGGAACAGCGTGGCCGCCGCGCCCTCGCGCAGCCCCCAGCCGCTGACCGAGATCGGGATCAGCATGGTGAAGAGGATGAGCGGGACGATGGCCGCCACCGCGGCGAAGGGCAGCGGCGCGCCGACGGCGGCGGCGCAGCAGGCGAAGGCTGCGAGGTTGCAGGCCGTGGTGCCGAGGCTGAGCAGGAGTTGCCGCGGCAGGACGTCGGCGGCGAGAAGCGCGGTGCGCAGCTCGGCGAGCAGCGCGCCGGCCGCGCGGCCGACGGCCCCGGGCACGCGCGCGATGACCGGCGCGAGCGGCAGCGCCGCAAGGCCGGCCGCGATCGCCGTGCCGACCGGGATCGAGACCCAGCGCGGCCAGTCGATGCCGCCGGGCAGCGCCCAGGTCACGAGGAACGCCACCGCCATCACCGCGAACAGCACCACCTGGCCCGCCAGCCGCTCGAAGACCACCGAAAGCCCGGCGCGGACAAGGCCCGCCTGCCGGCGCGCCCGCACCGCCCGCCCGGCATCGCCGACCATGCCGCCGGGCAGCGACTGGTTGACGATCTGCGACAGGTAGTATTCGCCGACGGCGCGGCGCAGCCCGAGCGCGATGCCGAGCCGGCCGCAGGTCAGCCGCCAGCGCATCGCCGAAAGCACGGTCTGCAGCGTGAGCGCGGCGAGGGCGGCGGCGAGCCAGCCCGGCTCGGCCCGGCGCAGGATGCGCATCGCCTCGCGACCGTCGAGCGCGTGCCAGAGCAGCGCGATCAGGCCGAGGGCGACCGCGATCTGCCCGGCCGCGATGGCGCGCCGGCCGGAGGGCGTGCGCCACCACATCAGCTGGACCCGCTCCGCCGCGGGGCGCGGCTGAAGGTCCCGACGATCAGGTCCCGCATCCGCTCCATCGGCAGGGTTGCGGTCCCGGGCGCCGGCACCAGCCCCTCGGCCCAGCCCCAGGCTGCCACGCGCGCGACCAGCGCCGGCGGCCCGATGACGTGGATCGGGACCTCGCGCCGTTCGTCGAGCGCCACAAAGGGCGCGGCCTGGTGATCGCCGAGCACGATCAGGAGGGGCGGGTCGGCGGCGTGGCGGGCGGCATAGTCGAGGACGGTGCGCAGCGCGTAGTCGACGGCAAGGCGGTACTGCGCGCGCACCCGCTCGCGGTCGCGCCAGACGACATCGGGCGGCTCGCCCGCCGCCGCCATCGCGTCGAAGACAGTGCCGTCGCCGACCGCGTCCCAGGCCACGATGTCGGGCACCGGCGTCCAGGGCGCGTGCGACGAGGCGAGCGCGACCTGCGCGAAGACCGGCGGGCCCGGCGGGTCGCGGACCAGCCGGTCGAGCGCGGCGAGCGTGAACTGGTCGGGCATCGTCACCCAGTTGAAGGGCCTGCCGCGATAGCCGAGCCCGGCCGCGGGAAGCACGGTGTCGAAGCCCATGAAGGCGGCCTCCGGCCAGTCCATGGTGATCTGCGGCATCACCGCCGCCGTGCGGAAGCCCGACCGCGCGGCGATGTGGAACAGCGTCTCGCGCCGGCTGGCGAGCACGGCGCCGTGGCGGCGCTGCCCGTCGATCCAGAGCCCGTTGGCGAAGGTCGCGTGCGCCAGCCAGCTCTGGCCGCCGCGCGTCGGCGAGGTGAGGTAGCCCGACCGCATGGCAAGGCCGAGGCCGGCGAGGCGCGCCTCGGCGCGGCGCAGCGTCTCGCCGTGCATCCCGGCGTAGAACGGCGTATCGATGCTCGTCCGGCCGTAGCTCTCGACGAAGATCACCAGCACGTCGCGGTCGATCGTATCGAGAAGGCCGGTGGCGTCCCGGAACGGGTCCTCGGCCGCCGCGGCGGCGAAGGCGCGCAGGTCGGCCATCGTCGCCCTGGCCAGGATCACGCGCTCGGCCAGCACCCGCGCGGTGAACGCCGCGCCGGGCGGGTTCACCGGCAGCTGCCAGCGTTTCATGACATAGCCGACCTCGGCCACGGCGATGCCGGCGGCCAGCACGGCCGCCGTCGCGGCCATCGGCCGCGCCAGCGGCGGCAGCCTCAGCCGGGTCCAGACGCCCGTCGCCCACCACAGGATCACGGCGAGGACCGCCACCGCGAGGAGTGCTGCGCCAACCCCGGCCGCGGCGGCGGGCCAGCCGACCGACCCCGCCGCGAGATGCACCCCCGCCCCGGCGAGCGGCAGGTCGGCCACCGGGTTGAAGCCGCGCCCGAACGCGGTGAAGAGCGCATAGTCGGCGCCCTTCAGCACCGCGCCGAGCGTGAGGACGGTGACGAGCGCCGCGCGCGCCACCGCCGTCGCCGGCCCCGGTGCCGCGGCGGCGAGCCCCAGAAGGATCGCCGGCAGTTCGAGCGGGAACAGCCGCAGCGCACCCCAGGTCATCGCCCCCGGATGGTTCGGCTGGATCAGCACCAGATGCAGCGCCACCGCAGCGAGGACGAGTGCCGCTGTGCGGAGGACGCCGGACCGCGTCACGACCGGCGCTGCCGCAGCCAAAGGATGTCGCGCCCGAACGACCAGACCAGCGCCACCGCGACCGCGGCCGCGACGAGGTTCGAGGCCGGCGGCACGACGAAGGGCAGATGCAGCGCGATCAGCGCCGCGATCTGCAGCACGCAGACCGCCTTGCGGCTGACCCGCTCGGGCAGCGGCGCCGCGAGCCAGGGCGCAAGCGCGGTGGCGGCGACGAAGGCATAGCGCGCGAGGCCGAGGACGAGGACGATTGCCCCGGCCTTGCCGGCGGCGAGCGCGAGAAGGGCGAGGACAAGCGCGAAGGCCGCGTCGACCTCCATGTCGAAGCGCGCGCCGAAGCCGGAGGCCAGCCGCTCGTGCCGGGCGAACCAGCCGTCGACCCCGTCGAGCGACAGCGCGGCAAGCCCGAAGGCGACGACGAGCCAGGGGTCGGCGATGCCGGCGACGAGGAAGGTGGCGAGGAAGGCGACGATGACGAGGCGCGCCAGCGTCACGAGGTTGCACAGGCCAAGCGTCCGGTGCGGATAGCTCCGGCGCAGGAAGACCCCGGTGGCAAGCGCCGCCGCGCCATAGGCGGCCATCGCGGTAACGCGCGCCGCCGTCGCGTCGGGCAGGGTCGCCGCATGCAGGCCGACAAGCGCGCCGAGCCCGACCACTGCCGCCGCGGCGAAGGCTGCGACCGGTGGCGCATGCGCGTGCGCGGGGCCGGGTTCCTGGCCGAGGCGCGCCGGATCCGGTTGCAGAAATGTCATCATTCGAATGGTAGCCCTAGCGAAAAACCGTCAAGACCATCGCGGGATGCGCGCGTTCGCGTATCCTGTGATCGCTTGTTTTCGGCCTGTAAAGGGGATTCTCCATGGCTACCGTTGCCCGAGGCTATGCCGTTCCGGCGCGCCTTCTGCACTGGGTCATCGCCGCGCTCGTCCTTATGATGATCCCAGCGGGGCTCATCATGGTGCAGGAGGGGCTCAGCCGGTCGCTGCAGAATACGCTTTTCATTTTCCACAAGAATTTCGGCGTCGTCGTGCTTCTTCTGGTGATCGCCCGGGCGATCTACCGCTGGCTCCGGCCACCGCCGCCGATGCCGGACCACATGCCGGGCTGGCAGCAGAGAATCGCCGGGGCGACGCATGCGGCGCTCTATGGTCTCCTTTTCGTGATGCCGCTCGCGGGCTATGTGCGGGTGCGGGCCGGCGGGTTTCCGATCGAGGCGCTCGACGCGATCGGCGTTCCGGCGCTGGTGCCGCGCTCGGACGCGCTTGCCGCTTTCGCCAAGTCCGTGCACTACTTCGGCGGCCTCGCGATCATGGCGATCATCCTGATGCATGTCGGCGCGGCGCTCTACCACGCGGTGATCCGGCGCGACGGTGTCTTCTCGCGCATGTGGCCGCCGTTCTCGACCGGCGCGCGGCCCTGACTAGGGCGCGCCGGCGAGGCGCACCCGCGCCCGGATCGGCCGGTGGTCCGAGACCCGGCGGATGCCCGGCCCGTCGAGCGGCGCGGCCTCCTCCACCCGGCCGGGCGGCGCGGTCAGCACGCGGTCGAGCGGCAGGAGGGGCCGCCGGGCCGGAAAGGTCGGGCGCGCCGGCCCGCGCAGGTCGGCGCCGACCAGCCACCGGCCGAGCGCGAGCCCGCCCCAGGGCCGCCATTCGTTGAGATCGCCGCAGAGGATCGGCTGCCGCGGCGCGCGGCGGAACAGGTGCTGGCCGATCGTGCGCATCTGCGCGATCCGCAACGGCTGGCCGAGCGAGAGGTGGGTCGCGACGATCCGGAACGGCCGGTCGCCATCGGCGGCATCGACGACGACCGCGCCGCGGTGGCACCGCCCGGGCAGGTCGAGGAGCGTGACCTCCTCCACCGCCAGCTTCGGATGCAGCAGGACCACGACGCCGAGAAAGCCGTCGCTCCCCGGCGCCCAGCGGCGGCGCGGGTCGTCGTGCACCGACCGCAGCCGTGTCGCCTGTTCGATCCGGCCGATGTCGAGGAGGCCCTGATGCGGCGGGCGCTCGGCATCGGCCTCCACCAGGACCAGCACGTCGGTGTCGGGCGCGCAGACTTCGGCGAGGAGGACGTCGGCCGTCCGCACCGGGTCGACGCGCCCGTCGTTGCCGCGGGCGCGGTGGATGTTCCAGGCGACCAGGGTGAGGTGGCGCGGGATGGTGTCGGGCGTCATCGGGTGGGCCGTCTCCGGGGCGCCGCTTGGCTCCGACGAACCTAGCGGCGCGCGGCCGCAGCGCAAGCGGCGCCGCCCGTCCCCGGGGGTAGAAGAGGAACCGTGCCACCCTGCGGTTGTTGTGGAAGGAACATCGCAGGAGACGCTGCCGTGCCCGACCGTGCCGCCGATGCACTGCAACCGCCCGAGGCCCCGCCGATACGGCCGGATGGCCTGCAGCTCGCCGAGGCGCCATCCTGGCAGCAGGCGCACTGGCGGACCGAGCGGATCGCCTGGATCGGCTTTCTCGCCCTGGTCGTCGCGGCGGCGGCGGGTGCGACGGGCGCCGGCGGGGCCTTGGCGTCGCGCCAGATCGACCTCGCCGGAACTGTAGTGGACCTGCCCCGTATCGCCCGGTGGCAGGCCGCCGACGCCCTGACGATGCGCCATGCCCCCGGGGGCGCGCAGGTGCTGCGGCTCGGGCCCGGCTTCGTCGAGGCCTTTGCCATCGAGGCGATCTCGCCCGCACCGCTGCGCGAGGTCGGCGACCGCGGCGGGCTGCGCATCGAGATCGCGGGCGAGGGCGCGGCGGCGACGGTGCTGTCGATCCGGCCGCGGCATCCGGGGCTCCTGCGCTACCGCGTCGGATCGGAGGCGGCGACACGCGAGGTGTGGACGCTCGTCCTGCCGTAGGGGGCCGGCGGCGGGCCCGAGGGAGGGTCGCATGGAAAGCGTTTTGCGCGGCATCGGCATCTACGTGGTGATGCTCGTCGTCCTGCGGTTCTCGGGCCGGCGGACGCTGGCCCAGTCGACGCCGTTCGACCTCGTCCTTCTCCTGATCATTGCCGAGACCACGCAGCAGGCGCTGCTCGGCGACGATTTCTCGATGACGAATGCGGTCGTCCTCATCGTGACGCTGTTCGCCTCCGACATCGTGCTGTCGTTCGCCAAGGACCGGTCGCGCCGCCTTGCGCTGTTTCTCGACGGCGCGCCGACCGTCCTCGTCGCCGCGGGGCAGCCCGACTGGGTGGCGATGCAGAAGGCGCGCGTCAGCCTCGACGACATCCTCGAGGCCGCACGCGCGTCGCAGGGGCTGAGCCGCCTCGACCAGATCGGGTTCGCGGTCCTCGAGGTCAGCGGCGGGATCAGCATAGTGCCGAAAGGGTAGGGCGGCCGCCCGTCTCAGCGCGACCCCGCCAGGCTGGGCGCGGCGGCGCCCTCGCGCAGGTGTTCGAAAAGCCGTGCCACCGCCTCGGCGCCGGGATCGTTGTGGCCCGAGAGCTTGCCCCCGGCGATGTAGCTCGCGCGGCCCGCCTTGGCGCGGGTGATGCCCGCGGTCCGGTCCGCGCCGGCGCGGGCCGCGGCGGCGGCGGGGCCGAGCCCGTCGCCGAGCGCCTCGAGCGCGGGGAAGAGCGCGTCGATCATCGTCCGGTCGCCGGGCTTCGCGCCGCCGACCTGCTGGATCCGGTCGAGCCCGGCCTTGAGGGCGCCCACCATGTCGGCGCCGCCCGCCGCGGCATCGCCGGCGGCGGCGAAGAAGATCGCCAGCAGCACGCCCGACGAGCCGCCCATGGTCTGGCTGAGCTCGAGCCCGATCGCGCGGTAGAGCTGCGTCGGGTCAGCGAGCGGCAGCCGGTCGAGCGCCTTGATCAGCGCCCGCGCCGCGGTCGCGAGCGTGCTGCCGGTATCGCCGTCGCCCGATTTCGCGTCGAGCGCGTTGAGGTCGGCCTCGGCCGCGATCAGCACGCTGCAGCAGCGCTCGATGAAGGCGCGCCGGGCGGGGTGCTGCGACGGCATCGGCTGGATCGGCGACAGCCCGTCGGGCAGCGGCAGGACCGCCACCTCGCCCACGGCAAGGCAGCCCGGCCAGGCCCAGGGCGCGACCGGCGCCTGCAGCGCCGCCTCGTCGGCCTTGCTGACCGGCAGCAGCGAGACCGAGAAGCCCTGCATGTCGAGCGAGGTCATCAGCGGCGCGGGGCCGACGAGCCAGCGAATCTGCGCGCCGATGCGCGAGCGGATCAGTTCCTCGGCCAGCACCGCCATCTCGAGCGGCGTCGCGCCGCCGAGGTTGTTCAGAAGCGCCACGTGCGGCCCCGGCCCGAGGGTCGGGGCGAGCCGGTCGACGACCATCTCGATCGCGTCGCGGGCGCCCTTGAAGTCGACCTGCTCGATTCCCGCCTCGCCATGGATGCCGAGGCCGAGCTCGGCCTTGCCCGGCGCGATCCGGTCCTCCTTGGGCGAGCCCGGCACGGTGCAGGTGTCGAGCGACATGCCGATCGAGACGACCCCCGCGATCACCCGCCGCGCGGCCTGCGTCACGGTGTCGAGGTCGGCGCCCTGGTCGGCGAGCGCGCCGGCGATCTTGTGCACGAAGAGCGTGCCCGCCACGCCGCGCGCCTGCGGCAGGTCGGGCAGCGCCACGTCGTCGTCAACCACGACCATGCTGACCTTGCGCCCGAAGGCGCGCGCGCGCTCGGCCGCGAGGCCGAAGTTCAGCCGGTCGCCGGTGTAGTTCTTTACGATCAGCAGGCACCCGGCCTTGCCGGTGACGGCGAGGATGCCGGCCAGCACCGCATCGACCGAGGGCGAGGCGAAGACGTCGCCGCAGACCGCGGCCGTCAGCATCCCCTGGCCGACGAAGCCCGCATGGCTCGGCTCGTGGCCCGAGCCGCCGCCCGAGACCAGCGCGACCTTCGAGCGGTCCCAGTCGGTGCGGACGACGACCTTGATGTGGGGGTAGCCGTTGAGCCGGGCGAGCCGCCCGCCGGCCGTGCGCAGCGCGCCGTCGATGGCTTCGGTGACCAGCGTTTCCCTGGTGTTGATGAACTGCTTCATGGCCGGAACTCTCCTGGGGCGATGCGGGCGCCGCTGTAGTCGAAGTAGAACGGGCGGAGCGGCGCGATGGCCACCGTGTCGCCCGGCTGGAGGTCGGTATGCACGGCGGCCAGCGTCACGATGTCGTGGCCGTCGAGCTTCAGGTGGAGCCGCGTCTGGTCGCCCAGATGCTCCACCCGCGCGACGGTCGAGGGGCGGCCGGCGCCCTGGCCGATCTGCTCGGGGCGAAGGCCGATGGTGCGGGCCCCGGCCGGCGCGCCGGGAAAGAGATCGGCCGGCAGCGCGTTGATCCGCGGCAGGCCGAGGCGGCCGGCGACATAGAGGCTGACGGGGTTTTCGTAGATCTCGCGCGGGGTGCCGAACTGCACCAGCCGGCCGCGGTCGAGGACGCCCACATGGGTCGCCATCGTCATCGCCTCGATCTGGTCGTGGGTCACGTAGAGCAGCGTCGCGCCGAGGTCGGCATGGATGCGCTTGAGCTCGATGCGCAACTCGGAGCGCAGCTTGGCGTCGAGCGAGGAGAGCGGCTCGTCCATCAGGTAGACCCGGGGCCGCCGGACGAGCGCGCGGCCGATCGAGACGCGCTGCATCTCGCCGCCCGAAAGCTGCGTCGCCTTGTTGTCGAGCTTGTGGGCGATGCGCAGCACCTCGGCGACCTCGGCCACCTGGCGGCGGATCTGGTCCTCGGGGGTGCGCAGGATCGGCGAGCGGAGCGGGAAGGCGAGGTTCTCGCGCACCGTCATGTGCGGGTAGAGCGAGTACTGCTGGAACACCATCGCCACATCGCGCTGGGCGGGGGTGTCGCGCACCACCGACCGCCCGCCGATGCGGATGTCTCCGGCATCGGGCGCGTCGAGCCCCGAGATCAGGCGGAGCGTGGTGGTCTTGCCCGCGCCGGTCGGCCCGAGCAGGACGACGAAGGCGCCGTCGGGGACGGTCATCGTGACGCCGTCGAGGGCGACGGTCGCGCCGAACGACCTGGTGATCCGCTCCAGCGTGACCTCAGCCATGGCCGAGCACCCCCTCGTTCAGGTCGGAGCGCAGCGCCCGGCCGGTCTGGGCGTCGAACAGCGTCACCGTCCGGCCGTCGAAGTCGAGCCCCACCGTCTCGCCCGCGCGCGCCAGCTGCCCGGCGGGCACGCGCGCCTTCAGCAGGCCGTTCGGCGTCTTCAGCGTCACGATCTGTGTGGTGCCGAGGTACTCGGCCGCCAGCACCTCGGCGCGGTAGGGCGCAGCGTCGGAGAGGCTGACGTGCTCGGGGCGGATGCCGAAGACGATGTCGCCGTCGAAGGGCTCGCGCAGGTCCGGCACGGCGAAGGCATGGTGGCCGAGGGCGACCGACCGGGCGCCGGCCTCGACGCTGCCCTGGAACCTGAGAAAGTTCATCGGCGGCGAGCCGATGAAGTCGGCCACGAACATCGTCGCGGGCTTGTCGTAGATGTCCTGCGGGCGGCCGAACTGTTCCACCACGCCGTGGTTCATCACCACGATCTTGTCGCCCATCTGCATCGCCTCGAGCT
>CAZYBG010000045.1:0-22609 GCA_964645155.1 uncultured Rhodobacterales bacterium | reverse complement strand
CGCGGCGCTTGGCGCGGTGCTCGCGACCGGCGGCGGCGCGGCGCTCGGTGGCGCGCTGTTCGCGGGCCCGGACCAGATCGGCGCCGGCCTCGTCTGGGGGCCGGCGGTCGTGATCTCAGGCATCGTCGCGGGGCCGGCCGTGGCGGCGGTCTGGGCCGGGTCTCTGACGCTGGCGCATGTCGGCGCGCGGCGCCTGCGCACCGGCGTCATTCGCGGAAGTTCCGGCTGTCCTTGATCTGGTCCCAGGCCCAGACGACCTCCTGCAGCCGGTCTTCGTCGGACCGGTCGCCGCCGTTCATGTCAGGGTGAAGATCCTTCACCAGGCTCTTGTATTGCTTGCGGATTTCAGATCTGCTCCAGGTGTCGCGCGCATCCAGGATCTCAAGCGCGCGGCGCTCGGTCGGCGGCAGCTTGCGGCCGTTCGTCGCGACGCGGCCGGGGTTGCGGGTGGCGTTCTCGCCCAGGATCTGGTGCGGATCCTCGACCCCCAGCCGTGCCCAGGCGCGGTCCTCCTCGGTCGCCTTGCCGAACGGCTTTGTCGGCCGGTCCCAGACGCGGGAGCTGTCGATGAACTTCTGGAACTCCTCCTCGGTCTGGCCGGAGAAGAAGTTCCACTTGAGGTTGTACTCTCGAACATGGTCGCGGCAGAACCACCAGTAGTCGTCGAGCGTGTCGGGCGATTTCGGCGCGCGGTACTGCCCCGCCTCCTCGCAGCCGGCATGGTCGCAGACGCGCGTCGAGGTCTCGAAAGCGCCCGACATGCCGCGGCGGCCGGTCTTGCGGCGCTTCTTGTCGGCCGCGACCCGCATGTCGAACTCGAAGGGGGGTTTCTGTTTCATTCCGCCTCGTCCCGGCCAGCCTTTCCGACTCGGACGCACGAGTTTAGTGTGCCGGGGCCGAGTTTGAAGGGGGAAGTTGCCGCAGATGGGCATGGCCGAGCAGATCCGCAAGCGGCTGGAGGCCGCGTTCACCCCCGAGGTGCTGACGGTCGAGAACGAAAGCCACCGCCATGCCGGCCATGCGGGCGACGACGGCTCGGGCGAAAGCCATTTCCGCGTCGCGATCCGTGCACCCGCCTTTGCCGCGATGAGCCGCATCGAGCGGCACCGCGCCGTGCATGCCGCCCTCGGCCCCGAGGTGACGGGGCGGATCCACGCGCTGGCGCTTCAGATCGAGGGATAGGCGAGCCGACGCTGCCGCCGCGGCTACTCCGCGGCGACGCCGGGGTCGCCGCCGGTGCGGCCGGGATGCGGCAGGCCCTGGCCGCGGGCACCGCCGAGCCGCGGCGCTTCGCTGACGTCGGGCACCGCGCGAAGCGTCGGCGTCGACCCTTCGTTCAGCTGGGTGGAGAGGGTGGCGGCGATCCGGCGCGCGGCAGGTTCGGCCGCCTCGGCCGGAAGTGCGGCTGCAGGTTCGGGCACCGGCCGCAGCATCGGCAGCGCCATCCGCTGCGGCTCGACCCCGGCCGCGGCTTCGGCCCGCAATGCGCGGCGGAACACCAGCATGTTCTGGAACTTCGTCGTCCGGCCGGTCAGGCCGACGCGCTCCTCACAGGGCAGCGTGTCGGCGCGCTGGTACTCCCAGCCCTCGCGACCCATCTCGTTCATGACCTGCATCAACGCCTCGGCGAACCGCGCCTCGGTCGTCCTCGCGCCCTTGATCTTCAACCCCTTGGCCGGTGCTGGCAGCACCTTGTACTCGAACGTCGTCATCCCGATCCCCTCAGGTCAGATGCCGGGAAGGTATCCCGACTCTCGCAAACGACCAACACTTTCCTCGGGGACGGGTTCCGCGTGCGCATCCGCGCGCGCATGCGCGCAGGGAAAGTGGCCGCGCGCGGTCAGGGGGCGCGGTCAGAGCGGGTGGATCTTCAGCCGCGTGATCCGGTTATCCTTGCGCGCCAGCACCTCGAACCGGAAGCCGTGGAACGAGAAGACCTGGCCCTCGTTCGGGATCATCTGCGCCTCGTGGATGACGAGGCCGGCGACGGTGTTCGCCTCCTCGTCGGGCAGCTGCCAGTCGGTGGCGCGGTTGAGGTCGCGGATCGTCATGCCGCCGTCCACCACGTAGTCGCCGGTCTCCGACGGCTTCAGCGTCGGCCCTGGGCTCTTGTCGAACTCGTCGGTGATCTCGCCCACGATCTCCTCGAGGATGTCCTCGAGCGTGATCAGGCCCTGCAGCGTGCCGTATTCGTCGACCACCAGCGCGAAATGCGTGTGGCGCAGCAGGAACTGGCGCATTTGCTCGTCGAGCGGGGTGGTGTCGGGGATGAAGTAGGGCGGCATCGCCACCGCCATGATGTCGAGCTCACCGACCGAATCGAGCTTGCCGTCGCCCTCGCGCAGGAACCGCTCCACCGCGCGCAGCAGATCCTTGGCGTGGATCACGCCGACGATGTTCTCGCGGCTGCCGCTGTAGAGCGGCAGGCGGGTATGCGATGAGGCGAGCACGGTCGAGATGACCACGTTCGGCGCGGCCCCGGCATCGATCATCTCGATCTGGCTGCGGTGGCGCATGATCTCCTCGACTGTCCGCTCGGACAGGTAGAGCGCGCCGAGCAGCCGGTCCCGGTGCTCCTTCTCGACAATGCCCTCCTGGTGGCCGATGGCCAGCGCGCCGACGATCTCGTCGCGGACCGAGAGGACGTTGCCTTCGGGATCGGTGCGCACGCCGAAGAGGCGCAGGATGATCCGCACGACGAAGCGCACCGTCGTCACCACCGGCGCGAGGAGCACGATCAGCAGGGAGATCGGCCGGGCCACGCGGCTCGCCACCGGTTCGGGATTGGTGATCGCGTAGGTCTTGGGCAGCACCTCGGAAAAGATCAGCACCAGCGCGGTCATCACCAGCGTCGCAAGCGCCACGCCGCTTTCGCCGAAGAGCCGGGTGAAAAGCGCGGTGGCGAGCGAGGCGGCCGAGATGTTGACGACGTTGTTGCCGAGCAGGATGGCGCCGATCAGCCGCTCGCCATCCTCGCGCACCGCAAGCGCCCGCTCGGCCCCGACCGAGCCGCGGTCGGCCATGCTGCGCAGCTTGCCGCGCGAGGCGGCGGTGAGTGCGGTCTCGCTGCCCGAGAAGAAGGCCGAACAGACCAGCAGGAACAGGATCCCCGCGATCGTTGTCCAGAAGGCGGCGTCGAGGAGCGTCGAGGCGGAGCTGTCCATGGGGCCCGGAATTCGGAGAGGAAATCCCCTTATGGCGGTGTGCGGCGGGGCGATCAAGAGCGCGTCCGCGCCGCGCATCGACCGTGACGCCGGTCAGTCCCGCGCCAGCGGGTGATGCTCGAGGACGAGCGCGCGCAGCCGCGCGTCGAGGACGTGGGTGTAGATCTCGGTGGTGGCGAGATCGGCATGGCCGAGCATTGCCTGGATCGACCTGAGATCGGCGCCGCGGGCCAGCAGGTGGGTGGCGAAGGCGTGGCGGAGGGTGTGCGGGCTGATCTTCGCCGGGTCGATGCCGGCCTCGACGGCCAGTTCCTTGACCAGGCGGTGGAAGGCCTGGCGGGTCAGGTGGCCGGCGGCGCCCGGCGAGGGGAAGAGGTGGCGCGACGGCGCGCTCCGCGGCGCTTCGGCACGGCGCGCCGCCTCGGCCGCGTCGCGCACCGCCAGCCAGGCGGCAAGCGCCGCGCGGGCCGGCGGCGACAGCGGCACGATCCGCTCCTTGCCGCCCTTGCCCCTGACGAGCAGGACGCGCGGATCGCCGCGCGCCGCCGCGACCGGCAGGCCGACGAGTTCGCTGACCCTGAGGCCGGTCGCATAGACAAGCTGCATCAGGCAGGTGTTGCGCAGCCGCTCGGCCGCGGTCCGGCCGTGGACCTCGGCAGCCGCCAGCAGCCGGTCGACCTCGGCCTCGCTCAGCGTCGCGGGCAGCCGCCGCTCGCGCGCCGGCCCCTTCAGGCGGATGGCCGGGTTGGTCGTGATCCAGCCTTCCTCGAACGCGAAGCGGTACAGTTGGCGGATCGCCGAAAGCCGCCGGGCGCGGGTGGCACGCGCGAGGCCCGCGGCGTCGCAGTGCGCGAGGTAGGCCTCGATCGCGGCCTGGTCGGCGGTGGCGAGGTCGCCGCCCCGCGCGGCGAGGAAACGGTCGAAGTCGGTGAGGTCGCGGCCATAGGCCAGCCGGGTGTTGCGCGCCGCGCCAAGTTCGGCGGCCTGCGCCTCGAGAAACGCCGCGATCCAGCGCCCGCCGCTCATCGGCCGCCCGGCGCGGGGCTCATGCCGGCTCGGCCAGGATGAGGTATTCAAGCGCGGCGCGGCGCGCCGTCGTTTCGAGCCCGACGGCCCGGAACGTTGCAAGCGCGGCGGCGATCCGGCGCGGATCGCCGGTTCGCCCTGCCGCGAGATCCTCGAGCGCCAGAAGCAGCGCCTCGCCGATCCGGCCCGCCGCGATCAGCTCGGCGCTGCCCTCCGGCGGCACCGCGCCGGGGGCGAGGCCCGCCAGCGCCGTCGCCGCCGCGCCTTCCGGGCGGGGCAGCGGCGTGCCGCGGGCGATCGCGGCCAGAAGCCGCTCCTCGCGGTCGGCCGGTTCATGGGCGGCCGCCGCCTCCTCGAAGCCGGGCGACAGCAGCGCCAGGCGGAACGCCAGCCCCGCCGCGGCCGGCGGCAGGCGGAGCGCCGCGACCTTCTCGCCGTAGAGCGCGGCGAGCGCGGGTGCGAGGCCCGCGGCCGACATCTCGTTCCAGGCGCGGGGCAGCGCGGCGGCCACGGCCGTGGCATCGCCGTCCTGCACCGCCACGTCGAGCGCCTGCACCGCCGCCGCCCGCTCCCACACCCCGCCCGAGGCGGCCGGACGCCGCTCGGTATAGAGCCCCAGAAGCCGGTTGGGATCGAGCGCGCCGGTACGGACCAGCCGCTCGGCCGCCTCGATCTGCGCCTTCCAGCCCGAGGTCGACCGCAGGTCGGCATGGGCGAAGGCGCGCGGCAGCGTGCCGGTGCCGAGGGGTTCGCCCACCGCCTCGTGCAGCCGGAAGACAAGCGGCGTCGGCCGGGCCGGCGGCGGCAGCGCGCCATCGGCCTCGTAGAGGTCGGGATCGAGGAACCGCGACAGCAGCGCCTCCTCGGCCGCATCGATCTGGCCGAGCGCCCGCGTGGTGCCGAGGGTCAGTGCCGCGGCGTTCCAGTCGCCGCCGCGCGCCAGGCAGAAGATCCGCGCCTGGAAGGTCGGCGCCACGTCGGGCCGGGCGCGCATCGCGCCGCAGGCGCCGTTCTCCTCGCCGAGGAGGAGCGAGACGTCGAAGGCGCGGCGGAACAACTCGGGCGTGGTCGCGCCTGCGCGCTCCAGTAGCGCGCCCGCCTCCTCGACGAGGCCGAGGTCGAGAAGCTTGTCGATCCGCGCGAGCAGCAGCTCCTCGCCCGCCACCGCGCCCGAGGGCGGCTGCGCCTCGGCGAGGAGGATCGTGGTCAGAAGCGCCTGGCCCGCCGGCAGCAGGTCGACCGGCTCGGCCCGGATCAGCCGGGCGATCGCCTCGGGGTCGCCGGACCCCCAGAGCCGCGCGGGAAGTCCGGTGACCGCCGGCGGCAGCAGCCCTGCGGCATCGGGCTGCGGCCCGTCGAGCGGCATCGTCGTCACCGGCTCCGGCAGGGCGCCGAGGCTGATCGCGGGCTCGCCCGGCGGCACCGAGACGACCGGAGCGGTGATCGAATCCGACAGCCAGTCGATCGCCGAGAGCGGCGCCTCGGCCGAGGCCGGCAGCGCAAGGGCGACGAGAAGGATGACGCTGAGGCGCCTAGTCGGCATCGAGGGTCACCGGCTGGGTGATTTCACGCGTGTCGGGACCGTAATCGCCCAGATACGCATAGCCCGCAAGAGCCGCGAAACCGATCACCGCAAGCCCCAGCAAGGCCCTGAGAAGCCGCCCCATTTCCGTTCCCCGCTTCCTGCCCCAGGGCCGCGTTCGTCCGGCCTCGGGGCGGAATATATATGGCATTCCCGACAAGATCACGCCATTCAGGCTGCGGGATGGCGGTTCGGCGGGATGATGCCAAGGTGGTCTGGCGGCTTGGCAAGACGGTTGCGCTGGTGGGAATGCCGGGGTCTGGCAAGACGGCGATCGGCGGTGCTCTGGCGCGGCGGCTGAAGGTCCCGTTCCGGGATTCCGACGAGGAGATCGTCGCCGCCGCCAACATGTCGATCGCCGAGATCTTCGCCCGCGACGGCGAGCCGTTCTTCCGCGCGAAGGAGGCGCAGGTGATCGCGCGGCTCCTGACCGGGCCGCCGGCGATCCTCTCGACCGGCGGCGGGGCGTTCCTGCAGCCCGCCAACCGCGCGGCGATCGCCCGCCGCGGCATCGCGGTCTGGCTCGACGCCGATCTCGACCTGCTCTGGTCGCGGGTGCGCCACAAGGATACCCGGCCGCTGCTGCGCACCGCCGATCCGCGCGCGGCGCTGGCCGCGCTCCATGCCGCGCGCGCGCCGCACTACGCCGAGGCCGACCTGTCGGTCAGGGCGATCCCCGGCGCCACGATCGAGGAGATGACCGAGCGGGTGCTTGCAGCACTCGCGGCGCGGCCGGACGTGCTGGCGGGCGGCTGAGGGGCCTGCCGGCGCGGGACCGCCAGAGCGGCGGCTCTGGAGGCGGCGCGGCGAATCTGCGATGAGCGGCGGCGGCGGCGGGAGGAACCGATGGGCGGCGCGGTGCGGGTCGAACTGGGGGCGCGGAGCTACGAGGTCCGGATCGGCCGCGGCCTGATCGCCCGCGCCGGCGCCGAGATCGCGCCGCTCCTGCAGCGCCGCCGCGTGGCGATCCTGACCGACGAGCGGGTCGCGGGGCTTCATCTGGACGCCTTCCGCGCCGCGCTGGGCGCCGAGGGGATCGCCGCCGCGGCGTTGGCGCTGCCGCCGGGCGAGGCGACGAAGGGCTGGGCCGGGCTCGAGCGGGCGGTCGAGTGGCTGCTTGCCGAGAAGGTGGAGCGGCGCGACGTCGTGGTGGCGCTTGGCGGCGGGGTGATCGGCGATCTCGCCGGCTTCGCGGCCGCGATCCTGCGCCGCGGCGTGCGCTTCGTGCAGGTGCCGACGACGTTGCTCGCCCAGGTCGACAGTTCGGTCGGCGGCAAGACCGGCATCAACTCCCGCCACGGCAAGAACCTGATCGGCGCCTTCCACCAGCCGGCGCTGGTGCTGGCCGACATCGACGTGCTCGCCACGCTTGGCCGCCGCGACTTCCTGGCCGGCTACGGCGAGGTGGTGAAGTACGGCCTGCTCGGCGACGCCGGCTTTTTCGCCTGGCTCGAGGCCCACGGGCCGGCGCTTGCGGCGGGCGATCCGCCGGCGCGCGCCCATGCCGTGCGCCGGTCGGTCGAGATGAAGGCCGCCATCGTCGAGCGCGACGAGACCGAGGAGGGCGAGCGCGCGCTGCTCAATCTCGGCCACACCTTCGCCCATGCGCTCGAGGCGGCGACGGGCTATTGCGACCGCCTCCTGCACGGCGAGGCGGTGGCGGTCGGCTGCGTCCTCGCGCTCGATCTCTCGGCGAGGCTCGGGCTCTGCCCGCAGGAGGAGCCCTCGCGGCTGCGGGCGCATCTGGCGGCGATGGGAATGAAGCGCGACCTCGCCGACATCCCCGGCGAGCTGCCGGGGGCGGAGGCGCTGCTGGCGCTGATGGCGCAGGACAAGAAGGTGGTCGGCGGGCGGCTGCGGTTCATCCTGGCGCGCCGGATCGGCGAGGCCTTCGTCGCCGACGGGGTCGATCCCGCGGTGGTCGGCCGGCTCCTCTCCGAGGCGCTGGCGGCGCGGTAGCGCCGAAGGCAGGGGGCTGTCCGCCCCCTCTGCGCCTGCGGCGCATTCACCCCCGAGGATATTTGCGAGACGGGGAAGCCAGACGGGGAGAAACAGCGGTCAGCCGACCGCAGCGCGCCGGCGCTCCTGCCGGGCGACCAGCGCCTCGACCTCGGCCACCGCCGCCGGGGCGAGCGGCACGCCGGGCCGCCGCAGCGTCGGGTGGGTGATCGCGCCGCGCTTCCAGAGGATGTGCTTGCGGACGGCGAGGCCGAGGCCGGGCTGGCTTTCGTAGCGCACCAGGGGCAGGTAGGCCGCGAAGACCTCGTGCATCCGCTCGGCCTCGCCCGCGCGGTGCAGGCGGACGACCTCGGCCATCATCTCGGGGAAGGCGAAGCCGGTCATCGCGCCGTCGGCGCCGCGCTCCATCTCTTCGGGCAGGAACTGGCCGCCGTTGCCGCAGAGGATCGAGATGCGCCGGGCGCCATGCCCGGAGGCGCGGCGCAGCGCGGCGATCTTCTCCAGCCCCGGCCAGTCCTCGTGCTTGAGCATGACGCAGGTCGGGCAGTCCTCGACGATCCGCAGGATCACCTTGGGCGGGATGGTGACGCCGGTGACCAGCGGGAAGTCCTGCAGCACCCAGGGCACGGCGCCGAGCGTCTCGGCGACGCCGTGGAAGTGGCCGGTGATCTGGTCGTCGCTGCGCAGCGCGGCCGGCGGCGCCACCATGACGCCGGCCGCGCCCGCCGCCATTGCGTCATGCGCCAGCGCCTGCATCGCGGCGAAACCCGGGGCCGAGACGCCGACGACCACCGGAAGCCCCGTGCGGCCGGTCACGCGGCGGACGACCGCCATGCTTTCGGCATGGGTGAGCTTGCCCGCCTCGCCCATGATGCCGAGCACGGTCAGGCCGGTCGCCCCCTTCGCGACATAGAAGTCGGTGACCCGGTCGACGCTGTCGAGGTCGAGCGTGCCGTCGGGCAGGAACGGGGTGACGGCGATGGTGAAGACGCCGGCGGCGGTTTCATCGAGCATGGGCGACCTTGTGGCTCTGGTTCAGGAGGATGTGCGACAGCGCGAGCGCCGCGCCGGCCTGGCAGGGCTCGACCACCGGCAGGCCGAGGCGATCCTGAAGCGGGCGGCGCAGCCGCGCCATTCCGGCGCAGCCGAGGATCACCGCCTCGGCGCCGTGGTCGTCGCGGAGCCGGGCGCCGACCTCGGCCATCCGGGCGAGGGTGCGGGCCTCGTCGGCCAGCTCGGCCACGCCGAGGTTCAGGGGCAGGTCGGCGGCGAGGCGCGGCAGCACGCCCATCGCGCCGAAGCTGCGCAGGTGCCGCGGCACCGAGGCGGCGAGGATCGAGAGCACGCCGAAGCGCTGGCCGAGCGAAAGCGCGTGGAGCACGGCGGCCTCCTGGATGCCGGTGACCGGCAGCGCCGTCTCGTGGCGCAGCGCGTGCAGGCCGGGATCGCCGAAGCAGGCGACGACGAAGCCCGCGGCCTCCGGCTCCAGCCGCCTCGCCAGCGCGAGCAGCGGCGGCACGACGCGGTCGGCATCGGCCTGGCTCTCGATGCCGGGCGGGCCTTCGGGCAGCCGGTGGCAGCGGATCGGGATGCCCGCGGCCGCGAGGGGCGCGACCGCCTCGGCGATGCCCGCGGTGACGGTTCCGGAGGAGTTCGGGTTGAGGATGTGGAGCGCCTTCATCCGGTCACGCTCCCTCGCGGATCGGGGTCTGGATCTCGATCTGGTAGCCCTCGGGGTCGTCGAAGACGAAGGCGCGGATGCCGAGTGCGTCGTTCTGGAACATCTGCGACAGGTTCGCCACGCCCCGCGCCTCGACCCAGGCGCGCCAGGCATCGGCGTCGGGCACGCGGAGGCAGAGCTGCACCGGCTTGACCGGGTGGCTCCGGTGCATGCCACGCGCCTCGTCCACCAGCCCGACATGGGCGGCGCCGGTGATGCGGTAGATCCTGGACCAGCCCTGGTCGATGGCAAGCCGCAGGCCTAGCACATCCTCGTAGAACCGGCAGGCGGCGGCAAGGTCGCGGCAGTAGAGGAAGGTGATGGCGAGGGTGGCGCCGTCGGGGCGGGTCATGCGGTCTCTCCCATGGCGAGCCGCGCCTCGGGCGCGGGCGTGCCCTGCGCGAAAGCCGGGCGGGGCAGGAAGCGGCCGGAACCGGGGGCGGCGGTCAGACGCCCGGCCTCGACCACCACCTCGCCGCGGCGGATCACGATCTCGGGCGTGCCCTGCGTCTCGTGCCCTGCCCAGGGGTTGTAGCCGGCATTGTCGTGCAGGTCGTCGTCGCCCCAGACGCGGCGGGCGCCGGGGTTCCAGACCACCAGGTCGGCGTCCGCGCCGATCTCGATCCGGCCCTTGCCGGCGAGGCCGTGCAGCCGGGCCGGCGCCTCGCAGCAGAGCCGCACGAACAGCTCGGCCGGCAGGCCGCGCCGGGCGATCGCGTCCCACATCAGCGCCATCCGCGTCTCGAGGCCCGGCATCCCGTTCGCGATCCGGTCGAAAGGGGCGTCGGCGCCGTGCGCGAGCTTGCCGGTCGCGTCCATCCGGTAGGGCGCGTGGTCCGAGGAGACGAGGTCGATGGTGCCGTCGAGGAGCGCCGCCCAGAGCGCCGCGCGGTCGGCCTCGTCACGCTGCGGCGGCGAGCACATCCATTTCGCGCCATCGCTGCGGTCGAGCACGTCCGGCCCCATGAGCAGGTAGTGCGGGCAGGTCTCGGCTTGAACCGGGAGCCCGCGCGCCTTTGCCCGGCGCACCGCCTCCGCCGCCTCGGCGGTCGAGATGTGGAACAGCATGATCCGCGCGCCGGTGAACTCGGCGAAGCGGATCATCCGCTCGACCGCGTCGATCTCGGCCAGCCGCGGATGGGCGACGGCGTGGTGACGCGGCCGGTCGAGGCCGCGCGCGAGCAGCGCCTCGCGCGTCCAGCCCAGGAGCGCGTCGGTTTCGGCGTGGATGCAGCAGAGGCAGCCCTGTGCGCGGGCTGTCACCATCACCTCCAGCACCTGCCGGTCGTCGAGCCGCACCGCCGGATAGGTGGTGAAGAGCTTGAGCGAGCGGTGGCCCGCCTCGGCCAGGGCCGGCAGGTCCTCGGCGAGGTGCGCGGGGTCGGCGACGATCAGGTGGAACGCATGGTCGGCCAGTGCGCCCCCGGCGGCGCGGGCGGCATAGTCGGCCACCGCCGCGGCCGGCCGCACGCCCTTCGGCTGCGCGGCGAACGAGACCACCGTCGTCGTGCCGCCGATCAGCGCGGCGCGATGGGCGCTCTCGAAGCTGTCGGCGTTCATCAGCCCGGCGCCGGAACGCTGTTCGAGATGCGCGTGGCCATCGACGCCGCCGGGCAGCACCAGCCGCCCCGACGCGTCGATCACCCGCCGCGCCGTGCCGGCAAGGGCCGGGCCGAGTGCCGCGACCCGCCCGTCGCGCAGGCCGACATCCGCCGCGGCACGATGCTCGGCGGTGACGACCGTGCCGCCGCGGATGAGAAGATCGAACTGCCCGTCCATTCCGCGGCGACACTGGCCGAGCGCCCCGGGGCTTGCAAGCGGCCGATGCGGGCCGGCGCCTGGCAGGTCCGCGATGCGCGCCTCAGCGGCCGAGGCGCGCCAGATGGTGGGCGAGGCCGTGCAGCGCGGCGTAGTCGTCCTCGATCACCGCGACGGCGAAGTTCTCCATGAACCCGGCGAACCGCCCCTTGTCGCGGAACGCCTCGGCGAAGCCGAAGCGCTTCAGCCAGGGCGCGAAGGCGCGGGCGACGCCGCCGGAGAAGTAGACCCCGCCGAACGGCAGCGTGATCAGCGCCAGGTCGCCGGCGACCGTGCCCAGCAGCCGCACGAAGACCCGTGCCGCGGCCTCGGCGCGCGGATCGCTGCCGTCGTCCAGCGCCGCCATGATCGCGGCGGCCGTCGTGCTGCCCGCATCGCCGGCCTCGGCCCCGAGCCAGGCATGGATATGGCCGAGCCCGCGGCCCGAAAGCGCGTCCTCGACCGAGGCGAAGCCGTGTTCCCTGGCGAGGAACCGGGCAAGCCGCAGGTCGGCCTCGGTCGAGACCGGCAGCGTCACGTGGCCCGCCTCGGCGGCGGCGACGACGCGTGCCGGCCCGGCCTCGTGCACTGGCGCCGCGTTGAAGCCGGTGCCGACGCCGATCACCAGCCGGGTCGCGCCCGGCACATGCGCGGGCCCCGGAATGATCGGCGTCAGCATCCCGTGGTCGAGATGGCCGAGCGCATGGCCCTGGGCCTGCAGGTCGTTCACGACGGCGACGCGCTCGGCCCGCGTCGCGCGCGCGACCGTCGCCTCGTCGATCTCCCAGTCGAGATTGGTCAGCGCGCCGCGCCCGTCGCGGACCGGCCCGGCGATGGCCACCGCCGCGGCGGCGCAGTCGACGCCCCCGGCCTCGGCGATGAAGCGCTCCAGGACGGCCGCGAGGCTCGGATGCTCGGCATTGGCGAAGCGGCGCATCGTCTGTGGCAGGAGCCGCGTGCCTTCGGCGAGGGCCACGCGCGTGTTGGTGCCGCCGGTATCGGCGACGAGCGCATAGCGGTCGGGGTCGAAGGGCATCGGCGGGCTCCTCTTCTGGGCGCGGCAAGCGCGCGGGGGCTTGGCGGCGCGGCAAGCGCGCGGGGGCTTAGCGGGCCAGTGCCCGGGACAGCGCGTGATAGGACGCTTTGGGGGTGCGCTTCAAGCTCGCGAAGTCGACCTGGACGAGGCCGAACCGCTTGCCGTATCCCAGTGCCCATTCGTAGTTGTCGAGCAGCGACCAGACGAAGTAGCCGCGGACAGGAACCCCCGCCGCGGCGGCGTTGCGCACCTCGTCGAGATGCCGGGCAAGGTAGGCGATGCGGTCGTCGTCCTGCACCTGCCCGGCCAGCAGCCGGTCGGGCGCGGCCATGCCGTTCTCGGTGACATAGAGCGGCAGGTCGCCGGTATGGTCGGCCGCCATCCGGCGCAGGAAGAAGCCGAGGCTGCCGGGGTCGATCTCCCAGCCCATGTCGGTCACCGGCAACGGGCCGGGAAGCTCGGCCATCGCCGGCCAGGGCCCGTCCGCCGGGGCGATGCGCTTGCAGGTGTAGTAGTTGGCGCCGCACCAGTCGAGCGGCTGGGCGATGGTGCCGAAGTCGTCCTGCCAGCCGGCGGGCAGGTGCGGCGCGAGGCCCTCGAGCGCGGCGTCGGGATAGCGGCGGTGGAACACGGCCGAGAGGAACCAGCGGTTGTAGATCGCGTCGAAGCGGGCTGCCGCCGCGGCCGCCTCGGCGCTGTCGTCGGCGGGGTAGGCGCGCTCGAAGTTGAAGACGGCGCCGAGGTTCCGGGCGCCGGCGGCGCGCAGCGCCTCGATCGCCCGGCCGTGGGCGAGGAGAACGTGGTGCATCGCCCGCGCCGCGGCGCGGATGTCGCGCAGCCCCGGGGCATGGGCGCCGAGGAAGTGGCTGAACCAGGCCACGCACCAGGGCTCGTTGATCGGCGCGACCGACCAGAGCCGGTCGCCAAGCCGCCGCCCGATCAGCTCGGCGAAGTCGGCGAACCAGAGCGCGATGTCGCGGTTGCGCCAGCCGCCCAGATCGGCGAGCGGCGAGGGAAGCTCCCAGTGGTAGAGGGTCAGTGCGGGTTTCAGGCCGCGGGCGAGGAGCCCGTCGACCAGCCGGTCGTAGAAGTCGAGCCCGGCCGGGTTCACGCCGCCGCGCCCCTCGGGCATCACCCGCGCCCACGAGGTCGAGAAGCGGTAGGCGTCGAGGTTCGCCCCGGCGAGCAGGTCGAGGTCCTCGGCCCAGCGGTGCAGGTGGTCGCAGGCGACATCGCCGTTCTCGGCGCCGGCCACGTTGCCGGGGGTCGCGGCGAAATCGTCCCAGTGGGTGCGGCCGGCGCCGCCCTGGGCGTGGCCCTCGATCTGGTAGGCCGAGGTCGCGGCACCGAAGACGAAGCCTTCGGGAAAGTCCTTGCGGGTGGGCAGCATCGGTCAGCCTGCGGCGCGAGAGGAACGGGGGGCGGGGCCGGTCGATTGGCCCACGGTGAGCACGGCTTCCAGAAGCCGGTGGCGCGGCGCGCCGCCCGGCTCCTGCACAAGGTCGAGCAGCATCTCGGCCGCGAGCCGTCCGGCCTCGCGCACCGACGACCGCGTTGCGGTGAAGACCGGCACCGAGTCGGGCGCCGAGAAGTAGCTGAGCTCGTCGTCATGGGTCACGATCGACACGTCGCGGCCCATCACCAGCCCGCGCTCCTCGACCGCGCGGCGCACGCCCAGCGCCGAGATGAGCGAGGCGGCGAGGAAGGCGGTGGGCGGGTCGTCCTCCGACAGCATCGCCCGCGCGGCGCGATAGCCGAACTGCTCGGTCATCTCGTGCGAGGCCATGAGCCGCGGATCGGCCGGGATGCCGCGGCTGTCGAGCGCGGCGAGATATCCTGCGCGCCGGCGCGCGGCGAAGTCCATCGCCTCGAGGCCGTTGACAAGGCCGACGCGGCGGTGGCCGAGGTCGAGGAGGAACTCGGTCGCGCGGTAGAAGGCCCGGCGGTTGTTGACGTCGAGCCAGGAATAGGCGCTGGTCGCGGCCGACACCCGGCCATGCACCACGAAGGGCAGGCCGAGGCCCTGCAGCAGCGCCACCCGCGGGTCGTCGATCAACGGCGCATGGACCATGATCCCGTCGACGCGGCGGCTGGTGGCAAGCTCGCGGTAGGTCCGGGTCTCGTCGGCATCGGCCACGACCGAGATCACCATGTCGTAGTCCGCGCGGGCGTAGATCTCGCCCGCGCCGGCGATGAAGTCGGCAAAGACCGGGTTGACGATCTCGTGGTGGCTGGTCGTGGCGATGACATGGCCGATCGCCATGGCCCGGCCGGTGGCGAGCCGCCGCGCCCGCGCGTCGGGCCGGTAGCCGTGCCGCCGGGCCGCCTCGAGCACGCGCTTGCGGGTGTCCTCGTTGACATCGGGATAGCCGTTCAGCGCACGGCTGACGGTCGTCTGCGACAGCCCGAGCGTTGCCGAGAGTTCCTTCAGTCGCATTGCGGTACCGGTTCCAAAGCGCTTTGGGGCAGCGGAACTCTAGCCACGCGCCTGCCGCCCGTCAAAACTTTCAACCGCAGAAAAAATGCTGCAATTGCAAATAGTAGGCGAGACCAGGGCGGTTTGTAGACAGCCCTTGACGGAACTGCCGCGTTGCGCGAGTGTCAGCCTGCCCAAAGCGCTTTGGATGGCGCCGCCCCGAGGCGCAAGGGCCGTGGCCGGGCGCGTTCGCGTCGCGCCGAACAGGGAGGATGGACATGAACCGCCGCTATCTCGCGGGCGCGGCAGCGCTCGCCCTCTGCGCCGGCGCTGCCCAGGCGCAGGATCTGGTGTTTCCGCCCGGCGAGGGCGATTTCAACTGGGCGAGCTACGAGGAATACGACGCCGCCACGAACCTCGACGGCCAGTCGCTCACGATCTTCGGCCCCTGGCGGGGCGAGGACCAGGTGCTCTTCGAATCCGTCCTCGGCTATTTCGAGGCCGCTTCGGGCGTGACCGTCAACTACTCGTCGTCGGAGAACTACGAGCAGCAGATCGTCATCGACACCCAGGCCGGCAGCCCGCCCGACGTCGCGGTCCTGCCGCAGCCCGGCCTGATCGCCGATCTCGTCTCGAAGGGCTTCGTGACGCCGCTCGGCGAAGAGACGCAGACCTGGCTGGCCGAGAACTATGCCGCCGGCGACAGCTGGGTGGGCCTCGGCACCTATGCCGGCCCCGACGGCACCGAGGCGCTCTATGCCCTGCCCTACAAGATCGACGTGAAATCGCTGGTCTGGTACAGCCCCGACAACTTCGCCGATGCCGGCTACGAGATCCCCGAGACGATGGAGGAGCTCAAGGCGCTCACCGACCAGATCGTCGCCGACGGCGGCACGCCCTGGTGCATCGGGCTCGGCTCGGGCGGCGCCACCGGCTGGCCGGCGACCGACTGGGTCGAGGACATGATGCTGCGCATCAATCCGCCCGAGGTCTACGACCAGTGGACGACGAACGAGATCCCGTTCGACGACCCGCAGGTGATCGCCGCGATCGAGGAGTTCGGCTGGTTCGCCAAGAACGACGCCTACGTCGCCGGCGGCGCGGCCGCGGTCGCCTCGACCGACTTCCGCGACAGCCCGCAGGGCCTCTTCTCGTCGCCGCCGGGCTGCTACATGCACCGCCAGGCGCAGTTCATCTCGTCGTTCTTCCCGGAAGGCATCGAGCTCGGGCTCGACGCCGACTTCTTCTACCTGCCCGCCTATGCCGAGAAGGACCTCGGCACGCCGGTGCTGGGGGCGGGCACGCTCGCCTTCATCACCCGCGACAGCGAGGCGGCGCGCGCGTTCATCGAGTTCCTGAAGACCCCCATCGCCCACGAGGTCTGGATGGCGCAGTCGGGCTTCCTGACGCCGTTCACCGGTGCCAATGCCGACCTCTATGCCAACGAGGTGCTGGCCCGGCAGGGCGAGATCCTGACCAACGCGACCACGTTCCGCTTCGACGGCTCGGACCTGATGCCGGGCGCGGTCGGCGCCGGCAGCTTCTGGACCGCGATGGTCGACTATGTGGGCGGCAGCGACGCCGCCACGGTCGCCGCGCAGATCCAGGCGTCGTGGCCGCAGTAACAACCGTTTGACAGAGCGGGGCAGGCCGGGCGAGCGTGGTCCGGCCTGTCGCACAGACGGCGCACCAACGACACGTCGAACAACCGACGGAAGGGGGGAACCATGAATCCGGCTGTCCAGGCCCTGATCACCATCGTCGTCGGTGTCGGCGGCTGCATCGGCTACTTCTACGCCTCAAACCTCTTCCTCGACAAAGTGCTGTTCCCGGCCCGCGGTCCCGATGCGGGGCGCAACATCAGCCGGGCCAGCATGGTCCGGCCCTGGCTGTTCCTGCTGCCGGCAATCGTCGCGCTCGGGCTCTACCTCGCCTATCCGGTCTTCGCCTCGTTCTGGCTGTCGCTCAACCGCGACGGCACGTTCGTCGGGCTCGAGAACTACCAGCGGATGATGGGCGAGCCCAAGTTCTGGGAGTCGGTGCGCAACAACATGCTGTGGCTGATCGTGGTGCCGGCGGTATCGACCGCGTTCGGCCTTCTTGCCGCGCAGTTGACCGACCGGATCTGGTGGGGCAGCATCGCCAAGTCGCTGATCTTCATGCCGATGGCGATCTCGTTCGTCGGCGCCTCGGTGATCTGGAAGCTGATCTACGACACCCGCCCCGCCGGGCAGGAGCAGATCGGCATCCTGAACGCGATCTGGCTGCAGTTCGAGGGCGGGCCCTGGTCGCTGCTGTTCCTCAAGGCGGCGCCGGCCCTCCTCCTTCTCGGCTTTGCGGCGATGGTCGCCTGGGTGGCCTGGATCTTCGTCCGCCCGGTGTTCTTCGGCGAACGCGAGGCGGGCAACCTGCCGCTCCGCCTCTTCGTCGGCGTCGCGGCGCTGTGGCTGATCTGGCAATCGCTCTCGGCCGCCGTCTCGGTCACCGGGGCGAGCCCGCCCTACGGCCAGCCGCAGCAATGGCTGCAGATCCCGTTCTGGAACAGCTTCTTCCTGATGGTCGTGCTGATCTGGATCCAGGCGGGCTTCGCCATGGTCATCCTCTCGGCCGCGCTGCGCGCGATCCCCGAGGAGACGATCGAGGCCGCCGTGCTCGACGGCGCGAACCCGTTCCAGATCTTCTTCCGGATCAAGGTGCCGCAGATCATGGGCACGATCGTCGTGGTCTGGACCACGATCACCATCGTGGTGCTGAAGGTGTTCGACATCGTGCTCGCCATGACCAATGGCCAGTGGGAGACGCAGGTGCTGGCCAACTACATGTACGACAAGCTCTTCCGCGCCTTCGACGTCGGCATGGGCTCGGCCGCCGCCATGATCATCATGCTCCTCGTCACGCCGATCCTGGTCTGGAACGTCTGGAACGCGCGCAAGGAAATGCGCTAGGGGAAGGGCGGGGCCATGGACAACATCGTCGGCAAGAAGTCGTCCCTCACCTGGGCCGTCCACATCTCGGTCGTCCTGCTCGTGACGCTCTGGGTGCTGCCCACGTTCGGGCTGCTCGTCTCCTCGTTCCGCACCGGCGACCAGATCTCGACCTCGGGCTGGTGGAAGGCGCTGACCTCGCAGCAGCAGCAGCTCGACCCCGTGCGGATCCAGGGTGACGAGCGGCAGGAGGGCGACCGCTTCGTCATCGAGGGCGAGCTGTTCCCCGATGCGGCCGCGACGATCGGCGCCTGGGGCACCAACGTCAACCGGCCCGACGAGTTCGAGCCGGGGGCGACCGCCGATCTCGGCGACGGCGTGACGCTGACCGTGGAGGAGAGCGGGGCCTACGCGATGTCGGGGCCGTCGAGCTTCGAGGACGCCCGACCGCCCCGGGTGTTCAGCTCGGCCGAGAGGCCACCGGAATTCACCACCGAGAACTACGGCACCGTGCTCTTCAGCCCGCTGGCCGGGCAGTCGATCGGCCAGGCCTTCATCAACACCCTCACCGTGGCGATCCCGGCCACCATCATCCCGATCCTGATCGCCGCCTTCGCCGCCTACGCGCTCGCCTGGATGGACTTCCCCGGCCGCGCGCTTCTCGTCGCGGCGGTGGTCGGCCTGCTGGTGGTGCCGCTGCAGCTGGCGCTGATCCCGCTCCTGCAGTTCCACAACGCCATCGGCATCGGCAAGGGCTATCTCGGGATCTGGATGGCGCATACCGGCTTCGGCCTGCCGCTCGCCATCTACCTCTTGCGCAACTACATGGTCGGCCTGCCGCGCGACATCATCGAGAATGCCCGGGTCGATGGCGCGACCGAATTCCAGATCTTCATCAAGATCATCCTGCCGCTGTCGTTCCCGGCGCTGGCGAGCTTCGCGATCTTCCAGTTCCTGTGGACATGGAACGACCTGCTCGTGGCGCTCGTTTTCCTCGGCACGTCGAACGACCAGCAGGTGCTGACCGGCAACCTCGTGAACCTCCTCGGCTCGCGCGGCGGCGACTGGGAGATCCTGGCCACCTCGGCCTTCGTCTCGATCGCGGTGCCGCTGGTCGTCTTCTTCGCGATGCAGCGCTACCTGGTCCGGGGGCTGCTTGCCGGCTCGGTCAAGTAGGAGGGGACCGCAACGACATGATCCCGATGATCGAAGCCGCGCGGCTGTCGGCCCTGGCGCCCGATCCCGACTGGTGGCGCGGCGCGGTGATCTACCAGATCTACCCGCGCAGCTTCCAGGATTCGAACCACGACGGCATCGGCGACCTCGCGGGGATCATCAGCCGGCTGCCGCACGTCGCCGGCATGGGCGCGGACGCGATCTGGATCTCGCCCTTCTTCCGCTCGCCCATGCTCGACTTCGGCTACGACGTCAGCGACTACCGCGACGTCGACCCGATGTTCGGCACGCTGGGCGATTTCGATGCGCTGATCCACCGGGCGCACGAACTGGGGCTGAGGGTGCTGATCGACCTCGTCCTGTCGCATACCTCGGACCAGCACCCGTGGTTCAAGGAAAGCCGCGGCAGCCGCGAGAACGCCCGGGCCGACTGGTACGTCTGGGCCGATGCCAGGCCCGACGGCACGCCGCCGAACAACTGGCTTTCGATCTTCGGCGGCTCGGCCTGGCAGTGGGACGGCGAGCGGATGCAGTACTACCTGCACAACTTCCTCAAGGAGCAGCCGGACCTCAACTTCCACAACCCCGATGTGCAGGACGAGCTGCTGGCGATCGCGCGCTACTGGCTGGAACGCGGCGTCGACGGCTTCCGCCTCGACACGATCAACTTCTACGTCCACGACAGGGAGCTGCGCGACAACCCGCCGCTCGAGCCCGAGCGGCGCAGCGCCAAGATCGCCCCCTCGGTCAACCCCTACAACTGGCAGGAGCACATCTACGACAAGAACCGGCCCGAGAACCTCGAGTTCCTGCGCCGGCTGCGCGCCGTGATGGACGAATTTCCCGGGATCACCTCGGTGGGCGAGGTCGGCGACGACCTGCGCGGGCTCGAGCTCCAGGCCGAGTACACCGCGGGCGGCGACAAGGTGCACATGTGCTACGGGTTCGAGTTCCTCTCGCCGATCCCGCCCACCGGCCGCCGCATCCGCGAGGTGCTGGACCGCCACGAGGAGATCGTCGGCGACGGCTGGGCCTGCTGGGCGTTCTCGAACCACGACGTGGTGCGTCATGCCTCGCGCTGGAACCTGTCGGACAACTCGGTCCGGCTCTATGCCGGCCTTCTCCTGACGCTGCGCGGCACGGTCTGCCTCTACCAGGGCGAGGAACTGGGCCTGACCGAGGCCTATGTCGCCTACGAGGATCTGCAGGATCCCTACGGCATCGCGTTCTGGCCGAAGTTCCGCGGCCGCGACGGCTGCCGCACGCCGATCCCCTGGGTGCAGGACAACCAGAACGGCGGTTTCTCGGATGCCAAGCCCTGGCTGCCGATGGCGGTCGAGCATCTCGACAAGGCGGTGAACCGGCAGGACGCGGCCGACGATTCGACGCTGGCCTTCTACCGCGCGATGATCGCGCTGCGGAAGGCGCATCCGGCCCTGCAGAAGGGCACGCTGACCTTGGTCGACGTGCGCGACGACTACATCTCGATGATCCGCGAGCATGATGGCGCGCGCGTGTTCGCCGCCTTCAACCTTTCGGCGATGCCGAACCCGGTGGAGCTGCCGCGGGGCAGCTGGCGCCAGGACCGCGGCGCCCCCTTCAAGGCGACCGTCACCGACCGCCACGTGACCCTGCCGCCATGGCAGGCCTATTTTGCAGTGGCCGAATGAAAAAACGAAGGGGAGAGACATGGCCAACCTGAAGCTGACCGACGTCGAGAAGGCGTATGGCGAGGTCAAGGTGCTCAAGGACATCGACCTCGACATCAAGGCGGGCGAGCTCATCGTCTTCGTCGGCCCCTCGGGCTGCGGGAAGTCGACGCTGCTCAGGATGATCGCCGGGCTCGAGCGGATCACCGGCGGCGACTTCACCATCGACGGCGTGCGGATGAACGACGTGCCGCCGGCGCAGCGCGGCATCGCCATGGTGTTCCAGTCCTACGCGCTCTACCCCCACATGACCGTGCGCGACAACATGAGCTTCGCCCTGAAGCTCGCCAAGAAGTCGGAGGCCGAGATCAAGGCGGCGGTCGACAAGGCCGCGAAGATCCTCCAGCTCACCCCCTATCTCGACCGGCTGCCGAAGGCGCTGTCGGGCGGCCAGCGCCAGCGCGTCGCCATCGGCCGGGCGATCGTGCGCGACCCCAAGGTCTACCTGTTCGACGAGCCGCTCTCGAACCTCGACGCGGCGCTGCGGGTCGCGACCCGGATCGAGATCGCGCAGTTGAAGGAGGCGATGCCCGACCGCACGATGATCTACGTCACCCACGACCAGGTCGAGGCGATGACGCTGGCCACGCGCATCGTCGTGCTCGCCGGCGGCGGCATCAGCCAGGTCGGCTCGCCGCTCGAACTCTACGAGCGGCCCGAGAACGAGTTCGTCGCCCAGTTCATCGGCAGCCCCGCGATGAACATCTTCGACGGCGAGGTCGCGGCGACCGGGCAGGTCACCGAGATCCGGCTGGCCAACGGCGGCACGGCGCGCTCCACGGTGCCGACGCGCGAGGGCGAAAAGGGCATGAAGGTGCGGATCGGGGTGCGCCCCGAGGACATGATCGCGACCGATGCGGGCGACGCGATCTACAAGGGGCATGTCGACTATACCGAGGCGCTGGGCGAGGTCACGCTGCTCTACTTCAACAGCGATGCCGGGGCGCCTCCGGTCATCGCCAAGCTGCCGGGCATCCATGCCGAAATGCGCGGCCGCGATGTGCGCCTGAGCGCCGATCCGGCCAAGGTCCACCTGTTCTCGAACGGCCGCTCGCTGCTCTACCGCTGACCTTCGCGGCCCGACGCTCCCTCATGGCGCCCTGCGCGGTCCGGAGCGATCTGGAACCGGCGCGCCAGCGGGGCGTTGTGGTGGCAGAAGAACGGGCCGGTTCGTGGCGCCTTGCTGGAAGGCGCCGCCGGCTCCTTCGATGCCAAAGGAGCGAACAAGATGAGAAAGCTCAATGCCCTGATGCTTGGTACCGCGCTTGCAGTGGCACCGTTGGCCGCGGTGGCGGCCGATCCGCAGCTCTCCGAGATCGAGGTCAATGTCGAGCTCGAGGCCGCGACCGATTCGAACGCGCTGGAATTCTGGCCGACCCTCGAGGCCGATCTGGAGGCGCGCCTCGCGCAGGCCTTCGCAGACAACATCACGACCGAGCCCACCGCGAGCCGGCTTCAGGTGAACATCAGCGAGGTCAGCGTCGACGGCAACGCGCTCCTCGCCGGTGCGGGCGAATTCAACACGCTGAACGGCACCGTCGCGCTGTTTCCGCCGACCCAAGACAGCGCCGGCGGCACCGACAGCGGCGTGGAGCCGCCGATGACCGCGGCCGCGGGCGTCTATGCGGTGCCGGAACTGCCGGCGACGCTGCCGTCCGACGGGCCGGTCATGATCCTCTCGCCCAGCGATGGCACGGTCTACAACGTGATGCTCGACAAGTTCACCGAAGTGGTGGTGCGCCGCGTCGAAGCCATGTGATCGCCAACTGGCGCATCGCGCGGAAGGGCCCCCCGGCGGGGCCCTTTCTCATTCCGCGGCGATGGTGATGACCGGCTCCATCCGCGTCAGGATTTCGCGCGAGAGGTGGCACTTGATCTGGTGGCCGGGGCCGAGCGTGACCATCGGCGGCACCTCGGTCTCGCAGAGGTTGCCCGGCACCTGCGGCTTCCATCGGCACCGGGTCTGGAACGGGCAGCCGGGCGGCGGGTTCATCGCCGAGGGGATGTCGCCCTCGAGCACGATGCGCTTCTTTTCGACTCGGGTGTCGGCGATCGGCACCGCCGAGAGCAGCGCCTCGGTATAGGGATGGTAGGGCGGCG
>CAZYBG010000044.1:0-23581 GCA_964645155.1 uncultured Rhodobacterales bacterium | reverse complement strand
CTGCCGCAGGCGCTGGTGCTGACGGCCATCGTGATCGGCTTCGGGCTTTTCGCCTTTGCCCTCGTTCTTGCCTGGCGCGCCTATACCGAACTCGGGACGCTCTATTCCGACGAGATGCGCGTCGCCGAACCGCGCGAGCCCGGGGCATGAGCTGGCTCATCGCCGCGCCGCTGATCGTGCCGTTCCTGACGGCAGTCGCGGCGTTCCTGCTGCGCGACGGGCCCTGGGGGCGGCGGGTCAGCGTGCTCGGCTCGGCCGCGGCACTGGCCGCGGCGGTGGCGCTGATGGCGGTCGTGCTCGACCGCGGCGTCGTCGCCGCGCAGATGGGGGCCTGGGCCGCGCCCTTCGGGATCACGCTCGCGGCCGACCTTCTCTCGGCGGTGATGGTCGTCATCACCGCGATCATCGGCCTCGCGGTCGCCGTCTACGCCACGGGCGACATCACCGGGCGGCAGGAGAGGCTGGGGTTCCACGCGCTCTTCCAGGTGCTTCTCGGCGGCGTCACCGGCGCCTTCGTCACCGGCGACCTCTTCAACCTCTATGTCTGGTTCGAGGTGATGCTGATCGCCTCGTTCGGCCTTCTCGTCCTCGGCGGATCGCGCGAGCAGATCGACGGCGGTGTGAAGTACGTCCTTCTCAACCTTGTCTCCACGGTACTTTTCCTCTCGGGCGTCGGCCTTCTCTATGGCCTGACCGGCACGCTCAACATGGCCGATCTCGCGCGCACCGTGCCGACGGTCGAGAACCAGGGCCTGGTGACCGTCGTCGCCATGATGTTCATGGTGGCCTTCGGCGTGAAGGCCGCCGTCTTCCCGCTGTTCTTCTGGCTGCCCGCGGCCTACCACACCCCGGCCTTCTCGGTCTCGGCGGTGTTCGCGGGGCTGCTGACCAAGGTCGGCGTCTATGCCCTGATCCGGGTCTTCACGCTGATCTTCACCGGCGACATTGCCTATACCCACACGATCCTGCTCTGGGTCGCGTGCCTGACCATGGCGGTCGGCGTGCTTGGCGCCGCGGCGCAGGGCGATTTCCGCAGGATCCTGTCGTTCCACATCGTGAGCCAGATCGGCTACATGATCCTCGGGCTGGCCCTGATGACGCCGCTCGCGTTGGCGGGGGCGGTGTTCTACCTGGTTCACCACATCATCGTGAAGGCGAACCTCTTTCTCGTCTCCGGGGTGGCGCACCGGATCGCGGGCGGCACCGAGCTTGACCGGATCGGCGGGCTCTACAAGTCGGCACCACTGCTCGGCGTGCTGTTCCTGATCCCGGCCTTCAGCCTGGCGGGATTCCCGCCGCTCTCGGGCTTCTGGGCGAAGTACGTCCTGGTCAAGGCCAGCCTCGACATCGGCGCCTGGGCCGTCGCCGGCGTGGCGCTGACCGTGGGCATGCTGACGATCTACTCGATGACCAAGATCTGGGGCGAGGCGTTCTGGAAGCCGCATCCCGAGGGCCGCGACCCGGCGCTGGCCAGCCTGTCGCCGTCGGACCGGCACGCGCTGCTCTGGCCGATCGCCGCGCTCGCCGCGCTGACCTGCGCGATCGGGCTCTTTCCGCAGCCGTTCATCGCCTTCGCCGAGCGCGCCGCCGGCCAGCTCCTGAACCCCGCCCCCTACATCGAGACGGTGCTCGGGGCGCAGCCCACCGCCTTCGCCGGGGTGCGGCGATGAACGTCTTCACGATCAACATCGCGCTGGCCTTCACCTGGGCTGCGCTGACCGGCACGTTCACCCTGCCGAACCTGATCGTGGGCTACACCCTGGGCTACGCGGCCCTCTGGCTCGCCGCGCCGCTCTTTTCCGCGCCGGCGAGCTACTTCCTGCGCACCTTCCGGGTCCTCCGGCTGGCGGGGTTCTTCCTCTACGAGCTCATCGTCTCGTCGATCCAGGTGGTGTGGGACGTGCTGACGCCCGAGCACAAGTCGAACCCGGCGATCGTCGAGCTGCCGCTCGAGGTCGAGACCGAGTTCGGCATCCTGCTGACCACCAACCTGATCTCGCTCACGCCGGGCACGCTCAGCCTCGATGTCACGCCCGACCGCAAGCGGCTGATCGTCCACGCGATGTTCGCCGACGACCCCGAGGCGGTCGTGGCAGGGCTGAAGCGGTTCGAGCGTTACGTGAAGGAGGCCGTGGAATGATCGGAGAAGGCGGTGAATTCCTGACCATCGCCCTGGATGTCGGGTTCTGGCTGACCATGCTCGGCGTGCTGGCCGCCCTGGTGCGCCTAGCGATCGGGCCGAGCCTGCCCGACCGGGTCGTGGCGCTCGACATGATGACGATCCTGATCGCCGCGTTCTGCGGCCTCTTCGCGGTCTTCGCCGACGACACCGCGTTCCTCGACGTCGCCATCGTCCTGGCGCTGATCGGCTTTCTGGCGACGGCGGCGCTTGCCCGCTTCGCCGAGCGCCGCCAGGCGCGCGAGGACGAGGCCGCGGAGGACGCGCGATGACCGAGTGGATCGTGGGCATCCTGTTCCTGCTGGGCGGGTTCTTCGCATTCGTGGCCGGCATCGGCGTGCTGCGGCTGCCCGATGTGTTCACCCGGATGCACGCCTCGACCAAGTCCGGCACGCTGGGCGCCTCGTTCGTGCTGGTCGGCGCCGCGGTGCATTTCGGCACGCTCGCGATCTCGGCCAAGGTGGCGCTGGCGATCCTGTTCATCCTGCTGACCGCGCCGATCGCCGGGCACATGATCGGGCGCGCCGCGCAGCGGACGGGGGTGCCGATGTGGCGCGGCAAGGCGCGCGGGCTGACGCCGCCGGAGCCGCCGGTCACCGGGCCGGATCCGTGACCGGCCCGCGGCCAGGAGAATTTGAAGAAACAGCCGCAAATTCCTGTTCTTAAAAGACAAACGTCCCTGCGTTTGCGCTCGATCGGAGGCCGGTGCGGGCCGCACCGCGGCCGAGCGCGCGCTATCGCCCGAGCGTCCTGACCCCGCGGGTGATGCCGTCCAGCGTCATCGGCACCATGCGGCCCGCGAAGATCTCGCCGACCATGCCGATCGACCGCGTGAGGCCCCAGTAGGCCTCGGGCACCGGGTTGATCCAGAGATGCCCGGGCCACTGCCCGCAGGCGCGGCGAAGCCAGACCTCGCCCGCCTCGGCGTTCCAGTGCTCGTTCGCGCCGCCGGGGTGGCTGATCTCGTAGGGGCTCATGCTGGCGTCGCCGACGAAGATCGCCTTCCAGCCGGGCCCGTAGGTGCGCAACACCTCCGCGGTCGGGGTCTGCGCGTCCCAGCGGCGCCGGTTCTCGCGCCAGACGCCGTCGTAGAGGCAGTTGTGGAAGTAGAAGTGCTCGAGATGCCGGAACTCGCCGCGGGCGGCCGAGAACAGTTCCTCCACCTGCCGCACATGCGCATCCATCGAGCCGCCGACGTCGAGGAACAGCAGGACCCGCACCGCGTTGCGCCGCTCCGGCCGCGTCTGCACGTCGAGCCAGCCGTGCTCGGCCGTCGCGCGGATCGTGCCGGGCAGGTCAAGCTCGTCGGGCGCGCCTTCGCGCGCCCAGCGGCGGAGCCGGCGAAGCGCCACCTTGATCGCCCGCGTACCAAGCTCCACACCGCCGTCGAAATCCCTGAAGTCGCGGCGATCCCAGACCTTCACGGCGCGCTGGTGGCGGGAGCCGTCCTGGCCGATCCGCACGCCTTCGGGGTTGTAGCCGAAGGCGCCGAAGGGCGAGGTGCCGGCGGTGCCGATCCATTTCGAGCCGCCCTGATGGCGGCCCTGCTGCTCGGCCAGCCGCTGCCGCAGCGTTTCCATCAGCTTGTCGAACCCGCCGAGGCCGCGGATCTCGGCCATCTCCTCCAGGGTGAGGTACCTTTCGGCGAGCTTCTCCAGCCAGTCGGCCGGCAGGTCGAGCGCCGCGACCACGTCGGCCGCGCCGATCTCGTCGAGCCCGCCGAAGGTCCGCGCGAAGGCGCGGTCGAAGCGGTCGATATGGCGCTCGTCCTTGACCAGCACGGTGCGGGCCAGGTGGTAGAACCCCTCGGCGTCATGGGTGACGAGGCCGGCCCTGACGGCTTCGAGGAAGGTCAGGAATTCGCGCAGCGTGACTGGCACGCCGCCGGACCTGAGGTTCTCGAAGAAAGGCAGGAACATCCGTGCGTTCCGCGTCGACGCTCGGCTAGAGCATGCGCTCGACGATCACCGTCGCGAACAGCCCGCCGATGGCGAAGGCGATCCCGAAAGCGGTGGCGTACTGCAGCTTGTCGAGCGTGGCGCCCGCCCGGCGGCGGGCCAGAAACCAGCCCCAGGCGGCGCCGAGCGCGAACGCGACGATGACGATCATCCCTCACCTCCCGCGACCGGCCGCGGCCTGAGCACGCCGATCTCGACAACGCGCAGCGCGACCTCGGCGTCGGAGCCGAAGCCATAGCGCGCCCAGCCGAGGCTGTCGAGGCGCACCGCCGCGGCCTCGTCCGCCCGGCCCTGGGCCTCGATCGCCTCGGCCTTGACGAGGAGGAGCGTGGCCAGGAGCGCGGCGTTCTCGGCGCGCCGGGCGACCGGCAGGTGGGTGTCGGCGAGCCGGATCGCCGTCGCGGCATCGCCGGTCGACAGCGCGAAAGCGGCAAGCTGCATCCCGACATGCGCCTCCTGGATCTCGGTGCCCGGCCGCGCGTAGAGGGCGCCGGCGCGCAGGTAGGACAGCACCGCCAGATCGAACTCGCGCGGCAGCGCGGTCCGGCCCAGTGTGAAGTACGAGAATGCAAGCCGCGGGTCCTGCCAGCGGCTTTCCTCGGCGATGGTGACGGCGCGGCCGGCGGCGGCGCGGCGCGTCGTCGGCGCAAGCCGCGGCGACAGCGCCGTCTCGATCGCGTTGATCCAGTCACGGTCCTCGCCGCCCGCCACCGCGCCGGGCCGCTGGCCGGAGGGGTTCATCCGGGCGAGCAGCGCCGGCAGCCGCGCTGCGACCTCGGCCTCGCTCATCCCCGAGACCAGCTCGGGGGCGTAGGTCAGCCGCAGGACCAGCATGTCGAAGCCGGTCAGCACGGCGTGGAAGTTGTCGTCGTTGAACACGCTGTCGGGAAGCCGGTAGAGGTCGTTGAGCGGCCCGAGCCCCTGCGCCAGCTCCTCGTGCAGGCAGTCGCGGATTTCCTGCGGCGAGACGTCGCCGGGGATGAACGCCGTGACCCCGGTGCGCTCGGTCATCGAGGCCCATTCCGCCCCGCCGGAGCGGCGGTTGCGGCGGAACGCGGCGAAGGTCTCGGCGCGCGGCACGACGAAGCAGGCGGCCTGCGGGACGACGCGCTGCAGCGCCGCGCGGGTGACGAACTCGACCCACAGGTTCACCGGCTCGCCGCGCCCGGCCCGGGCGATGTCGATGCCCGCCTCGCGGCGAAGCCTGCCGATCAGCTTGTCGAGGTCCGGCGCCGCGGTCGGCGGGACGGCGCCGCGCAGGCCGACGCGCACCGGCCCCTCGAACCGCGTCATCGCCGGCAGGACCCGGCCGCTCTCCATCCGGAAGGTGAGGTCGAGGAAGTCGCGCGCGATCTCCGCGTTCGACCGCCGCGGCGGCGCCGGGCGCGTCGCGCCGAAGATCTTCATCGGCGGCAACGGCCCGACCTGCGCCGCAAGGCGCTGCGGCGGCGCCTCGTCCGCGGGCGGTGCCGGCGCACAGGCCGCAAGGCCGAGGGCCAGCGCCAGGGCCAGCAACGGTCCGGGGGACGCGGGCGGCCGCATCAGGCCGCGGGCCGGTTGTAGCGGATGAACGGCGTCCGCACGCCCACGCGGTCGTAGAGCATGCGCCCGCGGTAGTTGAACTCCTGCGTCAGCCAGTAGACGGCGGGGCAGCCGGCGGCGTCGGCCGCGGCATAGACCGCCTCGATCAGCGCCCGGGCGACGCCCTGGCCGCGGGTGGCCGGATCGGTGAACAGGTCCTGAAGGTAGCAGGCATCCTCGATCTTCCAGCAGTGCCGGTGGAAGATGTAGTGGACGAGGCCCACCGGCCGGCCCGCGGCGAGCGCGAGAAGGCCGCGCGGCTCGCGCAGGTCGTCCGACAGAAGCCGCGCGAAGGTCGAGGCGAAGACGGCCTCGGGCAGCGCCGTCTCGTAGTACTCGAGATAGCCCGTCCAGAGGCGGCGCCAGTCCGCCTCGTCGGCGGCCGTCAGCGGGCGGATCGTGAGGTCGGGCAACGGAGAGGGCGTCCAGCGGGTGGGGATCATCTCCAGACTTATCCGCCCCCGCCGGGGCTTGCCAGCGGATTCGGGTTCAGCCTGACGGCGCCGTGAGGTCCCGCAGCGCGCCGAGCGGATCCTCGCTGCGCCAGATCTCCTCGCCGATCGCCAGGAAGTCGGTGACCGGGGCGAGCATCGCCACGGTCGCCCGGTCGAGCGCGCCCTCGGCCACGACCGGCACCTCGATCATCTCCGACCACCAGCGGAAAAGCTCCTCGGGCGCCTGCGCTCCGTCGCCGAGTCGGGTCGGCCCGGCGGGCCCGAAGGCAACGTAGTCGGCGCCCGCCTCGGCCGCGTTCATCCCGTCGTGGCGCGACGCACGCGCGTAGACCCCGACGATCGCATCGGCGCCGAGCGCCTTCCTCGCGGCGCGCACCGTCCGCGCGCCGTCGGGCAGGTGCACGCCGTCGAGCCCGTGGCGTTCGGCCAGCGCGACATGGGTCTCGATCACCACCGCCACGTCGCGCGCATGGGCGGCCTCGCGCAGCGCATCGGCGGCGCGGGCCAGCCGGTCCTCGTCGCGGGTGGCGAGCGCGAGGCGCAGGCAGGCGATCTCGGCGCCGTCGAGCAGGCGGGCGAGTTTCGGCACGAAGTCGGCAAGCTCGAGCGCCGGCGGCGTTATCAGGTAGATCTGCGGCTGGTCACGCTCCGCCATGGCGGCTCTCCCCGATGGTGCGCGCGGGTTCTAGCGCGCTTCCCGGGGCTTGGCCACCGGGGGCGCGGCCGGCGCCGCCCCTGCTGCGGCGGCTGCGCTGCCTTGAACGCCAGCGCGGGGTCGAGCATCGTCCGCCGCCGGGCGTCGTCGCCCAGAAGCCCGGGCCCGGCCTCGATCATTCCGGGCATCGGCCGGCCAGTGAGGCGCATCGGGGCGGCACCCGGCGCCTCCTGGTCAGCCGTCCGAACCTATTGCGCTTGCCCGGTCTTCGACGAGCGGGGCGACGCGGGCGACAGTGCGGCTGATGAAGAACAGCCAGACATCGAGGCCGAGGTTCGGCTTCCGGGTTTGCAGGACCTGCATCGAGATCGCCTGACCGAACCAGGTCACGAGAACGTAGGGCAGCACCGTCGGCCGGACCCCGAACGGATCCATCTCCGAAGCGCCGGAAGGCCCGTGCCGCTCGCTGTGCTCGAGGACGACGCAGCCATCTTCGCCGATCTGGCCGAGCCACACGGTCATTGCGCCACGGGGATCCCAGGCCTGGTCGAGCGAGTTCGAGTAGACGAAGTCAAATGCGCCCTCCCACTCGGGATTGACGTCGTGAAAGTCCCACTGCGCCGAGCGATCGAAGTCGGTGGCGGTCCGCGAGATGTCGGTGCCCAGCGCCTCGAAGCCGGGCAGCGTCGAGATGAAATTCTGCTCGAACCCGTTGCGCGTGCCATGACAGAGGCCGCGGAGCGTCCGGTCGGGGCCGAACCGGCGGCGCAATTCGTCGCAGATCACCGACAGCGTGTGTTCGTCCGCCCAGACGCGATCGATCTTGCGGATGTTGTGGAACTCCTGCGTGCTCCGGTAGTCCTCGTAGCTCGCGTATTTGTGCAGGTAGAAGTCGGCCGTGTCGCGGCTGCGGACGATCTTGCGCCCGAAGGGCCGGAAAAGCAGGTTCAAGGCGTCGTTCAGGGACGTCACGCGCGGCTCCTCGATCCCGAGGCAGCGACGTTACGCCGCTGCAGTGGCTCTGGCAACGTCCGGGCCGGCCTGTGGGGCGCCGTGCCGGCCAAGCCTTGCAGGCTATTCCCACTCGATTGTCTGAATTCCTCATAAGTCTCTGAAAACTCAATGGTAAGCGCCCATTGTGACGGCCATTCTCCGACTGTGAGGCCGTCAAAATGCTACGCTTCTGATTTCATTAAGAAAACTGCCCGAAAAAATAATTTCGCGGTTCTGGCATCTATCGAGGCCAATCGCCCCTGCGACCTAGTTTTCTCACTGCAGAGAGCCAGTCAGAGAACTTTACGAAAGTACCGTCAACGCCTGATATCAGGATACTCGCTTCGGATCGAGCAGCCTATGAAACCGAGTCTTCCCGCTGCCGATCAGCAGCGGACTCGATCGCAATCCGTGCTAGGATAAATGTAGGCTTCGTGCTACATATTCGCGATCAATGTAGCGCGAAGGTGGCAATGCCTACACCTCACACCCCTCCAGCAGCAGTTCGCCGAACCTTGCGGAAGCTCGGGGCGGACATCCACGATGCCCGCCGACGCCGCAAACTGCCGATGGCAGTCGTGGCGGAGCGCGCCTTCACCTCCCGCTCAACCCTGCAAAAGGTCGAAGCTGGCGACGCCAATGTCAGCATCGGCATCTATGCCAGCGTCCTCCAGGCCCTCGGTTTGCTTGAGGGGCTAAGCCAAGTCGCCGACATCGGCAACGACAGCGTCGGACAGGCGTTGGCTAGCGCCGATCTTCCCAAGCACGTTCATCTGAAGCGTCCGGCCGGATCCTCCCGCGATGGCTGACTTCGAGGTCCACATCGATCTCAACGGCCGCACGCGCCCGATCGGATTAGCGAGGAGCAACCGTGTCCGTGGCACGGAGACCGTTCTCTTCAAGTACGACCGTACATGGCTGGCGGATCCGGATCGCTTTTCGCTGGAGCCCGCACTTGCATTGACGCGTGGCGCGTTCGCTCCTCCTGCTGGCCTTGCGACCTTCGGCTCGATCGGCGACTCCGCACCAGATACGTGGGGCCGCCGCCTCATGCAGCGCGCCGAGCGCCGCTTCGCCGACCGCGAGGGCCGCGCAGTCCGCACGCTCGCGGAAAGTGACTACCTGCTCGGGGTCGCAGATGAGACGCGGCTCGGAGCGTTACGGTTTCGCTGGGTCGGCGAAGAGGTCTTCCAGGCACCGATCAGGGCCGGCGTGCCGGCCCTGATCGAACTTGGCCGTCTGCTTCAGATCACCGAGCGGATTCTCCGGGACGAGGAAACGGACGAAGACCTACAACTGATCTTCGCACCGGGCTCCTCCCTAGGCGGCGCGCGACCGAAGGCCTCGGTCATCGACCAACATGGCCATCTCTCCATCGCCAAGTTTCCGAAAGAGACCGACGACTACAGCATGGAAACCTGGGAGGAGATCGCGCTGCGGCTGGCCGGCCAAGCGGGCATCGCCACCCCACAACACGAACTTGTCGAAGTGGCCGGCAAGTCGGTGATGCTATCGCGACGCTTCGATCGCGATGGCGCGATCCGCATCCCGTTCCTGTCCGCCATGGCGATGATGGCCGCCAGGGACGGCGAGCGTGGCAGCTATCCCGAGATCGTTGACGCCCTGACCCGGCATGGCGCGCAGGGAAAGACCGACGCCCACGCACTCTATCGGCGTGTCGCCTTCAATGTGCTGATCTCCAATGTCGACGATCACTTGCGCAACCACGGCTTTCTCTGGCTCGGCAAGGCGGGGTGGTCCCTCTCGCCTGCCTATGATCTCAATCCGGTGCCCACCGATCTCAAGGCGCGCGTGCTGACAACGAACATCGACCTCGATGAGGGCACCTGCTCGCTCGATCTGCTCGAACAGGCGTCGGAATATTTCGCGCTCACGCTGGCGCAGGCCCGCGCGATCATCAAAGAGGTCGCGACCGTGACCGCGACATGGCGCGAGACCGCGAAGGCCGTTGGCGCCCGGTCGGCCGAGATCTCCCGCATGGCCAGCGCCTTCGAGCATGAAGATCTCACGCGGGCACTGGCGCTATGACCAGGACCTTCTTTCATAGCTTCGATCCGCCAGCCGCAAGCCCGATCTCCGGGGCCACCGTCGATCTGGAAGTCTCCGAGATCGAGGATGCCGGTATCCGCGAGGTGCTTCAGACACCGGGTGCGGCCTATGGCGCCTGGTCGATCCTCGATGCGCTGCTGACCCCGACCGGCGCAGGCACACCGTTCGTGTTCAGGGAGCCGCTCGGTCAAGCTCGTGAGGTCAAGGTCGCGCTCTCCGGCCTGTTCGGACGGTTCGTCGCGCGTGCCTACCTCGAGCGCTATTTCAACCTCTCGATCTTCGCCCATCTCGGCAGCCGCACGATCGACCTTGATCGCCGCCGTCAGGTCAAGATTACGCGCCTGTCCCGGGGCGACCTGCCCGACTGGATAGCCTGCGCAGCCGACCTGTCTTCGCTGACCGTCGCCGAAGCCAAGGGTTGCCACGATGTCGGCGGTCCGGCCAAAGCGCTGGACAGGGCATGGGCGCAGGCCCGACGGATCGACGTCACCGCCCGAGGGCGCAAAGTCACGGTCAAGCGTATCGCGATCGCCGCGCGCTGGGGGATGGCGACGGCCGGTCCAGCCGATGCCCATCTTTCGGTGCGGGACCCCATCGAGGAAGGCGAGCCGCACACCCGGGAAGAGAGGGACGCGCTCTTCATCGGCATGCTTCGCCTCCATATCGCTAATCTCATCAAACCGCTCGGCCATGCCGAACTGGCGGACTCGCTTCGCAGCCTCACGATGCAATCATTTCCGCGAAGGCTCCAAGATGAGACCCAGCGAGCGCGCGCCCTGCTCGAGGCATCCCCGGTGCGGGATGTGGAAAAGGCGACCGCCGCCATGGACGGTCTGATCGGCGGCATCGTCACCCGCGGCGGCCCGCTCACCGACACCGGCGTTGAGCCTGCCGATCAGGAAGCACTCTCCCGACTTAATCTTCGGCGGGTCTTTGTCGGGGTCGAACACGAGCTCATTCGCGCCGCTATCGACGCTGAACCGCAAGCCATTCGCAGCCGTCTCGCTGACAAGGGGAGCGCGGACGAGTTTGCAAGACCGGACCGTGCCGGAGGTTGGATCATTCCGCTCGGCCGAGAGCGACGCATCATAGGCGGCACCTGAAACAGCGACCGCGGAAGAGAGGCATCATGGAAGACTGCCCGTCAGAGTATGCGGGCAGGATCGGGGCGGGGATCGGGGCGGAAGACATGGACGCGCAGGAGACTGATCTCTCGAACGAGGCCGCAGCACTGGCCGATATCCTCAAGTGGTCGACGGATCTGCCCGCCTAGCAGCGCGATGCCCTGAGGCGGTTATGCGGTCAGTCCAAACTGGAGACCGCCGATATCACGGCGCTCGTCGCGATCTGCAAAGGCGCCGACGGAGGTAGTCCGCTCGATGCGAACCACGTCAGGGACCCTGCAGCCAGCCACGCCGTTGTCAGCCTTGGCGCGCTCCATGGCCTCTCGCACGTGAATGCTCTGGCGCCTGGAGAGCGGCTGACCTTCGGCAAGTCCGGCCTCACCGTTATTTATGAGGATAATGGCGCCGGCAAGTCCGGCTACGCCAGGGTCTTGAAGCAGCTCTGCCGTGCGCGGTCGCCGAAGGGCGATGCGATCCTCCCCAACATCTACGCAGCCGGCTCGGGCATTCCGGCCGCCAACATCGGCTTCTTCATCGGCGCCCAAAAGCGAAGCGCGTCATGGACCCAGGGCAGCCCGCCGGACGCCATGCTCTCCGCCGTGAGCGTGTTCGACTCGCGCATTGCCAACGTCCATGTCGAGAACACCAACGACCTCGCTTACACACCGCTGCCACTGCGCATCCTCGCGGGCTTGGCGCAGGCCTGTCAGAACGTCAAAGCCAAACTGGCTACCGAGGTGAAGGCGCTGCAGGAACAGACCCCGGCGGTTCTTTCCAAACCTGAATGCAAGCCTGAGACCATAGTCGGAAAGCTGATTTCCGGCCTTTCGGGCAACACCAAACCGGAAACCATCGAGAAACTTGCCGGTCTGTCGGCCCAGGAAGAAACACGACTTCAAACGCTCAACACCGACTTGGCAAGCGACCCGGCGCGTACCGTTCGTCAGCCCCAGGGCCAAGAAGTCCGGATCAAGTCAGCGATCGGACAGCTCGAGCGGCTGATAGATGCCGCGACGGACGAAAGCCGTGGGGAGCTTCGCGCGGCCCACACGCGAGTTGACACGGCGCGCGCTGCCGTTGCGGCCGCCTCAGCCGACCTGTTCGCCGATGAACCTCTGCCTGACATCGGGTCGGACGTCTGGAAGGCCCTGTGGGAGGCGGCCCGGGATTATTCGCGGGCTTCTGCCTATCCTGGCCACCCGTTCCCTGTAACCGAGATTGGAGCCCATTGCGTCCTGTGTCAGCAACCTCTCAGCGAGGAAGCTTCCAAGCGGCTTATCGGTTTCGAGGCTTTCGTGCAGGACGAGAGCAAGCGCCGCGAACACGAGGCGGCAACCGCATATGCCGAAAAGCTGGACGAGATTTCGGCGCACGCCATCTCCATGAAGGATCTCAAGGCAATCGTTGCCACGATCCGCGATGATGCCGGCCAAGAGGAGGCCGCAAGCGTCCTTCGCCGCCAAATCCTCCAGTTGGCATGGCGACTGCGCGCCATCCTGAGAACCCACGGCCTTGCGGAAATGCCTGAACTTCCGCTCCCAGGCACCATATCGCTCGACCCCCTGCGCACGGCGCTCAGCGACATCGCGACGCGCATCGAAGGTATGCAGTCGGAAGCGAACTCTCCACAGCGCGCCGCGCTTATCGCCGAGCGCGATGGCCTTGCTGATCTCGTCTTCGATCTCTCGGACGCCACGACTAATGGCCGATTGCTGGACACCAAGGGCATGGCTGGCGCGCCGGAAGCTTCCGCTTTCTGCCGCAGCGGGGATGTAACGGACGTGGCGCAGCTCAATTCTCGACCGCATCAACATAGATCACCATTCCCAACGTTATGGCGCTGACGCTGTGACCCCACATCTTGCGACGTCGGCATCCCAGGAAGAATTTCGGCTTCTGCGGCTCTCACGACTTGTGTTAACGCTGACCGCATATAACCGCGCCAAAGCAATACGATCATCGCGCGCAACGCTAGACGCGCGAGCAAACCACGGTCGGCGAAAGCATAGGTCCAACGAAGCTTTGTTGACGATGCAACGGAAGGCGCACAGTGCCACTCACCATCGACATGCGTGACGAGAAATGTCATCGGACTGGAAAGGCCGGTCATTCGATATACGAAGCGATTAGGCAGGTCGCACACGAGAACTTCCTCGCTCGTCGAACTGCCGTTAGTGAGAAGAAGTCGTCTGTGCGATCCCGGGCAGGTCCAAGGGCCGTCCTGTACAACGACGGCCCTCACGCCCGGAATGAGCCACCACGCGTCGAACAGTCCGACCGGATTTCGCTGTACGAGCCAGCTCAGAAATTTTGCAGGATCGACGCGCGCTGATGCCGACTCGCTCTGGCGGATCATCGCGGCGCTCCTGCGCCAGCGGTATATATGATACCACCCATCTCGCGAGCACTCGTGCACAGCATCCGCGTGTTGGCCAGATCGTAGAGCCAAAGCGCTGTTTCGTAGAGAATTTGAACATTCGGACTCTGTACAACTGTCGTCCAGCAAGTATTGCAGCCGCCGTTCATAAGTGAGACATCCATGGCCTCGCTTTGCTCCCGGGCACCGATTGCCCTTCCGCACCGCAGAGCCCTCGCAGATCTTCCCCACTGCAAGACCCAGATACTGCGCTGCGGGAATACCATGTGCCCAAATCCGACAGAGATGATTTCAGCACTCGGCACCATGCCAAAGCCTCCGTTTGATACAGATGAAGAAGCGATCGAGCGCGGACAAAATCGCCATACAAGCATTAGCCTTCTGGCTATCGACGCCTGTTGACATCATCCACGCGCCATCAAAACGGCTAGGATCGGAATGAGGAGCAAGACAGCGGCCTCGACATGCATCCAGTGACGGGCGGCTTGCACGTCGGCCAGGTTTGGAACGGTCCCGTCGCGCTTCAGGGCGCGCCGCCATTTCAGAAGCGCGAACGTCGGTGGAAGGCTTAGAAGACCTACGACACTGAGCGCTGCCAGCTTCGTCCAGAACCACACATTGCCAAAGTAGTAGCTGGGGTCAGCAGGGCCAAAATGAACCCGGGCAAACCCAATCAATAACAAGGCGCCAAACAGCAAACCGTAGACGATATCCACCCGGCCCGCAGTTTTCACGTCATGTTCAGACATACTTGGCCGGACGATCGTCAATTCCACCGCGAGCGTCGCCACCAGCAAGAAAGCGAGCACGAAATGAGTCACCTCGAGCAAGAGAGCGTTCATCGCGCGCCCGCCTTGACCAGGTGTTCAAGACGCAGTTCCATCGGCCGAGGCGTGGCAGGCCCGGCGACTTCGAATGCAACTGGCCCGGAGACGCGGCAGATGCAAGCCGGCACAACACCGCGATCGAACTGAGACGGGTGGACCTCGTTCGGCGCGTCTAGGTGGACATTGGCGAGGCCATCGACGACGCGGACCTGACAGGCGCCGCATCCGCCTGCCATGCAGGAGAACGAAATGTCCTCGCCGGCATCGAGCGCGGCTTCCAGCAGGGTCTGCGCGGGTCTGACGCGGAAGGCGCGTTCGCCATCGGGCGTATGGATGATCGCGGGCTGATCGAGGTCGCTGACGCGACCTGCGCGCGGGGAAACGAAGCTCTCCTCGACTACCCAATCCGATGGTAGACCGCGCCGGGTGAGTTCCGCCCGAACTGCCGAACGCATTGCGTCGGGTCCGCAGATCATCGTCTGGTCAAATTCTGCCAGATCAATGCCGTCCAGGATGGGGCGGAGGCCGTCGGCGTCCAGCCGCGCACTGGCTGCGCCAGCGATCCCGGCCTCAAAGATCAAATATAGACGGAACTGGCTGTCGTGGAGGTCAGCAATCTGCATCAGAGATTCGCGACCGATCATTCGCTCCGGACTCTGCGCACCGTAAATCATCACAACTTGCGCCGCCGACTCATTTTCCAACACCTGCCGCGCGATTGCCTGCAGGGGAACGATTCCCGCACCGCCGGCGACAAGGAGAAGGCGGCGGCCCGCCGTTGGCGCGGTTCCGGCGACAAAGCTGCCGGATGGACCAAAGCTGCGGATCAGATCCCCGACCTTGAGACAATCATGTAGCCAGTTCGACATCACGCCGCCTGAGACGCGCTTCACGGTGATGGCGATGGCCTTGTCGCGCGGGATGGTGGCGATCGAGTAGGCGCGCCGGATGCGCTCGCCGCCGATAGTCGCCTCCAGCGTCACGTACTGCCCGGCCTCGAAGACCAGCGGGTCATGCGCCGGGTCCTCGAACAGGATCGTCACCGCGTCGGGCGTCTCGGGCTCCTTGCCGATGATGCGAAGCGGCTGGGCGCGCGTCGCGCCGGCGAGCCCTAGCCGTTCCCATTCCGCCTCGTTGACCGCGTCGAGCGGCGCCTGCCGCATCGCCCATGGCGCGACCTGGTTGCCCATGCCCTTCGCGTACCATCCCGCGGCACCGGCCAGCCGATAGAGCGCCGGCGGCAGGGTCGAGCGGCCGGCTATCGCCTCGCTCACGGCATGCGGCACAGCGCGCCCCGCGTACAGATGCTCGACCGCCTGGTCGAGAGCCGCGCGGATGTGGCTGGTCACCGGCCCGCGAGAAGCGAGTGGCGTTCCAGCGATCGCCTCGCCGCCGCCAACCGGCAGGCCGCCGGCGTAGCCATAGTCGGCCTCATAGGCGAATGCCTTGATTAGCGCGAAGGCGTAGCGCGTTTGCTCCGGCTCGGGGAAGCCGCAGTTGACGATGCCGACGACGCAGGCTCGCTTGGTGGCTACTGACGCCCTCACCTTGGCGATCGCCGTCATCGCCTCGACCACGGGACCCGGCAGCGCATCGACATACATCGGCGCGACGACGAACAGCACGTCGGCGGAAGCAATCCGGACCGCGGCGGCCTCGGCAGCCGCCCCACCGCGTGTGAAGGCGGAGGTGGCGACGAGGTCGGGCTCAATACCGTGGAGGCCGAAGCGCTCGGCGAGATAGGCGGCGATTGCGCGCGACGTGCTCGCGCCCGTTTCACGTGGGCTGCCCATCAAAATTGCGACTTTGGACGGCCCGGTCGTGTCGAGATCGCCCTCATCAGCATGCACCGCGGCCAGGAGATCCGCCCGAGCGCCGTCTCGGGATCCGGAGGCGTCGCTCGCCTCCGTCTTCGCCGCGAACGCCGCCTCGACCGCGCCCTCCCAACCGTTCCGGTCCGTCCCCAACACCTCAGCCGCCCAGGTCGGGCAGCCCTTGTTGACCGCATTCGACTCGGCGAGCGCCCGGAACAGCCGGCGGCGCTCGGGCGTGGGCGCGGGGTCGACCCCCAAGGTGACCAGATGTGCGCCGGTGCCGTAGCGCAATTGGTGGTGGGTGAAGTCCTTGGTCTGCCGGAAGAAGGGCAGGATCAGCGGCAAGTGCCGGTCCATCGCAGTCTTCATCACGGCGCCGTAGCCGCCGAAGACGACGGGCGTCACGCGCACAACCATGTCGGCATCATGCGCCGCCTTGACGATCTCCTGCCCCTCGTCGGGGATGCGGCAGCGGCCGGGCGTCCTCACCCAGCAGTCGAACTCGCCCAGGCACGGCGCGAGACTCATCAGCCTTAGGTGGAAAGTCCGGACCTCGGCTCCGGAGGCGCGGGCCCTGGCCTCGCAGAACTGTGCCAGATCGTGGACGACGCCCTCGGTCTCGGCGCCATTCAGGATGACGACGCGCCTGGCGCGATGTGCGGCTGTAACCGTCATGGCCTGCCTCCCTTGCTCGGCGCGGCGAATGTGCGCGGCAACCGGCGCCCGAACCTGTGCCCGAGCCACATCATCAGGCCAGTGAGCGCTGCGACGGGAAAGACGCCGAACTGAACGAAACTCGCCAACCAGGCGGCATCGCGCAGGGCCGACGAGTAGACAAAAGTGCCAAGCGCGGCGGTGCACGCGAAGTGGACATATCGCAGGGTGTGTCTGGAGATTGGCATGGAGGCCTCCTTGAGCCTAGGTGACGGGCGCAGCGCGGTGCGCAGCACCGGCGAGAACCGGTTCGAATCCGTCAAGATGGTAGGTCGATCGCACATGCGCGGTGAGTTCGGGACCGGCGTCTTCGGGTGTCCCTGACACGAAGGGCGGCGCGGGCGCGTATTCCATCGACAACTGGATGGCGCGAGCCGCATCGTCGCCCGCGATCCTCGCTGCCAGCACGAGGCCGAAATCGATGCCTGCTGTCACGCCGCCGCCGGTCATGCGATTTCCGTCGACGACGACTCGGCGGGCGTCGGGAATCGCACCGAAGCGCGCCAGCGCCTCGCGGACCGTCCAGTGCGACGTCGCGCGAAAACCGCGCAACAGACCGGCAGCCGCGAGTACGAGCGAACCGGAGCAGACGCTGGTCACCCAAGCAGCCCGCTCGGCGCGCGCCTGCAGCCAGGCCAGGACCTCGTCGTCCTGAAGCAACGCCGCCGTTCCCGCCGAACCGCCGGGAACGAACAAGATGGTCGGCGCTGCCGGCGCGTCGTCGAGACGACGATCGACCGTAATCGTGACGCCGCTATCGGTTTCGATAGGTCCGATGCGTTTCCAATAGAGGCTCACCTGCGCAAATGGGATCGCGGCGAGGACGGTGTGCGGGCCGACTAGATCGAGCAGCGTGCAGCCGGGGTAAACCAGGATGGCCACGGTGACGTCGGATCCGGCTTCGTCCGGGCGATCGGGGGAAATGGTCATCGTCGCTCCTGATCCTTGCGCCTTCGCCTTGATTGACAAACCGAGTATCGCTGCATCAGGGATTGGCAGCACTGTCAAAAAGTGGTGAAATGCTGCCATGCCACCTCGCGACCTAGTCATCGTGCTTTTCGAGGGCTTCGCCGCGCTCGACGCGGTCGGCCCTGCAGACGTGTTCGCCACCGCCAATCAGATCGTTGGCGAAACCGCCTACGCGCTACGCTATGTGGCGAGCGCGGCGCATATAGCGGCGAGCAATGGTATGGTCTTCGCCGCCGAGCCGTTCGAGCGGGTGCCGCCGCAGCAGGCGCGCATGGTACTGGTCCCTGGGGCCGACGAGGGACCGCTCCTGCGCGTGATCGGCGACGACACGACGATGAACTGGATCCGACATTCCGCGCAGGGCGCGACGCGCACTTGCGCGGTGTGCTCGGGCGCGTTCATCCTCGCCAGCCTCGATTTGCTTAAGGATCGGCGCGCCACGACGCATTGGCGCGGACTCGATCGTTTGGCGCGGTGGCCCGGCGCGCCCCGGGTGGAGCGCTCGGCCCTGTTCGTCGAGGATGGCGAGATCTGGACCTCGGCCGGCGTGACGGCCGGAATCGACATGGCGCTGGCGATCGTCGAGCGCGATCTCGGCCGCAAGCTCGCCCTCGCCGTTGCGCGCGAACTCGTCCTCTTCCTCATTCGGCCCGGAGGCCAGGCGCAGTTTTCCGAACCGCTTGACATCCAGGAAAAGGCAGCAGCCACGGACCTACGCGCGCTGGCGCCATGGCTCGAGACTCATCTCGCGACCAAGGTCAGCGTCGCGCAGATGGCATCCGCCATGGCCATGAGCGAACGGACCTTCCATCGCCGCTGCCTTGAAGTCTTCGGCGAAACCCCGCTCGCCATCCTGCAACGGCTCCGGCTCGAGCGGGTTCGCTCTTTGCTCGGCGATGTCGGACTTCCCGAAAAGGTCGTCGCGGGACAGGCCGGGTTCGTCGACGTCGCTGCGATGCGCCGCTTGTTCTGCCAAAAGTTCGGCGTCACGCCAAAGGCCTACCGGAGCACGTTCGCTGCGCGCCGGGAGACTGGCCGAGGAGAAGAGCCAACGTCAACGCCGCCGTGATAGCCGCTCGGCCCGCCGGATTTACTACCGCATGAAATTGCAGTTTGGAGGTCCAGGTCGAAGATTGCCGGCCGCGGGAGGACACAATTCGAAATGCAAAGCCGCGCGACGTCCTACTTGGCTCGCGATCATCAACAAATATCATGTCTGCCATCTCGAAGCGTTCAGGCCCGCCGATTTATACGCCAGAGCGCGAAAACACCGTACGCCACACGGAAGGGACTTCCGGCATCTGCACCGATCGGTCTCAATCGCCAGCGACAGCCGCGAACGAGATTGAGAATGGGTCAGAGCGAGCCTTTGGAGATCAGGAAGACCATCAGGCGGCACCAGCTGCGAGAGATGGTGCCCCTTTCCGACAGCACGATCTACGAGATGGGACAGCGCGGCGACTTTCCGCGGCGTTTCGCGCTTTCACCTCGCTGCATTGTCTGGGATCTCGCGGAGGCCCAGGCCTGGTTGCTGGCACGGCGCGCGAAGCCGATCCATCGCGCACAGCATCCCGACGTCACCAAACGCAGTGCCCGGCCAGTCAAAGGGCAGGATCGAGCGCGATAGGCGGCATGACTGTCGGCACCAGCGTCGGAACATACTTCCGGCCCTCGACCCAGGCATCGACGGTGTCAGCCCATTCCTGCATCATGTGGCGACGCTGAACTTCGTACTCGGCCTTGTTGTAGACGCCGCGCGATGAACGCCCATCCTCGTGCGCCAGGCACTTCTCGATCCAGTCGCGGTTGAAGCCAAGCTCGTTGAGCAACGTCGACCCCGTGCGCCGAAGATCATGGACGGTGAACGGCTCCAACGGCAGCCCCTCCTTCTTGGCCTGTTCGACGACAGCGTAGGTGACCCGGTCGCTCTTCCGGACCATGGTGAGGAGGTAGAGCTTCATGCCGAGGCGGATCGTCGGCAACGTCGCGACATGCTCGAGCTGCTTGAGCATGATGCGGATCTCGGTCGGCGAAAGCGCCCGGTCCTTGGGCGTGAACGTGGCAATCGAAGCCGGACCAACGTCATCGGCCGGGTTCGCGACCTTCTCGCCATGGAGAATGGCGAAGGCGTAGATCAGCTTCAGGATATCCCGCACATGGATGGCTGTCGCCGGCGCGCCTCTTTCCACGATCTTGGCGCAGTGAGCGCGCAGGTCATCAGGTGTTATCTCGGTCAGCAACCGGTTCCGCCAGACCGGCTTGAGTTCGCGCTCGAAGATGGCGCGGCGCATGGCGCGCGTGCTGTCCGCCATGGGCGCGCCCGTCAGCCACTTCTCGCCGAACTCACCGAAGCTCTTAGCTTCCTTGATCCGGCGCTTCTCCCGCTGCTTCTCATGGCAGGGGACCGCCCCTCGGCGGTCATCCGTTTCGCGTCGAGACACAGTTCGCGCGCCTTGGCGAGCGAAATCCCGTCTCGGGCGTACTTGCCAAGATGGACGGTCTCGCGCCTGCCGTTCAGCCGGTAGTCGAGCCTGAACGAGATGCCGCCTGATGGTGCGACGCGCACATACATGCCGTCACGATCAGTCACCTTGTACATTTTGGCCTTTGGTTTCAGGGACTGGAGTTCTGCATCCGTCAACACTTCGGGCCTCCTCGCGGCAAAGTATCGTCACGCGCTTTCTGGAGGCTTTTGGCGGTGATATCCGTTTAGTTTCAGCGCATTATACTGAGAAAAGTACCGTCAAGAGCCTCTGTCGCTGTGACGGTACTTTCGATTTTCCGATGATTAGCAGGGGCCGGGTCCGTCAGCGAGCACGACAGACGCGTTCGATGCCCACCGATAGCTCTCGATAGGCCTTGGCTATATTATTTCTGTTTTGCAGGTGGTTAGGTCGTGCTCTGGCGTAGTTTTGGATACCCTCGGATGGGCAAAAATTATTCCCACTCGATCGTGCCGGGGGGCTTCGAGGTCACGTCGTACAGCACCCGGTTGACGCCCTTGACCTCGTTGATGATCCGCGTCGCGGTCTCGCCCAGGAAGTCGTGGCTGAAGGGGTAGTAGTCGGCGGTCATGCCGTCGACGCTCGTCACCGCGCGGAGCGCCAGCGCATGGTCGTAGGTGCGCCCGTCGCCCATCACGCCCACCGTCTTCACCGGCAGAAGCGCGGCGAAGGCCTGCCAGATCTCGTCGTAGAGGCCGTGCCTGCGGATCTGGTCGATGTAGACGGCGTCAGCCCGGCGCAGGATATCGAGCTTCTCGCGCGTGATCTCGCCCGGGCAGCGGATGGCGAGGCCCGGGCCGGGGAAGGGGTGGCGGCCGATGAAGGCCGCGAGCAGGCCGAGCTCGCGCCCCAGCGCGCGGACCTCGTCCTTGAACAGCTCGCGCAGCGGCTCGACGAGCTTCAGCCCCATCTTCTCCGGCAGGCCGCCGACATTGTGGTGCGACTTGATCGTGACCGAGGGGCCGCCCGAGAAGCTGACCGACTCGATCACGTCGGGATAGAGCGTTCCCTGGGCGAGGAATTCCGCGCCGCCGACCTCGGCCGCGTGCTTCTGGAACACGTCGATGAAAAGCCGGCCGATCGTCTTGCGCTTGGCCTCGGGGTCGGAGACGCCCTCCAGCGCGTCGAGGAACAGGTCGGATTCGTCGGCGTGGATCAGCGGGATGTTGTAGCTGTCGCGGAACATCGTCACGACCTCCTCGGCCTCGTTCAGCCTGAGCAGCCCGTGATCGACGAAGACGCAGGTGAGCTGGTCGCCGATCGCCTCGTGGATCAGCACGGCGGCGACCGAGCTGTCGACCCCGCCCGAGAGCCCGCAGATGACCTTGCCGTCGCCGACCTGCGCGCGGATCCTGCGGATCGCCTCGTCGCGGTAGGCGCCCATCGTCCAGTCGCCGGAGAACCCCGCCAGGCGGACGAAGTTCTCGTAGAGCTTCGCACCCTTCGGCGTGTGGTGCACCTCGGGGTGGAACTGGACGGCGTAGAAGCGCCGGCTGTCGTCGGCCGTGATCGCGAAGGGCGCGTTGGGCGAGGTGCCATGGACGCCGAATCCCGGCGCGAGCTTCGAGACATGGTCGCCATGGCTCATCCAGACCTGCTCGCGGCCGCCGTCGAACCAGCCGTCGAGGAGCTTCAGCGGCGCTCCCGACGGGCTGACATAGGCGCGGCCGAACTCGGCGGTGCCGTCGCCGCGCTCCACCGTGCCGCCCAGCATGTGCATCATCGCCTGCTGGCCGTAGCAGATGCCGAGGACCGGCACGCCAAGGTCGAAGACCTCGGCCGGCGGCAGCGGCGCGCCCTCGGCGAAGACCGAGGCCGGCCCGCCCGAGAGGATCACCGCCTTCGGCGCGAAGTCGCTCAGGAAGCCGGCCGTCACCTTCTGGAACGGATGGATCTCGCAATAGACGTTCAGCTCGCGGAGCCGCCGCGCGATCAGCTGCGTCACCTGGCTGCCGAAGTCGACGATCAGAAGGCGGTCATGCTGCATGGGCGACGGGTAGGGCCTTTGGCGCAGCCGTGCAAGGGCAGCCGTGCAGGACGCGGGGCCGCCCGCCCGCAGGCAGGCGCCCGTGTCAGCCTGCGGGCGGAACCAGCCGGAGGTGCCGGCCGCCGGGTGCCGGGACCGGCGGCGGGCAGGGGTCCGCGGCCGCCGCCTCCGCCGCGCCGTCGATGGCGAAGCGCCGCGGCGACCGCCCGATGCCGCCCGCGACCGCGATGCCGCCGAGGAGGCGCGCAACCGCCCCGGTGCCGTCGCGCAGCGGCAGAAGCAGCATCTCGCCGGCGAGCGTCGGCCGGCCCGGCTCGGCCGGCGAGGCGAGGCGGAGCGAGACCGGCAGCCCGGTCGCGAAGGCGCGCTCGATCTCGGCCGCCGCAAGGTCCCGCGCCGCGGGCGTGAAGAAGACGGTGAGCGGCATCCCCCGGACCTCCATGCCGAGGAGGTCGGCAAGCTGCCGGCCGGCGATGCGGAGCCGCGCGACGCCCGGCGCGATGCGCTCGGCGACGAAGGCGTGCTCCAGCGCCGGCCCGATCCGGCGCGGGTCGATGCTCTGCCGCAACGGCGGCCGCCCGGCCTCGCGCGCCGCCTCCCAGTGCGCCCGGAGGAGCGCCAGGGCCGGATGCCCGGGCCGCGCGGGCCGCTGCCATGCCGCCAGCCGGATCACTGTCGCCGTGGGCCTCACCGCTCCGGTCCGTTCCATCGCCACCTCCCCCGCTGCCTGGCCCGGCGCGCGCGCCGCGCGCTGCCCGAGCATTGCCTTCCGTTCCCGCAGCATGCCATAGAAGGCCCGCATTTCGCGCGAATTCCTAACCAGTGGTTAACCCCGATGGCCGGCCTTCATGCCTAGTTCGATGACCGGTTTCGCCGCCCGCAGCGGCGAGGGCGAAGGCCATGCCTGGGCCTGGGAGGCGCGCAGCGTCAACGGCAAGGGGCTAGACCTGCGGCTGAAGCTGCCCGACGGGATCGACGGGCTCGAGGCGGCCGTGCGCGCCGAGGCCGCCCGCCGCTTCGCGCGCGGCAATGTCGCGATCGCGCTCCGGCTCGACCGCGCGGCGGGAGAGGGGCAGGGGGCCGGGATCGACCCGGCCGGCCTTGCCCGGGCGCTCGCCGGCCTCGCCCTCGTCGCGGCCGAGGCGGCGCGCGCCGGCATCGCGCTCCGCGACAGCTCGGCCGCCGAGATCCTCGCGCTCCGCGGCGTCGCCGAGGCGGCCGCGGCGGCCGAGGCCGATCCGGTCGCGCTCAAGGCCGCGCTCCTGGCCGATCTGGCCGCCGTCCTCGACGCGCTCGCGCAGATGCGGGCGGCCGAGGGGCGCGCGCTCGGCGCCATCCTCGCGGCCCAGGTCGACCGGATCGGCATCCTCGCCG
>CAZYBG010000043.1:491-23651 GCA_964645155.1 uncultured Rhodobacterales bacterium | reverse complement strand
CTGTCGGGGGTGCTGGCGGACGAGGCGGATCTTGCGCTGGTGCTGCCCGACTATGCGCTCGGCGACCTTGAGGGAGATGCGCTCTGATGACCGAAACCCCTGCACCGCCTGCCCCCGCCCCCGACCCCGCCCCGCGGCGCCCCGGCGCGCCACGCTGGATGAAGATCGCCCTTGTCGTCTCGCTCGCCGCGAACCTCCTCGTCGTCGGCGCGGTCGCCGGGCTGGTGCTGCGGCTCGGCCCCGGCGGCCACGGCGGCGGCCCTCGCGACATGGCCTCGGCGATCTACCTGCATGCCCTGCCGCCGGCCGAGCGGCAGCGGATCCTGGGCGAGTTCCGCCGCCGGGCGCCGCCGGCCGAGGAGCGCCGCGCCGCCTTCCGCGCCGAGCTCGGGGCGACGATCACGCTGATCCGCGCCGAGCCGTTCGAGCCCGCTGCGCTGGCGCGGCGGATCGCGGCGCAGCGCAGCCTCTTTGCAGAACGCGCCGACCTCGGCGACCGGCTGTTCGTGGAGCGGCTGGCGGCGGCGAGCCCGGCCGAGCGGCAGGCCTATGCCGACCGGCTGGAGGCGTTCCTCGCCCGCGCGCCCGGGCATCGCGGCCCCTGAGCGCGCCGTCAGGCCGCGCGGCCGCCGACCGTGACCAGGTTCCGCCCGTCGGCCTTGGAGGCGTAGAGCGCCCGGTCGGCCTCGGCCAGAAGGGCGGCGACATCGGCACCGCCCGCCCCGCCGCCGACCGCGGCGCCGACGCTGACCGTCAGCGATACCGGCCGCGGCGCGCCGGGGCAGGCGAAGGGGGCCGCCGCGATCACCCGCCGCAGCCGCTCGCCCGCCCGCTGCGCGGCCTCGACCGGCGTGTCGGGCATCACCACGAGGAATTCCTCGCCGCCGAACCGCGCCACCAGATCCTCGGCCCGCACCCCTCCGGCCAGCCGCCGCGCCACCTCGACCAGCACCGCGTCGCCCGCGGAATGGCCGTGCCGGTCGTTGACCGCCTTGAAGAAGTCGATGTCGAGGAACATCACCGCGAACGGCCGCCCGGCGGCCGCGGCGCGCCCGGCAAGCTGGCCGAGTTGGGCAACCGCATAGCGGCGGTTGTAGAGGCCGGTCAGCGGATCGGTGACGGCAAGGCGCAGGCCGTCGGACAGCTGCCGGCGCAGCCGGTCGGCGCGGCTCTTGCGGCGGAGCTGGGCGCGCAGCCGGAGCAGCAGCTCGCCCGGATCGACCGGCAGCTCCACCGCGTCGTTCGCACCGAGGTCGAGCGCGCCGACCGCGGCGGCGGCATCGCCCGGGGCGACGGCGACGACGATTCCCGCGGTTCGCCCGGCGATGCCGGCGCGGAGCGCCGCGACGAGGCGCAGGCCGTCATGGCGCTGCGCAAGGTCGGCCTCGATCACGTAGACATCGGGCACGAGGCCGCCCGGCGCCTCGTCGACCAGGCTGCCCGGCGCGATGATCTCGATCCGGTCGCGCAGGTGCGGCGCCAGCGCGGCGCGCCAGCCCTCGGCGGTCGCCGCTTCGCGCGCGAGGATGGCGATGGTCCCCGGCCGCTCGAAGGCGGCCGCCGGCTCGGCGAAGCCGAGCGCCGCGTGGGCATCCTCGCGCAGGCCGAACTCGGCCTCGCCATGCCGCGCCCGCATCAGGTTGCGGATCCGCGCGAGCAGCAGTTCCTCGCCGGCACGGCGGTCGAGCACGTCGCTCGCCCCCGCCTCGAGCGCGGCGCGCCGCCGCGCCGCGTCACCCTGGCCGAGCAGCGCGATCACCTCGGTTGCGCCGGCCGCGGGATCGGCCCTCAGCGCCCGGATCAGCTCGAGCGCCGCCGGCAGGCTCGCCCCCGCCCCGACGATCGCCACCTCGGGTTCGACCGTCCGCGCCAGGCGCAGCGCATCGTCGCGGCCGGCGGCGACGAAGGTGCGGTAATGCGCCGAGGCGAGCCGTGCCGACAGGACGATCCGGTTGCTCGCCAGATCTTCGGCAATCAGGATGCGTCCGGCCATGGCAGCTGTCCCCCCCGGGGCTCTCGGTTCGGCAGCGGTCAGTTTCCGTTGAGTTTGGTTAAGGAATGGTTTCCAACTTCCGTCGGATTCTCACGAAGGGGCTGGCGTGCAGCAGGAAACCGCCGAGATTGTGGCGCTGCGCGCGCTGGCCTGGCTTGCCGGCGACGAGGACCTGCTGCCGGCCTTCATGGCCGCCACGGGAAGCGCCCCCGGCGATCTGAGGGCGCGGGCGCAAGACCCCGATTTCCTTGGCTCGGTGCTCGACTTCATCCTGCAGGACGACCGCTCGGTGATCGCCTGCGCCGGCGCGCTGGCGCTGCCGCCCGAGGCACTTGCCGCGGCCCGCCGCGCCCTGCCCGGCGGCGAGCCGGTGCACTGGACCTGAAACGTTTGCAATCGGGCGTTGCGCCACCCGCCCCCTGCCGGCAGAATGGCCCCGCTCTAGGGAGGAGCACCCCGATGCCAGCGATCCGCGGCCTGCTGTTCGACAAGGACGGCACACTTTTCGACTTCACGGCGACCTGGGGCGCCTGGGCGCGCGAGTTCCTCGACGATCTCGCGGGCGGCGATGCGGCGCGGGCCGAGGTCCTCGGGCAGGCGATCGGCTTCGACCTGCGGCGCGGCACGTTCATGCCCGACAGCCCGGTGATCGCCGACACCCCGCAGGAGATCGCCGAGGCGCTGCTGCCGCTCCTTCCCGGCGCCAGCCCGTCCTCGCTCGTGACCCGGATGAACACCGCGGCGGCCGGCGCGCCGATGGTCCAGGCGGTGCCGCTGGCGCCGCTGATGGCGCTGCTGCGCGCGCAGGGCCTGAGGCTCGGCGTGGTGACGAACGACGCCGAGATGCCGGCGCGGACGCATCTGCGCGCGGTCGGCGTCGAGGCGGCGTTCGATTTCGTCGCGGGGTTCGACTCGGGCTGGGGCGCCAAGCCGCAGCCCGGGCCGCTGCGCGCCTTCGCCGAGGCGTTCGGCCTTGCGCCGGCCGAGGTGGTCATGGTGGGCGACAGCCGCCACGACCTTGTGGCGGCGCGCGCCGCCGGGATGCGGGCGGTCGCTGTCCTGACCGGGCTTGCCGCCGAGGCCGATCTGGCGCCGCTGGCCGAGGCGGTGCTGCCCGATATCGGGCACCTGCCGGCCTGGCTCGCCCACGCCGATCTGGCCGAATCGGCGGCGTGATCGCGACCGCGATCCCGGAAAGCGACAGAACGGGTCGCTAACCGCGGATCGCACGGGCCCCCTCCTCTGGCATGCCCGTAGCGACAGAGCCCGGGAGGCCGCCGATGTCCGATGCCAGCCCCGTCCGCCGTCGCCGCGCCGGTGGCCGCGCCGCCCATGCCGAGCGCGCCGGCCATGCCGCGATCGACCAGATGCCCTGGCGGCTGCCGCTGAACCCCGACCGGCCGACCGAGCCGCTGGACGAGGCGGGCGTGCTTGCCGTCCACCGGGGCGCGATGCGCATCCTGTCCGAGCTCGGCATCGAGATGCTGCACCCCGAGGCCTGCGCGATCCTCAAGGCGGCAGGGTGCCGGGTGGACGGCGCCAATGTCCGGATGGACGAGGCGTTCGTGATGGAGATGGTGCGCAAGGCGCCGGCCTCGTTCACCATCACCCCGCGCAACCCCGGCCGCGAGATCGTGATCGGCGGCCGGCACATGGTCTTCGTCAACGTCTCCTCGCCGCCGAACGCCTGGGATCTCGCGCGCGGCAAGCGGCCGGGCGATTTCGAGACGTTCCGCGAGTTCATGAAGCTGACGCAGTACTTCAACTGCATCCATGTCGCCGGCGGCTATCCGGTCGAGCCGATCGACATCCACCCGAGCGTCCGCCACCTCGACTGCCTCTACGAGAAGCTGACGCTGACCGACAAGGTGGTCCATGCCTACTCGCTCGGCGCCGAGCGGGTGGACGACGTGATGGAGATGGTGCGCATCGCGGGCGGGCTCACGCCCGAGCAGTTCCGCGCCCGGGCGCACATGTACACCAACATCAACTCGGTCTCGCCGCTGAAGCACGACTTCCCGATGCTCGACGGCGCGATGCGGCTGGCGCGCGCGGGGCAGGCAGTGATCGTGACGCCCTTCACGCTCGCCGGTGCGATGGCGCCGGTCACGATGTCGGGCGCGGTGGCGCTGAGCATTGCCGAGGGCCTCGCGGCCATCGCGCTCCTGCAGTACATCGCGCCGGGCTGCCCGGTGGGCCTCGGCACCTTCACCTCGAACGTCGACATGAAGACCGGCGCGCCGGCCTTCGGCACGCCCGAATACATGCGCGCGACGCAGATGACCGGGCAGCTCAGCCGCTTCTACGGGCTCCCGCTGCGCTCGTCCGGCGTCTGCGCGGCGAACGTCCCGGACGGCCAGGCGATGTGGGAGACCTGCAATTCGCTCTGGGCGGCGGTGCAGTCGGGCACGCATCTCGTCTACCATGCGGCCGGCTGGCTCGAAGGCGGGCTGATCGCCAGCCCCGAGAAGTTCGTGATGGACTGCGAGGTCCTGCAGATGATCCAGCGCTATTTCGAGGAGGCGACCTGGGCCACGACCGACGACGACATCGCCTTCGACGCGATCGCCGAGGTCGGCGCGGGCGGCCACTACTTCGGCTGCCAGCACACGCAGGAACGGTACACCAGGGCGTTCTACGCGCCCATCGCCTCCGACTGGCGCAACTTCGAGGCCTGGAACCTCGACGGCGCGGTCTGGTCGGCCGAGCGGGCGCACCGGATCTACAAGGCCATCCTCGCCGAGTTCGAGCCGCCGCCGATGGACGACGGCCCGCGCGAGGAGCTTCAGGCCTTCGTCGCCCGGCGCAAGGCCGAGGGCGGCGCGCCCACCGATTTCTGACCCGGCCCCCGACCCCGGCCCCAGACCCCGGCCCCCGGCGCCGGCCCCTCACCCGGCCTCTGGCGCCGCCGCCGCGCTGCGGCTAGCCTCGGGCGATGAGCAGGCAGGACGGCATGGCCGGAGCCGAGGGCAGCGGCGTCGCGGCACGCGCGGCGCTGGCCCTCGTCGGCGCCGTCGCCGGCGCGGCGGCGTGGTTCATGGCCGACCGGCTGCCCGACATCCTGACCGATCCGCAGGCCTATCTCTTCGTCACCGCGCTGACCGGAGGCTATCTCGGGGTGCTGCTGGCGCTGGCCGGCCCGCTCCGGCTGGGCGCCGCGGCGGCCGCCGCGGCCGGTCCGGCGCTCGCCGCGGCCGCGCTCCTGACCTGGGCGAGCCTGCGCTACGACACGCTCGCGGGGGTTCTGGCGCGGACCGAGACGCTGCTCGCCTGGTTCGTCGTCCTCGCGCTGCCGCTGCCGTTCCTGATCGGCGCGCTGCGGCCGGGCGCGATCTGGCGCCACTACCCGACGCTCTTTTCGGAAAGCTGGGGCATCGTCGTGCGGCTCGCCTCGGCTGCCGCCTTCGCCGGCATCGTCTGGCTCGTCATATTCCTGTCGGACGAGCTGCTGCGGCTGGTCGGCATCGACCTGATCGGCGACCTCGTCGGGGTGGCCTGGGTCCCCTCGACGCTGACCGGCCTCGTCGCCGGCCTCGCGCTCGCCATCCTCGGCGAGGTGACCGACGGCGGGCCGCCGGGGCTCGTCCTGCGGCTCCTGCGGCTCCTGATCCCGCCGGCGCTGCTCGTCGTCGGCCTCTTCGCCGCGGCGGTGCCGGTCCAGGGGCTCGAGACGCTGTTCGGCGCGCTCTCGCCCACCGCCACGCTTCTCGGCATCGGGGTGTTCCTGACGCTGCTTGTCAGTTCAGGCGTGGACGCCTCCGATGCGACCGCGGTCCGGTCGGGCGCGATGCGCTGGGCGGCGCGGGCGCTCGCGCTCCTCCTGCCGGTCGTCGCCGGGCTGGCGCTCGGCGCGCTGCGGCTGCGGATCGGCGCCGAGGGGCTGAGCCCGGCGCGCCTCGCCGCCGCGCTGGCGGGCGGCGTGCTGCTGGCCTACGGCGTGCTCTACGCGCTCGCCGTGCTCTCGGGGCCGCGCTGGATGGCGCGGATCCGGGCGGCGAACATCGCGATGGCGCTCGTCGTCCTGCTCCTCGCGGCGGCGTGGCTGACCCCGCTCGTCGCGCCCGAGCGGCTGTCGGCGCGCGACCAGCTGGCGCGGTTCGCGGACGGCCGGGTCACGGTCGAGGCGCTCGACCTCTGGACGCTTCGGCATGGCTGGGGGCGCCCGGGCCGGGCCGCGTTCGACGCCATCGCCGCCGCGGCGCCAGACCACCCCGAGGCCGCCCGGCTGGCCGAGCGGCTGCGGCTGGCCGAGACCGCGCCCGACCGGTTCGCCTTTGCCGAGATACCGGCGAGCCCGGCGATCGTCGGCGCCCGCGCCGCGCTCCGCGCCGAGATGCCCGTCGTGCCGGCCGCCGCGGCGGCGGAGTTCGACCGCTACGTCCTGCCCTGGTACGCGGGCAGCGTCACGAGCTTCCTCGAGGGCTGCCGCGACACCACGGCCGGCGGCCGGCCGGGCTGCGTACTGGTGGTGCACGACCTTTTGCCCGACAATCCGGGCCGCGAGGCGATCCTGTTCTACAAGTCGTTCGGCCTGCTGCGCGGCGAGGTGATCGTGCCCGAGCCGGTGTTCCGCCGCGCCGAGGCGTCGGAGGTGTTCTCGGTCCCGCCGCCGGACTTCGACGAGACCGACCGGCTGATCGAGGCGCTGCAGGACGGCGCCTTCACGACGGGTCCGGCGCGGATCAACGCGATCGACATCGGCGACCGGCAGTTCACCCTGCCGTTCTGAAGCAGGATTTCCTTAAGCCCTCGCCCCTAACCTCTTCGCCGGGGACGATACCGACGGGGGCCGGATGCACGGGCTCATCAACCGCGCGATCCAGCGCTTCGCCGAGGATGCCTGCGGCGCCGGCGTCTGGGCGGCGGCCGCGGCCGAGGCGCTGCCGGGCTTCACCGGGTTCGAGGCGATGCTCGACTACGACGACGCGCTGACCGACGCCGTGCTCGCGGCGCTGGCGCGGCACACCGGAATGCCGGTCGGCATGCTGCTCGAGGATCTCGGCGTCTACCTCGTCTCGCATCCCGGCACCGGCGCGCTGCGCCGGCTCCTGCGCTTCGGCGGCGAGAACTTCGTCGAGTTCCTGCATTCGCTCGACGACCTGCCGGACCGCGCCCGCCTTGCGGTGCCCGACCTGCGGCTGCCGCCTCTGGCGCTGCAAGACCACGCCACCGGCCGCTACACGCTGGCGGTCGGCCCCGGGCTGCCGCAGTTCGGCCGCGTCCTGGTGGGCGTTCTGCGCGCCATCGCCGACGATTACGGCACGCTCGCCCTGGTCGAGCTTGTGGCGGAAGGGCGCGACGGCGCCCGGCTTTCGGTCGCCGTCGCGGCGGCCGACTTCACGCAGGGCCGCGCGTTCCAGCTCGGCCCCGGTGAGGCGGCGGGATGAGCGGCGGCGGGATGAGCGGCAGCGGGATGGCGGGCGCCGCGCTTGGCGCCGCGGCGCTCGATGCGCTGCTGCCGCTGCATGTCCGCGTCGGGCCGACCGGGCATGTCGTCGCCGTCGGGCCGACGCTGGCGCGGCTCCGTCCCGGTGCCGCGCTGCCGGGGCGCCGGCTGCTCGAGCTCTTCGAGTTCCGCCGTCCCGCTGCCCCCGCAACGCTCGCCGACCTGATGGCGCCCACCCAGCGCCGGCTTGCGCTGCAGTTCCGCGACGCACCGCGCACCGCCTTCAAGGGCGTTGCCGTGCCGCTTGGGGATGGCGGGGCGCTTCTCGACCTGTCGTTCGGCATCGGCGTCGTGCAGGCGGTGACCGACCATCGCCTGACCGCGTCGGATTTCGCGCCGACCGACCTGACGGTCGAGCTTCTCTACCTCGTCGAGGCCAAGTCGGCGGCGATGGAGGAATCGCGCCGGCTCAACACCCGGCTCGAACGCGCCCGCTCGGCGGCCGAGGCCGAGGCGCTGACCGATGCGCTCACCGGCCTTGCCAACCGGCGCGCCATGGAGGCGACGCTCGGCCGGCTGATCGCGGCCCGCATCGCCTTCGGCCTGATCCACCTCGACCTCGACCGCTTCAAGGCGGTGAACGACACCCACGGCCATGCCGCCGGCGATGCGGTGCTGGCGGCCGTCGCCCGCGCGATCCGCGCCGAGGTGCGCGACGAGGACGTCGCCGCCCGCGTCGGCGGCGACGAGTTCGTGCTGCTGATCCCGCGGATCGCCGATCCCGCGCGGCTCGCCCGCGTGGCCGAGCGGATCATCGCCCGGATCGAGGAGCCGGTACCCTACCGCGAGGTGGTCTGCAGCGTCTCGTCCTCGGCCGGCATCGCGATCTCGACCGCCTACGCCCGCCCGGATGCCGAGCGCATGCTGAAGGACGCCGATGCCGCGCTCTATGCCTCGAAGCATGCCGGCCGGGCGCGCGCCAGCATCCATCCCGGCGAGACGCCGGCGCCGCGGGGCACGGCGGCGTGAGCCCTCAGGCCGGCTTCCGCGCGATCATCACGAAGTCCGAGAGGGTGCTGCCGTAGCGGCCGAGCGTGACGAGCCGCACCAGCCCCGCCACCGCGGCGTAGCCGAAGTAGAGCGGCGGATACTTCCGGCGCAGGCGGTGCACGTGATCGTTCACGAACCGCTCCTGATGCGCGACCTCGAGCCCGGCCGCGGCGAAGGCACGGGCGAGAAGGTCGGGGCCGGCATCGGCCTCCATATGGGTCGGGAACGGCGCGAAGCCCGGCTGGCCGGCATTCGGCCGGTCGAGCACGTGGCGGTGGAAGAGCACATGCACCCGGTGCGGCGTGAGCGCCGTCACCACGCCCTTCATCGAGCGCGGATCGGGGCCGCGCACCACCAGCACGCCGCCCTGCTCAAGCGTGCCGACGAGGTGGGCCACCGCCTCGGCCGCGTCGTGCACGTGTTCGAGCACGTTCCAGCACATCACGATATCGAACCGCGCCGGGCCGAAATCGTAGGTCGCCAGATCGCCGACGACGGCGACGTCGGACGTGGTGTTGCGCGCGATCTGCTCGGGCGAGATGTCGATCGTCGTGACGTGCAGCGGGTGGTTCAGCCGGACATAGGACCGGGAGCCGCCGCCGGCCTCGAGCACGCGGATCGGCGCAGCGCCGCCCAGGCGATGCGCCATCGTCCGCGCAAGCGCGGCATCGAAGCGCGCGTGCCACGTCTCGGCCGCGGGGGCGGCCACGATGCCATCTTCCAAGGCGGAGACCGCCATGTCCTGAACCGTCTGCAGATTGTCCCTTGGATCTCATGTTCCGGGGGTGGGACCCAAGCTGTCAACCGAAACCTGCCGGCGGCGGCGCATTGTCGTCAAACGCGCGTCAATGCGCGGCCGGCACGGCGCATAGGGTTTGACCGGCGGCACGGCCTCGGCGAAAGATCGAGCATCTGGGGGAAGGGGCAGCGCATGACACCCGACGAGTTCGACGGCACGCTGCCCGCCTGGCAATCGCCCTACCGCGCCTGGGCCGACTTCCTTGCCCGGCCGCGCGGCCGCGCCGTTGGCGACGACGTCCGCCTGTTCCCGGCGATCGTGCGGCTGCAGCCGGCGGGCAAGTACCCGAGCATCGGCGCCGCGCGGGGTTGGCTGGCCGGCCGCGTCGCCGAGGGCGCGATCCGGATGGACCCCGACGAGCGCGCGCTTCTGGTCGCGCGGGCCGAGGACGATCTGCCCGGCGACGACGCGGAGGCCGGCGAGACCTATCCGCTCTACCTGCCCGAGGCGACGCTGGAGCGGGAGCTGGCCGAATCGGACGGGGCGATCGAGATCCTCGACCTCGGCAGCCCGATCCTCGCCCCGCAGGCGCTGCCGGCCTTCGCCGCGCCGCCGCGCGAGGCCGAGGGGCCGGGCGCCACGGGGGGGCCCATCGTCGGCGTGATCGACGACGGGGTCGGCTTTCTCAACCTGCGGTTCCGCCGCCGTGGCGACCCGCGCCGGACCCGGTTCCACGCGGTGTGGTTCCAGGCGTTCCGCACGGTGACGGTGCCGCCCTTCGGGTCGTTCTACGTGCAGAACGGCCAGGTGCTCTGGTGGAGCGAGATCGACGCGCTGATCGCGCAGGGCATCGAGGACTGGCGCGCCTACCAGCGCATCGAGCGCGCGCTGATCGAGCCCGGCGCGCATCGCAGCCTCGAATACGCCTATTCGCACGGCACCCATGTCGCCGACGTCGCCGCCGGCGCCGACCCGATGGCGGGCGATCCGGTCTCGGACTGGCCGCTCCTCGGCGTGCAGCTGCCGCCCGAGGCGGTGGACGACACCGCCGGCACCTATCTCGAGCCGATGATCGTGCAGGGCGTGCGCTGGATCCTCTTCCGCGCCGAGCGGATGCATCCGGAAAGCCCGGTCGTCATCAACATCAGCTTCGCCACCTTTGCCGGGCCGAAGAACGGCACCAAGCCGATCGAGCATCGCGTCGCCGAGGCGCTGCGCCGGTGGGAGCAGCGCACCGGCCGCTGCGCGCGGGCGGTCTACGCCTTCGGCAACGCCCGCCGCAACCGGCAGGAGGCGCGGATCGCCCCCTGCCCCGATGGCGCGCTGGCGTTCGACTGGCGGCTCATGCCCAACGGCTTCGCGCCGAGCTATCTGGAACTGCGGCCCGACGATCCGGCCGACATGGCGCGGCTGTCCTCCGCGGTCTCGGTCGCCGGGCTGCCGGAGGTGGCGCTCGGGCCGATCCCGCCCTTCGCCTGGCGCGACGTTCTCGACGGGCAGGGCCGCGTCGCGGCGCGGTTCTACCACGTCCCGCCGCTGCCGACGGCGCCCGGCGTGATGCGGCCGCCCTACTACCTGCTGGCCGCCGCGCCGACCGAGCCGCAGCCCGGCCTGCCGGTGGCGCCCGCCGGCCGATGGGCGCTCGCGTTCGGCGCGACCGATGGCGGCCCGATCCCGATGCGGGTCGAGGTGCAGCGCGGCGACACCCCGCGCGGCTACCGGCTCGACGGGCGGCAATCCTACCTCGACCACCCCGACGCCCATGCCTGGGACCACGAGACGAAGGATTACCGCGGCCTCGGCGCCGGCTGCCCGATCTCGCGGCAGGCGACGCATTCGAGCTTCGTCACCGCGCGCTCGCGGCGCACGCTCTGCGTGGCGGGCAGCGTCGGCGCGGGCCTGGCGCCAGCCCGCTACAGCGCCGAGGGCGCGCCCTGGACGCGTCCCGAACCGTCGCTCGCCGCGCTCTCGGATGACGGCTACGGCGCGGTCGGCATCCTTGCCGCGGGCACCTTCTCGGGCGGGACGCAGGTGTTGTCGGGCACCAGCGCGGCGGCGCCGCAGATCACCCGAGCGCTTGCCGCGCACTACGCGGCAAACGGCGCGGTGCCGGCCGACGCGCTGCCGGCGGACGATGCCGAGATCGCCGCGCTGATCGCGGCCTGGGGCAGCCCCGCGCCGCCCGGCGCGGGCCCGCGGCAGGGCGCCGGCACGGTCTGGAGGATCGGCGGCGGGCGGCCGCGCTGATCCCGCTCAGGGCGGGATCAGGGCCGCGGCCACTCGTCCACGGCGACCTTCCAGAGGCTGTCGAGCAGCGGCGGCGCGGCGGCGAGCGCCGCGGTGCCGGCCGTCGCGGCCAGCTGCGCCTCGAGCGCGGGAAGGTCGAAGTCGCCGGTGAAGGCGCTGCCGTCGAAGGCGTAGGTCGGCGTCTTCGGCTGCCCCGAGAGGAAGTTGACCACCAGCTCGCCCAGCGCGATGCCGGAGATCGCGCCGGCCATGCTGTCGGACGGATAGTGCATCCCGGCGATGGTCCGGTTCATCGCGATGCGCTCGGCAAGCCGCATCGGCAGGCTGCGCGCGGCGACCTCGTCGCGCGCATCGACCGGCCCACCGGCCTTCAGCGCGGCGAAGACGACCGCGGTCGCGAACGCCTCGGTCGCGTGGCCGCTCGGCCAGGCGCCATGCGCCGGCGTCTGGATCACCGGCTGCAGTTCGTCGGTGGTCGTGACCGGGCGCGGCAGGTCGAAGTGCAGCTTGAGCCGCATCTCGATGCGCCCGACGAGGCGGAGCGTGGCGAGCATGATCTCGAGCGTCCGCTTGGTCGCGTCGCGGTCGAGATAGGCCTGCGCGGCGAAGAAGCTCAGCACGTCGTCGCGCTGCGCGAGGATCTCGGGCAGCCGGTCGATCCTGAGGTCGGCATAGGTGCGCAGGTAGGGCAGCTGGTCGTCGAGGAAGGCATCGTCGAACGCCGGCCGCACCAGCGTCACGACCGGCGCGGCGCCGGCGACCAGCCCGGTCACGTCGGCGCTTGTCGGGCCGGTCAGGTCGATCGCCGCGATCCGGTCGAACTCGTAGTCGAGGACATTGGCGCGCGGCCGCCCGCCCATGCGGCGGAACGCGTCCCAGCCGCCGGGCACCGCATAGTCGACCGCCGGGGGATGCCCGCCGGTCCAGCCCCGCGCGATGCCGTCGCGGGTGGCGATCAGCGCCCGCCCGACAAGGCCGGCCGACCCGCCGCCGCGGCGGCCCTCGACCCCCTCGACACCTTCGACCCCCTCGACGCCCTCGACCCCTTCCACACCTTCGACGCCCTCGACACCCATCTTCGCCACTCCCCCGAAGCCTGCCGCCGACTATTCGGCCTGCCGAACGGAAAGGTCAAAATCTAGTTCGGGCCGGCGGAGGCTTTTGGCGCTCTTTTCACGTTGGGGGCGAAATCGCTGGAAGCGCCGGCAGCGCGGATGCTAGAGATCATGCGCACCCCTCGATGAACGGCCGCCGATGACCGAGACGCTCGATCTGGCCCCGACGACGCCGGGCCCCCGCGTCACGATCACCGTGCGCAGGGACCTGTCGGCGACCGGCCCCTCGGGCGAGGACCTGACGCCGCGGTCGCAGAAGTCGCAGGCGCTGCTCGCGCTGCTCGCGCTTTCGCCCGAACACCGCCGCACCCGGCGCTGGGTCGAGGAGCGGCTGTGGAGCGACCGCAGCCCGCAGCAATCGGCCGGCAGCCTGCGGCAATGCCTCGTCGATGTCAGGAAGGCGCTCGGCCCGTTCGCCGAGGTGCTGCAGGCCGACCGGCGCTGGATCGGGCTCGACCCCGCGCGGATCGTGGTCGACGGCGCGGCCGGGGAGGGCGAGGACTTCCTCGACGGGCTGCCGATCCGCGACCGGGCGTTCCGCGACTGGCTCGCCTCGCTGCGTCCCGTGGCGCCTTCGCCCCCCCGCGCCGCGGCCGAGGCGGCCGAGCCGCCCGCGCCCGCCGCCGAGACGCCGCTGACGATCCGCTGGGGCACCGCCTCGCCGCCGGGCTCGCGCAGCGGGCTGGTGGCCGGCATCATCGCCTCGCGGATCGCCGAGGGCATCTCGGACCACGTGCCGACCTGGCAGGTCGCGGCCGACCCGCCGCCCGAGCGGGCGGGGCTGGTGCCCGACCTCGACGTCGCCTGCGAGGTGATCGAGGACAACGGCATCTGCCTCGCCTTCGTGCGGGTGATGCATGTGCAGTCGGGCCGCGTGCTCTACAGCCGCGACCTGCGCCTGACCGGCACGGCGACGTCGCTCGTCGAAAGCGCCGCGGTGGCGGAGGTGGCGTTCGAGGCCGCCGAGATCGCCGTCGGGCAGATCCCGCATGTCGTGGCGCGCAACCGGACGCTCCGCCGCTCCACCGCGCTCGGCCAGCTTGCGCTGCACAAGATGTTCAGCTTCGACCGCGCGCAGATGGACGAGGCCGACAAGCTGCTGGCCGAGGCCTTCGAGGTCGAGGAGAACAGCGTCTTCCTGGCCTGGCGCGGCCTTCTGCAGATGGTCAAGTCGATCGAGCTGTCGCAGAAGCAGTCGCCCGAGCTGCGCGAGATGGCCGACGCGCTGACCGCCTACGCGATGGAACGCAGCCGCCACAACCCGACGGTCGCGGGGCTGGTCGCGCATACCCGCGGCATGATGTTCCGCGACGTCGGAACCTCGGCCAGCACCGCGGGCCAGGCGCTGGGCCGCGACCCGCGCAACCCCTTCGCGATGCAGGCCATGGCGGTGGCCCGGATGCTCGCCGGCGACGACGAGGATGCCTATCAGCTTTCGGCGCGCGCCCGCGCCTTCGCGTCGCGCTCGACGTTCCGGCACTGGTGGGACGCGCACCACTTCGTCTCCTGCGTCGCGACCGGGCGGCTCGACGAGGGGATCGCCTCGGCCGAGGCGGTGCTGCAGGCCTCGCCCTCGTTCCGCCCGGCCTACCGCTTCCTGATCCCGCTCTATGCCTCGAAGGACGATCTCGCCCGCGCGGCGGGCGCGGCCGAAAAGCTCGCGCGGATCGAGCCAGGCTTCACGCTTCTGCGGATGATCGAGGATCCCGCCTACCCGGTCGCGACGCTGCGCCGGACCGGGCTGCTCGGCCAGGCGCGCAAGCTGCTCTGACCGGCACGGCGCGCCACCGCTCCTCGGACGGCAAGGATGCGCCCCCTCGCTGGGGATGAGCGAGGGGGCGCGGGTTGGCCTGCGAAGGGGAGCTTCACCGACCGGCCGGCGCGAGGGCAGCACACGCCCCCGCACCGACCAAAGCGCGGGCCTCTGGCGCTCCGAAACACGGAGCTCCCGCAACATGGGGGGTCACACCACCACTGGTTCCCCCATGGCTCTCGCCGTGCGCCGACGCCACTCCAGGCGCGGCCACGGATCCCGATGCACGCCCCTGCGTGATGAAAATGGGCTGGTCGTACCAGGATCTTCGGGGCAATTGCGCATCGTGGACCATGCGCCCAAGCAGCGCACGGCGAGGAACGGGCAGGCCGGATGGCGCGGCGAGGACCTTGACGCGCCGTCGGGTCGCCCTGATCTTGCCCCGAAAAGGGGGCCCTTCGCCCGATCCGGGCCGGAGGCAGGCTGCGCGGGCCGGGCCGGCACGGCGCCGCGACGGGCGCCGCCTGTCGAGCCTGCCTTCTGCACCTCAGCCGCTTTCATCGCCGCCACCTCCGGGCCCGCCGGAACGTTCCGGTATCGGGATGGGGGAATGTTTGCCCGGTTGCCGGCAGCGCTCAAGCGGGCCGGCGGCGGGCCCGCCGAATTGACGCGATATTCACGGATGATTGCCGCAGGCCCCAGTGCACGTTGACGCTGGGGCAGTTCGGGGCGCCCCGGCGCGGGCCGGCCGCGGCAGCGGCGGCCGATTCCCGCGCTTGCGCCGACGACCGGCACGGCGGGGCGACACGGCGGGCCGGAACCAGCCGCCCTATGGCGCGTTCGGTGCGCAGAAACCAAAGACCACGGAGCAGAGACCGATGATGACGAGCCGCCCCGCCCTTCTTGCCCTGACGCTGCTGGTGCTTGCCGCCTGCGAGACCGTCGAGGGTGCCGGCCAGGACATCCAGAGCGCCGGCGCGGCGATCAGCCAGGAGAGCCAGGAGGCGCAGGCGGGCTACTGAGCCCGCCCGTCTTCGGCACCGCCCCTCGGCACCGTCCCATGGTACGGGCCCCTCAGTGCGGCGCAAGCGGCACCCCGAGGCGCCCGGCGAGATCGGTGACGAACTGCCAGGCGACCCGGCCCGACCGGGCGCCGCGCGTGGTGTACCATTCGACCGCCTCGGCATGCAGCGTCGCGTCATCGACGGCGATGCCGAAGGCGGCGCAATAGCCCCGCACCATGGCCAGGAACTCCTCCTGCCCGCAGGGATGGAAGCCGAGCCAGAGGCCGAAGCGGTCGGAGAGCGACACCTTCTCCTCCACCGCCTCGGAGGGATTGATCGCGGTCGAGCGTTCGTTCTCGATCATGTCGCGTGGCATCAGGTGCCGGCGGTTCGAGGTGGCGTAGAAGACGACGTTCGCGGGCCGGCCCTCGACCCCGCCGTCGAGGACGGCCTTCAGCGCCTTGTAGTGCTGGTCGTCGTGGCTGAACGACAGATCGTCGCAGAACATGAGGAAGCGGTGCCCGGCGGCCGCGCGGAGCTGGCCGAGGAGGCGGGTGATCGACGGCAGGTCCTCGCGCGAGAGCTCGACCAGCTTCAGGTCGTGCCCCTCCGCCCGCACCGCGGCATGCACCGCCTTGACGAGCGAGGACTTGCCCATGCCCCGCGCGCCCCAGAGCAGCGCATTGTTGGCGGGCAGGCCGCGCGCGAACTGGCGGGTGTTGGCAAGAAGCGTGTCGCGCGCCCGGTCGATGCCGACGAGAAGCCGCAGCGCCACGCGGTTCACCTCGGGGACGGGCACGAGCCGGTCGGGGCCGACATGCCAGACGAAGGCCTCGGCGGCGGCGAAGTCGGGCGCCGGGATCGGCGCCGGGGCCAGCCGCTCCAGCGCCGCGGTGATCCGGGCCAGCGCCGCGGCCCCCTCTGCGGCCTCGCTCATGCGCGGCCGGCCTCCTCGTCGGCCTGCTCCTCCTCGTCGTCGAACCAGAGGCCCTGGGCGCGCAGTTCTGCCTCGCGCTTCTTCTCGACGCGCCGGACCAGCAGGATCGAGATCTCGTAGAGGCTGTAGACGGCGCTGAACAGGATCACCTGGCTGACGACGTCGGGAGGTGTCGCGATGGCGGCGAGGACGAGAATTCCGAGAATGGCGTACTTGCGCATGTCGCCCAGGCCCTTGGCCGAGACGAGCCCGGCCTTGCCCATCAGCGTGAGCAGCACCGGAAGCTGGAAGCAGAGCCCGAAGGCGACGACGAACTTGATCGTGAGCGAGAGGTATTCCTGCACCGAGCCCTGGAACAGGATGCCCGCCTCGGCAAGCCCGCCCACGCCGTCGACCGGGGCGTCGGCCGTGAGCGACCCGATCTGCTGGAAACCGAGGAAGAAGTCGAAGGCGAGCGGGATCACCACGTAGAACGCGAAGCCCGCGCCGAGGAAGAACATCAGCGGAGAGGCCAGCAGGAACGGCAGGAACGCGTTCTTCTCGGAGCGGTAGAGGCCGGGCGCGACGAAGCGCCAGAGCTGGTAGGCGATGACCGGGAACGACAGCAGGAAGCCGCCGAAGAACGAGATCGAGACGGCGACGAAGAAGCCCTCCTGCACCTTGATGAGGATCAGCTGGCAATCCTGCCCGCGCTCCTGCAGGGCATCGCAGATCGGCTGGGTGGTGAAGTTGAAGATCGGGTTCCAGACGGTGAAGCAGAGCACCATCGCGACAAGGAAGGCGATTACCGAGTAGATGAGCCGCGTCCGCAACTCGGCCAGATGCTCGATCAGCGGGGCCGAACTGTCCTCGATCTCGTCCTTGGCGTCGCGCGGGCTCATGTGCCGTCAGCCCCGGGCCCGGCCTTCCGGGCTGGCCGGGGCGCCTTCGGCGGGTTGGCCGCAGGCTTCGCCGCGGCCGGCTTCGGGGCGGCGACCTTCGTCGCGGCGGCCTTCGGGGCAGCGGCCTTCGGCGCGGCCGTCGTTGTCGCGGCCGCCTGCGGGGCGGCCTTGGCCGGCCTCGATGCCGCCTTCCGCCCGGGGGCGGCCGTCTTGGCGCCCGCAGTCGGCTTGGCGGCGGCATCCGGCGGGGGCACGGCGGCGGCGCGCCGGGCCTCGGCATCGGCCGCCCGCCTTTCGGCGAGCTTCGCGGTTTCCGATCCGGGCGCCGCAACGGTCGGCGGGGCCTTGCGCTCGGGCTTCATCGGATCCCAGCTCTCGAACTTGCGGGCGGCGCTTTCCAGCTTGTCGATCCCGAGGCCCTTCTTCGAGACCATCGCCTTCATCTCGGCCGAGGCCTCGCGCACGCCGCTCTCGCGCGCGGCGTCATCCATGGCGCGCTGGAACTCGCGCCCCATTGCGCGCGCCTTGGCGGTGAAGCGGCCGAGGGCGGCGAACATGCGTGGCAGATCCTTCGGCCCCACGACGATGAGTGCCACGATCCCGATCAGAAGAAGCTCGGTCCAGCCGATGTCGAACATGGGTCAGTCACGCCCCCCGCCGCGCCGCGCGGGCGCGGATCGCCGTCAGGCCTTGTCCTTCTCGGCGGGCGTCACGTCGCGCGCGCTCTGCGCCGAGGCACTCTCGATCTCCTCGGTGCTGTCCTTCACGCCCTTCTTGAACGCGGTGATGCCCTTGCCGATCTCGCCCATCAGCGACGAGATCTTGCCGCGCCCGAAAAGCACCAGCACGACGACCGCGATCAGGAGAAGGCCGGGCAGGCCGATGTTGTTCAGCATAGTGGTCTCCCTCGGGGGCCGCAGCCGGGCGGCCCGTCTCGACGTTGCCTACATCTATGGCCTTGCAGGCCCGGATCAAAGCCCCTTTCCGCGGCTGCGCGTCGAAAAATCGCGGCAGACTGCCGTTCCGGCCTAGTCCGAAAAGCCAGCTTACGCGTGGGTCAGGTCACGCCTATCAGTCACTTCAAGCGCCGCGGGATAAATGCCGGCGCCCGGGACAGCGTGGTACGAGTGCAAAATCACTGGATCGTCTACCGCAGCCTGCCGGCAGGCTTGCCCTGGCCGGCGACCATCCTCGACATCGCGCGCGAGGCCGAGCGCCACAATGCCGCGGCCGGCATCAGCGGGCTCCTGCTCTATTCCGGCTATGCCTACCTGCACTATCTGGAAGGCCCGGAGGCGGCGGTGACCGCGCTCTGGGACCGGATCGCGGCCGACCGGCGGCACATCGTCGCCTGGACGGTGCGCGGCACCGCCTCGGCCCGGCGGATGCCCGGCCTGCCATTCGGGCTTTTCGACGCCGACCGCGAGGCCGCGGCGGCGAAGGAGGGCCCGCTCTGGCGCACCAGCCATGACTGGCCCGATGCCGACGCGGCGGCGCTGGTCGGGATGCTGGCCGCGATCGCGCGGGAAAAGTACCCCCGGACGCTCGGCGGCGGCTGACCCGCGCGCGCGTCTCGCAAGCCTGCTGACGGCATGCTGTCAGCAGGGGGTCGCTATCGGTTCATCGCACCTCATGACGGGAGACCGAGATGCCTGATACCCCTGCCGCCGGCCATCCCGTGGCCGAGATCGTCACTTTCCGGCTCGCGCCGGGGGCCGACACCCCGCGGTTCCTCGCCGCCGCGCGCGCGACCGCGGCCTTTCTGGAGCGCACGCCCGGCTACCTCGCGCGCCGGCTGTCACTCGGCCCGGACGGGCGCTGGACCGACTGGGTCGGCTGGGCCGACCACGGCGCGGCCGGCGCCGCGGCCGCCGCGCTGACCGCCGACCCGGTCGCGGCGCCATTCCTGTCGATGATCGACGCCGCGTCGATCGAGATGCGGCACGAGGCGCTGCTCTGGTCCGACCGCTAGGCCGGCGCGCCCGCCCGCGCGGGCACCGGACCGCTGCCGCCGGGCGGGCCCGGCTACGCGCCCTCGCGCCGCGGGAACACGAAGCAGCGGTCGCGCCGGATCGTCAGCCACATCGCGGTGCCGGGCTTCGGCAGGAACACGGCCGGAACAGTCGCCTTCAGCACCGAGCCGTCAAAGTCCATGCGGAACTCCACCAGGCTTTCGCGCCCCATGAACCGCGCCCGCTCGACGACGCCGCGCGCCGGCACGCCCTCCTCCGGCGTCGGGTTCGGGCCGCGTCCGTTGCGGTCGAAGTCGATCCTGAGATGCTGCGGCCGGATCAGGATGTCGACCTCGGCGCCGTCCGGAACGCCGGGGGCGAGGAACTGGCCGAACGGCGTGTCGGTCAGCGCGCCCTGCACCCGCCCGCCGATCACGTTGACGTCCGAGAAAAAGGCCGCCGCCCGCTGGTCGACGGGGCGGTTGTAGATGTTGTAGGGCGCGCCGCGCTGGACGATCCGGCCGCCCCGCATCAGCAGGATCTCGTCGGCCATCCGCATCGCCTCGCCGGGCTCGTGCGTGACGAGGAGGACCGCCGTCCCCTCCTCCTTCAGCAGGTCGAGCGTGGCGTCGCGGATCCCGTCGCGCAGCCGCTCGTCGAGGCCCGAGAACGGCTCGTCCATCAAGAGGATGCGCGGCCGGGGGGCGAGGGCGCGGGCCAGCGCGACGCGCTGCTGCTCGCCGCCCGAAAGCTCGTGCGGATACTTCCCGCCGAACCCGGCGAGGCTGACGCGTTCGAGAAGCGCGGCGGCGCGGTGGCGCCGGTCGGCCTTCGGCCCGTTCAGGCCGAAGGCCACGTTGTCCTCGACCGTGAGGTGCGGGAACAGCGCGAAATCCTGGAACATCAGGCCGATCGAGCGCGCCTCGGGCGGCAGGTGCCGGGCGCCTTCGGACACCACCTGCCCCTCGACCGTGACCCGGCCGCGGTCCTGCCGCTCGACCCCCGCGAGGATGCGCAGCGTCGTCGACTTGCCGCAGCCCGACTGGCCGAGGAGGCAGCTCACCTGCCCGGGCAGGAGCGAGAGCGAGACATCGTCGACCACCGTCCGCGCGCCGAAGCGGCGGGTCAGGCCGTCGGCCAGAAGCCGCGGCACGGAGCTGTCGGTGCCTGCGGGCACGGGCTGTTTTCCGAGTGAAACCATCGGGCTTCCTGCGGATTAGCAGCGGCGACGCCCTGCCGCAAGGCGGCTGTCACAGCGTGCTGTTCGTCGCCCCGCCATCGAGCAGGATGTTCTGGCCGACGATGAACCCGGCATGGGCCGAACAGAGGAAGGCGCACATCGCGCCGAACTCCGCGGCCGTGCCGTAGCGGCGGGCGGGGATCGTCTGCTCGCGCCGGGCCCGGGCGTCGGCCACGCTGATCCCCTCGGCCTTCGCGACCCCGCCGTCGAGGCTAACGGCGCGGTCGGTCGCGTGGATGCCGGGCAGCAGGTTGTTGATCGTGACGCCGTGCGGCGCGACCTGCCGCGCGGTGCCGGCGACGAAGCCGGTCAGCCCGGTGCGCGCCGCGTTCGAAAGCCCCAGCGCCGGGATCGGGGCCTTGACCGACTGCGAGGTGATGTTGACGACCCGGCCCCAGCGGCGCCCGATCATCCCCGGCAGGCAGGCCTGCATCAGCGCGATCGGCGTCAGCATGTTGGCGTCGAGCGCGCGGATGAAATCGTCGCGGCTCCAGTCGCTCCAGAGGCCGGGGGGCGGGCCGCCGGCATTGGTGACGAGGATGTCGACCGCGCCCGCGGCGGCCAGAACCTCGGTGCGGCCCGCCTCGGTGGTGATGGCGGCGGCCACGGCGGTGACCGTCACGCCATGCGCGGCGCGGATCGCCGCGGCCGTCTCCTCAAGCGCCGCGGCGCCGCGCGCGTTCAGCACCAGATCGACGCCCGCCGCCGCCAGCGCCTCGGCGCAGCCGCGCCCAAGGCCCTTCGACGACGCCGTCACCAGCGCCCGCTTGCCCTTCAGTCCCAGTTCCACTGTCGATCTCCTGTGCTCGGCCCTCGCCGGATGTGCTGCGGCGGGCGGTCCGGCGGTCCCGGGCCACATTTGCGCCAGAAACGGCCGAAAAAGCCAAGTGCCGCCGCCACGATGCCGCCGATAAGTTCCCCGATGACGCCCCGGGCCGTTCTGGTGCGGTCCACGATATGGTAAGTTCTGGGGTAGTAGGGGACATCATGAAGGTCAACGCGTCAGCCGTCGCGACGGTCCGCTGTCACGCAGTTCGTGCGGCGGCCTTTGTTGTCACGCTGGGCGCCGGCGCCGGCGAGGCGCTGGGCAGGCGCGAGGATCTGTGCCTCGGCGATGTCTACGCCCTGGAGCCCCGTGCCGCCACGTTCGATGCGCTGGTCGTGCCCGGCGCGGCAACGGCGGTCGATGCCGCCCGTGCCTGCGCCGCCGGCACGCCCACGCCGCTCTATACGCCCGAGGCGCGGCTCGTCTTCATGGCCGGTGACGGCGCGCTGGTCGACGTGATCCTGCTTCGCCCGGCGCTGTCATCGGCGCCGGCGGAGCGCGCCTTCGTCCCGGTCTCGCCGGTCGAGCCGGGGGTCGGCTACACGCTGATCGCGGTGACCGCCGATACCGAAAGCCTGCCGCTTGCCACCGGCGCGCCGGCGGGCTTCCTGCGCGGCACCCGCATCACGCTTGCCGATGGCCGCCAGCGTCAGGCCGAACTGCTTCACCCCGGCGACCTCGTGCTCACGCGGGACAACGGGCCGCAGCCGCTCCGCCTGGTCCTCAGGCGGACGCTGCGCCGCGCCGGCGATCTTGCGCCCGTGGTGATCCCGCAAGGCGTCCTCAGCAATGCCGGCGACCTCGTGGTCAGCCAGGACCAGCGGCTTTTCCTCTATCAGCGCGGCCCGCGGCGGCTGAGCGACAGCGCGGCGACGCTGGTGCGCGCCCGCGACCTCGTCGACGGCCAGAGCGTCACGCTGCAGCGCGGCGGCCATGCCGACTACGTGAGCCTCGTCTTCGACCGGCACGAGGTGATCTATGCCGAATGCATCCCGGCCGAGAGCCTTCTCGTCAACGAGGCGACGCGCCCGCTGATGCCCGAGGACGACCGCGCCGCGCTGGCCGAGAAGCTGCCGGGACTGTCGCAGGCACCGGTGCCCGCCGCCGAAGCGGCGAGCGGCGCGCTCAAGGCGGCGCATGGCTGGCTTCTCCGGCAGCCCGGCCCCGGCTGAGGCCGCGGCCGGCGCCCGGCCCTCACACGCCGGTGCTGTAATAGAACTCCTCGCGGATGATCCGGCCGTCCTTCACCTCATAGACGCCGACCTCCTTGCCTTCGCCGGTCTCGCCGGTTTCCTTGTTGCGGGTCTTCATCGTGAAGTAGACGGCGAAGCGGTCGGGCGGGAACGCGAACGGCCCCTCCACGTCGCCGCCGAGGAACTCCATCGTGTTCTCCCACCAGTCATGCTTGCCCTTGATCGCGTCGAGGCCCTGCGACTCGCGCCCCGATCCCATGTCCATCGCCTCGACCGAGACGGCATCGGGGGCATAGAGGCGGTCGAGGTTCTCCCTCGTCCGGTTCTCGCGGCAGCCGGCAACAAGTTCCTTCGCGACTTCGTCGAGCGTCATGGCGTCCTCCCTGATGTTCACGCAATGTTCGCATCATGCCACGGCCGGCCGAGTCGCGGAAGCGCCGCGCGCGGATTGCGCGGAAACCGGCCCAACGCTATATCGCCCGCCATGCCCGACACCATGAACCGCCCCATCCTGCCGCCCGAGATCGCCCGCAGGCGCACCTTCGCCATCATCTCGCACCCCGACGCGGGCAAGACGACGCTGACCGAGAAGTTCCTCCTGTTCGGCGGGGCGATCCAGATGGCCGGCCAGGTGCGCGCCAAGGGCGAGGCGCGGCGCACCCGGTCGGACTTCATGCAGATGGAGAAGGAGCGCGGGATCTCGGTCTCGGCCTCGGCGATGTCGTTCGACTTTGGCGGCTGGCGCTTCAACCTCGTCGACACGCCAGGCCACAGCGACTTTTCCGAGGACACCTACCGATGACTTATCCCCTGCCCCCCATGCTACCACCCGCCCTGATATCCC
>CAZYBG010000043.1:0-481 GCA_964645155.1 uncultured Rhodobacterales bacterium | reverse complement strand
ACGTTCGAGATCATCGACGAGATCCAGGAGAACCTGGCGATCGACGTGACGCCGGCCTCGTGGCCGATCGGCATGGGTCGCGACTTCCTCGGCTGCTACGACATCCTGAACGACCGGCTCGATCTGATGGACCGGGCGGACCGCAACCGCGTCGCCGAGTCGATCAGGATCGACGGTCTCGACGACCCGAAGCTGGCCGAGCACGTGCCCCCCGCCCTGCTGGCGAAGCTGCGCGAGGAGGTGGAGATGGCGCGCGCGCTGCTTCCCGCCTTCGACCGGCAGAGCTTTCTTGAAGGCCACATGACGCCGATCTGGTTCGGCTCGGCGATCAACTCGTTCGGCGTGAAGGAGCTGATGGGCGGGATCGGCGGCTACGGCCCGCCGCCGCAGCCGCAGCGCGCCGAGCCGCGCCAGATCGCCCCCGAGGAGGAGAAGGTCGCGGGCTTCGTCTTCAAGGTGCAGGCCAACATGGACCCCAGGC
>CAZYBG010000042.1:0-24951 GCA_964645155.1 uncultured Rhodobacterales bacterium | reverse complement strand
AAGCGGTGGCCGACCTGCGCGCGAACCCGGTGCAGGTCGCCGGCGGCGAGGTGCCGGCGCTGTTCGAGCCGCGCGCGCCCTTTGCCTTCCAGCCGGCCGACTGACGTCTTGGCCCTGCAGCCGTTCCTGCCCGTCTGGACCTGGGCCCGCGCCCGCCGCGGCGGCGGTCTTCGTCGGCGCGGCGCGCCTTCTCCACGGGCCCCTGCCGCCCGTGCTTCGGACCGTGGCGATCGTCCTGCTCTTCGCGGCGGTGTTCGCCGCGGTGCACCACGCCGAGACCGTCGCGCATCGTCTCGGCGATCCGCTGGGTGCCATTGTGCTCGCGCTGGCGGTGACGATCATCGAGGTCTCGTTCATCGTCTCGGTCCTGCTGTGCTCGCCCGGCGAGGGCAGCGAGATCGCGCGCGACACGGTCTTTGCAGCGATCATGATCGTGCTGAACGGCATCGTCGGCCTCTGCCTGCTGATCGGCGGGGTGCGCCACTAAGAACAGGGCTTCCAGGCGCGCGGGGCGACAGCCGCGCTCGGCGTCCTCGGCACCGTCGCGGTGCTCGGCCTCGCCCTGCCGAACTATACCCTGACGGTGCCGGGCCCGGTCTACGCGCCGTTCCAGCTGGTGTTCGTCGCCGTCGTGTCGCTCCTGCTCCACGGGCTGTTCCCGTTCGTGCAGACGGTCCGCCATCCCGACGACTTCCGCGACAGCGAGACCGAGGAGGACCACGGCCCGCCGCCGGATGTCCGCGCGTACCGGACGGCGCTCGTGATTTTGCCGCTCACGCTGCTGGCCGTCGTTCTGATGGCCGAAAGTCTCACCCCGGTGGTGGTGGGCGCGATCGCGCGCGCCGGCCTGCCCGGGGCGGTGGTCGGGGTGGCAATCGCGCTTGTCGTCCTCCTGCCAGAGGGCGTGGCCGCCCTGCCCGCCGCGCGCGAGAACAAGCTGCAGACCGGCCTGAACCTCGCGCTCGGCTCAGCGCTGGCCAGCATCTGCCTCACGATCCCGGCGGTCGCCCTCGTGTCGCTCGCCCGCGGCCATCCGCTTGTGCTTGGCCTCGAGGCCGAGCACGTCGTGCTTCTCCTGCTCTCGCTCTTCACGGCGACGCTGTCGCTCGCGACCGGACGGACGACGGTCCTGCAGGGCGCGATCCACCTGGTGGTCTTCGGCACCTTCCTGACGCTGGCGGCCGTGCCCTGACCTGCAGGGTCTCGGGCGGCGGTTCCGGACCGGACCTGTTGATGGCGTGCACGCCCCGGCCCGAGGCCATCGCAATCCTCCGGTGTGACGCGGTGTTCAAGCCGCGACGGAAGCAGACAGCATCCACGCCATCGTCAGAGACCTGCCGTTATCACGTCGGTGCTTGCCCGCGCTCCGCCATGCACGGGTGCTGTCAGAAAAGGCTGCTCGCCCATCATCAGCGCGCTTCGGCATGGCACCCGGTGCCCTTCACTCGGCGACTGCTCCGCCCCGGGCGGTGCGCCGTTGCACCGGGTCGGGTCCGGGGACGCCGACCCAGGAAAAGCCGTTGCCCTGCGCCCAGAGCGACATCCTGTGCAGGTCCATGGTCATGAAGCCAGGGTGCTGCGGCGGAAGATCCCGGACAGAATCGGCACCAACCGGGTCCAGCATTTCGGGGATCTCGCCGTCGGGGTGGAAGCTGAAGCCAGATGCTTGCTGCAGCCGCACGACAAGTTCACCGACCGCCAACGGATCCACCTCGGCCAGTCGCTCCATCAGGTCGGGATAAGAAATCCCTTCGTAGTCCGCCCACTGGCGCAGATGCGGGCCGACGCTGACCGTCTCGAAATGATGGTTCGAGAGTTCGTCGGCCAGCGCCGGATCGACACCCGCCCCCGTCAGCATGTCCATGAAGTTCCGGTCGTTCGTGCGGTTGGCCTTGTCCTGCCCGTAGATGGCAATCCCGAGCCCGGCGACGGCCGCCACCACGGCGCCGACGACGCCGCCCGGCATGCCGAGGAAGACCGCGCGGGTCGAGATCAGCCCGCCCGCGGCGCTCGCGCCGTAGAGACCCGCCTCGACGAAATCGCCGCGCCCCAGCGAGATCAGCCCGCGGGCGGCATCGATGCCGGCGCCGCCATATTTGATCGCATTGCCGAAGCCAGCCCAGGCCGGATTGCTTGAAGATGCCTGGCCAAGAAACGAGTTGCGCAGCAGCTGGGCGTTGTAGGCGAGACCGATCGTCGTGTGCCCGGGATAGCGTGTGGCGAGCCGTTCCGTCAGTGTCGCGCCAGAGCGGGCCAGCCCGGTGGCCATCTCGGCGGTCTCCTTGAATGCGGCGGTAAATCCGTGGACGACCGCCGCCGCGTTCACGTCGACCTGCTCCGGGCTCAGGGTCGGGTCGCCGAGCGTGCGGGACGCCGAGACCGCCCCTGTCGTGTAGGTCGCAGCCCCCACGAAATTGAACAATTGCCCGAGGGGCGTCGTCGTGGACGTGACGTCGCCGACGACGCCGGCCGAGCTGCTGGAGGCGGCGCGCAAGATCTCCTTGATCGAGCTGCGCGTGTCGCGGACGTTCTTCGCCACGGTCGAGGCCGGGTCGTTGATGCCGGCGCTGTCAAGCCCCAGAACGCTGTCGCGCGGCGTCGGCGCGGCCCGGTCGGCGAAGATGCTGAGCCGGTTCACCTCGGCCACGCTCTGCGGGCCGTACATCATCGCGAAGCCGGCGAACTCGAGATTGACCGCGTCGGCGGCCGCGAGCGGGCGTTCGAACGCCTCGTTGGCCGCGAGGCCCGGGGGCATCCCCACAACGGCGCGGTTCGCCGCCATGTAGGCAACGGTCGCCCGGTCGAGCCCTTCGAGCGCCGCGTCGAGCTCCGGCTGCACATCGTCGCGCCCGATATAGGTATCGACGCCGCGGCCGATGCCGCCCTGGTCCACCAGCCCCTGCCATTCCGATGCAAAGGCTACGGCCGGGCCTGCCGCCGTCGCGAAGCGGGTCATCTCGTCCTCGATGGTGCGGTTGATCCGTCTAATCCCGTCGGAGGTTGCGGTCAGCAGCAAGCTGGCCTCGGCCGCCATTCCGCGATCCTGGTATTCGCCAGCCAATGCAATGTTGAGGGCCGCCCCGTAGTTGTCGACGACCGCGTCGGAGAGCTGTGTCGCCCATTCTGATGCGGCGATCACCCCGTTCTCGTCGCCAACCGTGCTGCTGTAGGGCGACCAGCGCAGCACATCGAGCGCATCGGCATCGAGGGCCGTTGCCATTGTCCGGGCCGTCGTGCCGACTGCCGACGCGCCGAACGCCGGGTCGTAGGACGCGATATGCACCGCACGAGCGAGGTTGCCGTAGGTATCGCCAAGTGACATGCCGTCGATCGGGAATCCGGTCACGCCGGTCGTCGCGCTGTCGATCACCAGGTTTGCGCGGCCGTTGATGTCCTCCGCCATCTTGCCGACGGTCGGGTTGGCCTCGGTCAGGATCTGGGCGGCAACCACCGGCGAAGCATTCGCCATGACCGAGACGAGTTCGCCCGAGGCGGCCTCTGCGCCACGCGCCTCGAATGTCGCGGCAACGGCGCGCGCGGGATCCCCTACCAGAACGTCGTAGATCGCCTGATCCACGGCCTGCCGGTACTGCGGATTCTGCGCCGGTCCGTATTCGTGGAACGTGTCGGCGAGGCCGACGATCGCCTCCTCCGGGTTGCCGCCGGCCTCATGGATCCGCGTGCGGAGCTGGCTTTCGATCTCGTCCTGCACGAAGCCCCAGGCCCGCCCGGCATCGGCCCTCGCCTGATCGAGCTCGGCGGCGAATGCGGGGTTGCGCGCCGCGATCCGGGTCATGCCCTCCAGCCGGTCCTCGGCATGATCCGTTCCGGCGACGCCCATCGCGCCGATCACCCGGCCGATGCCGTCGCCGGTCCGCCCGGTCGCCTCCCAGTCGGCGACGGCGTTCTGGCGCGCCTCCTCGACGATGGCGAGATAGTCCTGATCGCCCGCTCCGCGCGCCTCGATGTCGGCAAGAACCGGGTCCAGTACCGACCGGGGGAGGACGTGGTCGCGCGTGGCGTACTGGATCTCGGCCTCGATCCCGATGCGCAGCGCATCGCGCGCGGCGGCATCCGGCAACTGGCCCTCTTCCGCGCGACGCAGTCCGGGGTCCAGTGCGCGGGTCGCCTGCTGGGCCTGCGCGTAGTCCCGCCGCAATTCGGCCGTCCGCGCCTCTGCCTCGGCGAGTTCGGCATCCGTGAGTGGGTTGACGAAGGGAACCCCGGCGTCGCGGCGGGGGACGTCGATGTCCGTCCAGGCTGGCGCCGCCCCTGGGGCGGCGCGCGCGCCGAACTCCTGTCCTTCGTTGCGCGCCGTGATCCCTGGGCCTCGGCCGCCGCGCCGTGCTGGGCCGTCTCGCTCCAGCGTTCCGGTTGTGCTGCGCTCGGGTCGCGCGGTGTCGGCGCCCGCGCGATCGGCTGCCGCGGCACGATCAGCCGCGGCACGGGCGGCCTCGACCCGCGAGCGCTGGGCTTCGCGCTCCTGCTGGCGCCGGATCTCGTTGACCTCCCGGTTGGTGCCTCGTTCGCGGCGTTCCACAACCATGCCGGATCTCCACAATGATGACGGCGCGCAGCAAGGCGGCCCGAGCCCGTTGTCGATCCTTGCGCAAGGCGCCGCGCAGGCGTGTGTCGCAAGCGGGTACGCATGTCGACCGAACTGCCGGCGGCCCGGAGTTCAGGATCGGCCCCGTGACTGGCGAGCGATGAGGACTCTTGCTGAAGGGCGTGATCGAGGAAACCAAAGTGTCGTGACATTGATGTAACGCGCGGGAGGCCGGGGCGCTGCCCGCTCCTCGCCAGCGTGATTTCGCCGACAGACCTTCAGGATGGGCATTCGGCCATCGCTTCGGCTCTCGCCCCGCGCGGCAGGAACCGCGCGCAGCGGTCCGCTCCGCGGTCTTGCCGATGTGATCCGTCCAGCAATGGCCGGCTTGATCCTGCTATCGCAGGGCCGCGCCTTACCTCCGGTCAGGATCGCCTGTGCCCTGACCTCGGCGATCATCACCGCTACATCATGGTCCGTCGCCAGGCCGACGGCCTCGACTTTGAATCCGCGGCTGAACCTCGGCCTCGTCCGTCTCCACCGTCAAATTCCTTAGTCGCGATCTTGTCCTCGTGTCCAAGGAACCGGCAGCAGGCCACCGGCCCGGCAACTTGACGCAGCGCAGCTTGGTTTCGACGCGGCTTGAGCGGTGGCAACCGGCTCCATCGTCCTCTTGCCGACGTTCAACGCCCACACCGCGCCGGAGTTCGCGGGCACGTTCCGCCGGCTCGCCTCCGGCGCGCTCGCCGACCGGAAAACGCAGGCCCGCTACTTCGCCATCGAGATCGCGCTTGCCGACCCTGCCGCCCAGCCTCGCCGTCTTTCCCGGCAGGCCGGTCAAGACCATCCTCCAGACCGCCCCCCGCTCGCCCCTCTCCTTCCTCGTCAAGCCGCTCAAGGACGATCTGGGCCACACGATGCGGGAGGAGCGAGCGGGAGGCGCCGAATGTGGGTATCTCACGCCTTGGGAGCAGGCGAGGCCATACTGCATCAACAGAGGCGATGTGGGACCGAAAGGGGGACCGGAACACCAATTCCGCAACGCATCTTCAAACAACAACGTGGGACGGAGTTCATTGGCGGGCCGCGCCTGATGAAGATGAGCACTACGTCTACGCTATAGTTCTCTAAAGCAATACCTCATATGCGCCCGCTGGCCCGTCTATTCCCGTCAGCTTCGCGCTTCTCCTCGACCACCACTACAACGTCTCCGCGCCGCGCGCTGAGGGTGAGCCAGACCGCCACCGCCGCAATCGTCAACCCCGCAACTCCAGCCAGTGTGAGAGTCTCGCCGAACACGAGCCAAGCCATCACCATCGTCACTGGCGGCGAAAGATATGTAAGGCTGGCCACGCGCGGAGCTGAGAGCCGCCGCAAGAGAAGGAACATTAGCCCATAGGCTGCCAGCGACACGACAAGAGCGAGCCAGACGATGGCGAAAATGAGACCACCTGTCCACTCTGCTTGCAGTCCTTCGAGTCCGATCGCAAATGGCGCAAGCACGATGAGCGAGGCCACGCAGTGCCAGAAGGTAACCAGTAGCAACGGCGTTGGAGCATCTGTACGCAAGTTCGCACCCCGATCGATCAGCGAGGCGGCGGTGATCGCCATCACAGCGAGAAAAGGCAGGATATGCGCCAGGAGCGAACCGCCAAGTGAAACGGAGTCGCCAATCACTACAGCGACTGCGATCAACCCGAGCAAGAGTCCCGCCCATTCCCGTCTGGCAACAGGTTCGCCTGTAAGACGAGCGGAAAAAGCGCCGGTCAGAATCGGCTGGAGCGCGGTAATGAACGCGGCGAGCCCTGCCGACAGCCCAAGGTCGATTGCCCCGAGCACCGCAGCGAGCCAACCGGCATGGGCAAGCGCACCCACTGCCGCATGCCGCTTCAGTTCGGATATGGGAATGCGCCGCCATTGCCCTGCGAGGGTGACAAGCGCCGCCAGGACCGCCGCCACAAGAAGATACCGCCAGAACAGGATCGTGAAGGTACCCGCGTGGTCGAGCCCCGCTTTCGCTCCTATGAATCCCGAACTCCAGAGTAACACGAACAACAAGCAGAGCACGGGTACAGCAACCAGACGACTGGGCATTCGAACGGTCACCACGCGCCGCCCGCGCCTTCGGCGATCCTGCGGAAACCAGAAAGATCATCGAGTTCCATGTAAACCTGCTGAAAGTGTCGCACTCCCTCCCCGTCGTCGAAAGAGTCGCGGCCGTGCAGGACACGGTGGTTGTTGATCAGCAGTGCCTCACCGGGCCGGCATCGATAGGATACACGGTTTTCCGGGGCGTTGACGCGGCGTGCCAGCGACCGCCATGCATCGTACCAGCGTGGCACCATCTCGAACGGCACGGTCCTCAGCGGCTGCACCGTCCAGTTTGCATATCGCAGGATCGCCAGGCGTCCCGAAGCGTCGAGGATTATCGGCGGGCAGCGCGACAACGTGTCGGCCTTGCGCGACCAGAGTCGGAACTCGACATCGAACGTGGTGAGAATGCGGAGTGCTTCCGGGTCGTCACGGCCAAGTTCGGCCACCGCGCGCGCACCATCGACATATTGCGACGCTCCACCTGCCACCTCGTTCTTCAGGCAGTGAAACACCATCACGTTCGGTGGCCAGGAATATCCCGAGCAATCCGTGTGCAACGGCAAGGCAGCGTTGGTAAAGCCGAGCGTGTAAGGATCGAGGCTGACCTTGATGTTGGCAACACGGTCGAATGCGATTTCGCGCACGTAAGCCAAACGTTGGGCGAAACGCTCAACCTCGTCTTCGACTGTGGGCATTCCATCGAGACGGATAAGGCCGTGGCGCTCGAATGCGCCAATCATCTTGGCCGCTATCGCGTCGTCGTCAATGACATCGCGATACGAGAAGGTAGCCAAAGCCTCCGCGTACTCGGCGCCCCATGTTGCCTGCACAGTTTGGGTTCCGACAGGGGCTGGATCGTAGGCATTGCGGTACAACCAGTCGGGATCGAATCGGCTGTCGGAACCGCCATCCGACCACTTGATTGAGAGTTGGCCGTCATCGATCCGGACGGAACCAGCGCCGAGGTCGGCAGGAATGCATTCCGTCAGCGCTTTGCGCTCGCAGGTAGATGCGTCGAAACGTTCAGTTGAGCGGCAGTTGTCACGAAGCCACTGGTAGTGGAACCGTGCCTGTCCGCCTGATGCCCACCGTACTGTGACGTGATCATCGTGCGTATCAACAGCGACGATCTGCTGCGCGAGGACATCTTGATCGTGGATTCCCATTTGAAAGCCTCCGATTGAACCACCTGCAATGGTCTGCTCTTCGAGGGCTTTACAGAATACGTCCCCTATGCGAGCCTCCTTTGCGTTCTACGCAAAGGGTGTGATGGATCTGATCGGCGATCTGGAATTGATGCAGGAGCTCGCCGAACTCGGCAGCTTTTCCGCTGTCGGCAGAAAGCGAGGGCAAGCGGCATCGAGCGTTGCGCGCAGGCTCGATCGTTTGGAAATCCATCTAGGAGAACGGCTCTTTAACCGGACGCCAACAGGCCTCTTCCTGAGTGCCACCGGCGCTCGCAAGCTTATCGAAGCACGTGCGCTGACAGCCGCAGCGGCGGCCTTCGTGGAGCACTCGCATCCAGACGGTCAGCTGGGCGGTCACCTTGCGGTGACAGCGCCCTCGCGTCTCGGCCAGGTCTGCGTGGCACCTGTGGTGGCGGATTTTCTTGCACGGCATCCGGCGGTGTCGATTGATCTGCACTTGACCGATATGGTGCAGGACCTCGACCGCGACCGAATTGACCTGGCCGTGCGCATTGGCGGCATCACCGCCGAGCATCACCTCATTCGGCGCATCGCCGATAATCATCGGGTTCTGGTGGCAGCGCCTGGATATCTCGAAGCACGGTCACCGCTTGCTGCCGTGGAACAGCTCAATGACTGCGACGGGTTGATGCTCGGTGCCACGGAGAGTTGGAAGCTGCGTGACCGGATGGGGTGGGTCCAATCTGTGCACCCGAGAGCGCGGCTCAGATGCGTGGCAGGCGACAACCTTCTCGCTATGGCCGAGCGAGGGCTAGGTGTGGCGTTGAAGTCCTTTTGGGATGTGCGCGAAGCTGTCGCAGAAGGCCGTCTTGTGCATATCCTTCCGGATTGGTCACAAGCCGACCCGGCCGATATCAAGATTGTGATGCCCGACCGACGGCTGCTTTCCCCGACCCTCAAGACGTTCTCGAAGTCGCTGGAGATGGGGCTTAAGCAATTGCTCGCAGAGCGCTGAAGACGAGGTGATACCGGCTTCGCGGCAATCCTCACTCCCCGAGCAATGTCGGCAGCAACGCAAACCCTGCCTTTGCGTGGCGGGCCGCGCGACGGCGGGCGGCGCTGCGATAGGTGGGGTCTCCGCGTCGCCCGCCGTCGGTCACGCCCAACCCTGCTGCGACTGAGACCTATCGTGCGTGCCTACTGGACGTTCCGCCTCGAATGCCTGCTTCCCCTTTTCCGCCCAAAGTTCCCGCGCGTGTTCGCCCTGATCGCTTCTGAGCTTCTCTGCCATCCAGATCAGCGCTCCGAAGATGGTGGCGCGATCATCACCGGTCAGATCGACGATCCCCGCCTTGACGACGAGACCACCGAGTTCGATGAGATGCCGCGTGCGTTTGCGACGCTCGACCTGCCAGCCTCGCATGTCATGGCGCGCCCGCGCCGTTTGATGGCGGTTGCGCGCCGCCCGGCTGCGCTTGAACGCCGCCATTGTCGCGGTCAGCCGCAGGAGCAGATCGCCGTGACCGGCCTCGAAAGAAGGCGGCGCCTCGTTTTGCCCACACCTCCTTTTTTCCGGCATCCTTCGTCTCGGCGAGCACGATCAACGCGCCGGCCAGTTCCTCGGCGCTGAACGCATCCGCACCAGTTGCGATCACCAGTTCGCCAAGCTGTTGCACCTTGCGGGTTTTCAGTTCTCGCGCCTTTTCCTCCAGCGCTTTCAGCTCAGAATCATAGTTCCTTGGCTTGCGCATTTTTGTCTCCATCATCTTCGATCGCTGTTGATGCGGCGATGATAGTTGAGCGCCTTGCGGAATGCTTCTATGTTGCCGGGACAGACTGCGACGGTCTGGTCCATCCCGAGATTTTTTCGAGGGAGGGCGCGCTTATACGTCGTTCCGACGTCGGCTTTTCCGTGCGCATCATCGCCGCGCGATGGCGATCTATCATCTTCACGTCAAGGTTATTGGCCGCAAGGCCGGGTCGAGCGCGGTGGCGTCTGCCGCCTACCGCTCGGCCTCGCGGCTGCGCGACGAGCGCATCGACCGCGTGCAGGACTTTTCCAACAAGCGCGGGGTCGTCCATTCCGAGGTGATGCTGCCGGATGGTACGCCCGAGGCATGGAGCGACCGCGAACGGCTGTGGAACGATGTCGAAGCCTTCGAGGTCAGGAAAGACGCCCAGCTTGCCCGCGAAGTGGAGTTCGCCATTCCGAGAGAGATGACGCAGGCCCAGGGCATCGAGCTTGCCCGCGACTTCGCGCAAGCGGAATTCGTCGATCAGGGCATGGTCGCCGATCTCAATGTGCATTGGGATATCGGCGAAGACGGCATGCCCAAACCTCATGCCCATGTCATGCTCACGATGCGGTCGGCGGACGAGAACGGTTTCGGCTCGAAGGTGCGTGACTGGAACCGCACCGAGATGGTCGAGCGCTGGCGCGAACGCTGGGCCGAGCATGTCAACGAGCGTCTGGCCGAACTCGATATCGACGCGCGCATCGACCATCGCAGCCTTGAAGCGCAGGGCATCGCCCTGCAACCTCAAAGCCAGATCGGCGCACCCGCACAGCGCATCGAAACACATAGTGTCGAGATCGACGGCATCGAGACCGCCGCCAATGTTGCAGATCGGGCGGAGATGCACCGCGAGATCGCGCGCAACAATGGCGACAGGATCATTGCTGATCCTTCGCTGGCGCTGGATGCGATCACACACCAGCAATCGACCTTCACGCAGCGCGACATGGCGAAGTTTGCGCATCGCCACAGCGACGACATCGAGCAGTTCAACGAGGTCATGAGTGCGATTGGCAATTCGCCCGATCTGGTCGAACTCGGCACGGACGGGCGCGGCGAGAACCGCTTCACCACCCGCGACATGATCGAGGCCGAGCAGCGTCTGCATCGCGCAGCCGAATTGATGGCCGCGAAGGAACGCCATGAGGTCAATGACCGGGACCGGGAAGCTGCGATGCTGCGTGCCGAACAGCGCGGACTTGTCCTGTCCGGCGAGCAGGCGGATGCGCTGGCGCATGTCACCAAGGGGCGCGGTCTCGCCATCGTCGTCGGTTATGCCGGGACGGGGAAGAGCGCGATGTTGGGCGTTGCGCGCGAGGCATGGGAGGAAGCGGGCTTCGAGGTTCGGGGCGTCGCCCTTTCGGGCATCGCGGCAGAGAACCTGGAAAGCGGATCGGGCATCGCATCCCGCACGATCGCCAGCATGGAACATGGCTGGTCAAACGGCCGCGACATGCTCACCGCCCGCGATGTGCTTGTCATCGACGAGGCCGGCATGGTTGGCACGCGTCAGTTGGAGCGCGTGCTCTCCCATGCCGCCGATGCCGGCGCGAAGGTGGTGCTGGTCGGCGATCCGCAGCAGTTGCAATCCATTGAGGCGGGCGCGGCGTTCCGGTCCATCCATGAGCGCCATGGCGGTGTAGAGATCGAAACCGTGCGCCGCCAGCGGGAAGATTGGCAGCGCGATGCCACGCGTGATCTGGCGACCGGCAGAACCGGCGACGCGGTTCGTGCCTATGACAGTCACGGCATGGTGCATGAGGCGCAGACGCGCGAGCAGGCGCGCAACGATCTGATCGAGCGCTGGGACCGCGACCGGCAGGCCGCACCAGAGCAAACCCACATCATCCTCACCCACACCAATACCGAGGTGCGCGCGCTCAACGAAGGTGCACGCGAAACAATGCGCGAAGCTGGCGATCTGGGCGAGGATGTGCGCGTCACGGTCGAACGTGGCGCCAGAGATTTTGCCAGCGGAGACCGTGTCATGTTCCTGCAAAACGAACGCGGACTTGGCGTGAAGAACGGCACGCTCGGCACCATTGAGCAGGTCAGCGCACAGAGCATGACCGTGCGCACCGATGATGGGCGCGACATCTCGTTCGACTTGAAGGATTACAACAGCATCGACCACGGCTATGCCGCGACGATCCACAAGGCGCAGGGCATGACCGTGGATCGCACCCACGTTCTGGCGACACCGGGCATGGACGCCCATGGCAGCTATGTCGCGCTGTCCCGCCACCGCGACGGCATGGACCTACATTACGGTCGCGACGATTTCGCCAGTCAGGACAAGCTCGTCAACACCCTGTCGCGCGACCGGCCCAAGGACATGGCGTCGGACTACGAACAGCTCGACCCGGCGCGGGATTATGCCGAGCGGCGCGGCATCACCTTCCGCGCCCGTGTTGCCGAGATCATGCGCCGAATCGTGCCGGAACGTGTACGCGATGCCGTCGATGACATGTTGGAACGGCTGCGCTCCCCCGGCGACGGCGAGCCTGGCTCAGAGGTCGCGCAGCGCCCGGTAAGGGAACGTGCCGGGAAACCGCACGTTGAACGGCAGGCCGGGGAAGATCCGGAGGACGCGTTGCGCCGCGCCCGCAGGCAGGCGCTGGTTCGCCACGCCCGCGCGTCAGATGCGATCCTTGAAGCCAAACGTCAGGGTCTCACACCTTTGGACGAACAGCGGCGCGAACTTGGCGCGGCGAGACGCGCCTTCGATGAGGTCCGACCCCATGGCTGGCAGGATGCGGAAGCCGCCTACAGCAAGGACAACAGCCTCGCCCGCGAGGCCGGGACCGGCAGAACCGACCGCGCTGTCCGCGTACTCTACCACGAAACCGAGCGGCGGCTCCATATGCAGCGAGCGGATGATTTCGTGGAACGTTGGCAGAAACTCGACCGGGCCAGTGAGCAGATGTACGCGGCGGGCGACTATTCCGGTTACAAGGCTGCGCGGGTGGAGATGGGCAATATGGCGATGAGCCTCGAACGCGATGCACAGATGGAATCGCTGCTTCAGAGCCGCAAGCACGAACTCGGCATCTCGTTCGAATCAGGCCGCAGCCTCGGCCAGGAACTCGCCTTCACCCACGGCATTCATCTTGGCAGAGGCCGAGGTCTCGGACTGTAGATCGATCCTGTTTGCTGCCGTCCCTCCAGGGCAGCACCTCAGGTCACGTCAGGATTGGAACCGGAATGTTTACGGAAAGCTTTTGTAGCTTCCCTGCATGGGGGGCCGGACCTGAGCCGAACAGCCAAGGCCGCAGCCGCTTCGCGGTGGCCTTCGGCCAGCCTTGACAGCCCGGCTCACGGCCCGGCGAGGCTTGGGAAAGCAAATAAGGCTTACCGCGAGCGTGGCGCTAACGTTGCGATGTGAATGCTGGCAGAAGAGATCGAATCAGGTGGCGCCGTCTGCCAGCGGCGGCGTTCGGCCATGGACTGGACCTGGTCTGGAAGTCGGGGAATTGAGGCGCGGTCTTTCCTATTTACCGCCGTTTGCCCTCCGCACTACGAAGACGCCCAAATATCCGTTGCGCAACGATAAATCGTCGCTCTGTCTGGTCTCAGAAACGACCAGCAGGAGGCAGCACGACCATGCGTCAGCCAGACCGTATCATCCGTCTGAACACTGTCCTTGCCCGCACCGGCCTGTCGCGATCCACCATCTACCGCAAGATCGCCGAGGGCACGTTCCCGGCTCAGATCAGGATCAGCACCAACGGTGCGGGCTGGCGGGAATCCGACATTGACCGCTGGATCGCCGATCCCGTTGCATGGCGGCCGCGCAACGAGTGCGACGTCCTCCATGGCTAATGATCGCAGCGAAGACGGTAAACCAGAAACGGCATCCTATTCCCGCCAGGGTGAGCCGCCCACAGCATCGGCGCAGCTGGAGGAATTGCTTGGCTATCCGTGGCCGTTCCCCGGCAGACCGCCCAAACATGACCTCAGCACATGGACCGTCACCGACGACTGGCCCGATCCCGTGCCGGTCACCGAGGCCGAGATCGAGGTGTTCGAGCGATGGTTCGGCGACCTGTTCGATGACCTGTTTGGCTCTGACGGTTGAACCGTTTCCCATTGCGATGTGAGTTGTAGTGTGGTACACATACTCATCGCTGGAGTGGACCTGTGATCGTGGGCTTTCGGGACGACTGGCTTCGGGCCTTCTTTGTGGATGATGTCCGTTCCCGCAACATCCCGTCCAATCTTGAAGCCCGCCTGTTCCGCAAGCTCCAGATGATCGACGACGCGGTGACGGATCAGGACTTGCGTGTGCCGCCCAGCAATCACTTCGAGAAGCTGCGCGGCACTCTGGCAGGGTTGCATTCGATCCGCGTAAACCAGCAATGGCGGTTGATCTTCCGCTGGGACGGCAAGCGAGGCGAGGCTGACAGAATTTATCTGGACGATCATAGCTACCGAGGAAAGCGAGGCAACCATGCTGACCACCAAGCGCAAGCCGGCGACTGTCGGCGAGATACTGACCGAAGAGTTCATGCAGCCGATGGGGCTGACACAGGGCGCGCTCGCCGAGGCGATGGGCGTCCAGCGCAAGCATGTCAACGAACTGTGCGGCAACCGCAGGAACGTGACGGCAGCGACGGCACTGATCCTGGCGCGCGTGTTCGGCAATAGCCCGGACTTTTGGCTCAATGTGCAGCGGCGCAACGATCTTTGGGAGGTGATGAACACGCCCGAGGAGCGCCAGCGGGTCGAGCGGGCACGCCCGTTGCAGAACGCCGCCTGAGCGCGGCCAGCGGCCCGCAGGTTCAGGCCAAGCTACAATTTTGAAGGAGATATCGCCATGACCGTGCCGTTGCGCGCCGCCCTTTACCTTCGCGTTTCAACGGCGCGGCAGGCCGAGCATGACGTTTCCATTCCCGACCAGAAGCGCCAGGGCGAGGCTTATTGCGAGGCACGTGGCCTGCAACTGATCGAAACCTTCATTGAACCGGGTGCATCGGCGACCAATGATCGCCGCCCCGAGTTCCAGCGGATGATCGAGGCGGGAACGTCCAAGCCCGCGCCCTTCGATGTCGTCGTGGTGCATTCGTTCAGCCGCTTCTTCCGCGATCACTTCGAGCTGGAGTTCTATGTCCGCAAGCTCGCCAAGAACGGCGTCAGGCTGGTCTCGATCACGCAGGAAATGGGCGATGACCCCATGCATGTGATGATGCGGCAGATCATGGCGCTGTTCGACGAGTATCAGTCCAAGGAAAACGCCAAGCACGTCATGCGGGCGTTGAAGGAAAACGCGCGGCAAGGCTTCTGGAACGGCTCGCTTCCTCCTTTAGGCTACCGTACCGTCGCCGCCGAACAGCGCGGCGCCAAGACCAAGAAGAAGCTGGAGATCGACCCGCTGCACGCCGACACGGTGCGGCTGATCTATCGTCTTGCGCTGGAGGGTGACGGCACCACCGGCCAGATGGGCGTAAAAAACATCGTCTCCTATCTCAACAGCCGCCGCATCTTCACCCGTGACGGCGGGCGCTGGGGTATCGGCCAGGTTCACCGCATTCTGACCCGCCGCACCTATATGGGTGAGCATCAGTTCAACAAGCGCAGCAAGACCAAGGAATTGAAGCCGACGAGCGAGATCGTCACCGTTCCGGTCCCGCCGATCATCGACCGAGAGACGTTTGACACGGTGCAGACTCTTCTCAAGGCCCGAAACCCGAAGGTGATGCCCGCTCGCGTTGTCAGCGGCCCCACCATGCTGACCGGGCTGATCCATTGCGCCAAATGTGGCGGTGCGATGACCATCCGCACCGGAAAGGGCGGACGCTACCGCTACTATGCCTGTTCAGTGAAGGCGCGGCAGGGGCCGACCGCCTGCACCGGCATGACCGTTCCGATGGAGAAGCTGGACGATCTGGTCGCAAGCCATCTTGAGGGCCAGCTACTCCAACCCGAGCGGCTGGAAACCATCCTGGCCGCCACGCTCGATCGCAGGGAGGAACACGCCGAGCGCCGCCGGGAGCATATCGCCGAACTCAACAAACGCGCCGCCGAATCCGAACTCCGCCTCAAGCGCCTCTATGACGCCATCGAGGCGGGCGTCGCCGATCTGGACGATCCGGCGCTGAAAGACCGCATAAACGGCCTCAAGGCCATCCGAGATCAGGCCAAGGTCGATGCCGACCGGGCGCAGGCGATGCTCCAGAACTCGGGGCAAAGGGCGGTCACGCCGCAGATGCTGCGCAAGTTCTCCCAAACGGCGCGTGAACGTATACGGCTCGACGGCGGCGGCTATCGTCGCGACCACCTGCGCGCGCTCGCACAGCGTGTCGAGGTCGCAGAAGGCGAGGTTCGGATCATGGGATTGAAGTCCCAACTGCTCCAGACGCTGGTGGCGGGCAATGGCGTAAACACAGTGCCCACTCAAGGACTGAAGTGGCGGAGAGAGCGGGATTCGAACCCGCGAGACGGTTTCCCGCCTACACACTTTCCAGGCGTGCGCCTTCGACCGCTCGGCCACCTCTCCGTCGCGGGCTTCCTACCCCGCGACAGCGCGGGATTGCAAGGCCGGCGGGGCGCGGACACCAGCGGTTGCGGCGGCAGGGCGGGTCCGGCATAGTGCGGCGCGGCGGCCGCGCGGGGCCGCCGCATCTTCGCGAGCGCCGCCGCCACTGGCATGAACTCAGGCCTGCCCCCCAAGCGCAACCCGCTCCTCGCACCCGGCCGGGCCGATCCCGCGCGGATCCAGGCCGGCGCGCTTGTCCTCATCGCCTTCGCGGTCGTGCTGTTCCTGCTGGTGCAGGCGCGGTTCATCCTGATCTCGCTCGCCACGGCGATCATCCTCTTCGCGCTGATGAGCGACGCGATCGACGCGATCGCGCGCGTCAGGATCGGCCTGCTGCGGATCCCCAAGTGGCTGGCGAGCCTCGCGGCGCTGGCGCTCGTCTCGGGGCTCCTGCTGTCGCTCTCGGCGATCATCGTGAGCCAGGTGAACACCATCGTGCTGACCTCGATCACCTATGCCGACCAGTTCCAGCGGGTGATCGCGGGGCTGTTCGGCTGGATGGGCGACGGCGTGGAGGAGGCGGTGCTGAACGCGATGCAGACGGTCGACATCTCGGCCTACCTGCGCACCGCGGCCAGCCAGGCGGGCGGGCTTCTGTCGGCCACCGTCCTCGTCATCATCTTCGTCACCTTCCTCTTCGTCGAGCGGATCTGGTTCAGCGCCAAGCTGAACGGCCTTTTCGGCGACCCGAGCCGGGCCCGGCGGGTCAGCCGCATCTTCGGCCGGATCATCCACCGGGTGAACCGCTACCTGCTGGTCAAGACGCTGGTCAGTGCGGCCACCGGGGCGATCGTCTACGGGATCGCCCTGGTCTTCGGCCTCGATCTGGCGCTCGCCATCGCGATCCTGACCTTCGTGCTGAACTTCATCCCGTCGGTCGGCTCGATCATCGCCACCGTGCTGATCGGCCTCGTCGCCTGGATCCAGCTCGGCGAGCCGGCGCCGGCGATCGCGGTGTTCCTGCTCGCGGGCACGGTGCAGTTCGTCATCGGCAACCTCATCGACCCGATGCTGATGGGCAAGGCGCTGCGCCTGTCCTCGTTCGGCATCATCCTGTCGCTCGCGTTCTGGGGCGCCGTCTGGGGCGTGCCGGGGATGTTCCTCTCGGTGCCGATCATGGTCGCGGCGATGATCGTCTGCTCCGAGATCCCGGCGCTGCGCCCGCTCGCCGTCCTGCTCTCTCGCGAGGGGTTGCCCGAGGAGACCGAACGGGGCTGAGGCGCGGCAGCCCGGCGCCGCGGGCCCGGGGGGCACTGCGCAACCGGGCCTCGGTCATGACTGCAGGTCGGGGACCTCGGCGGGGTCCTGCAGCGCCGGGTCGACCTTCGCGCCACCGGCCTTGCGGCGGCCGCCGCGGCGCGCCGGGCCGTTCGCGGCGGCAGCGGTAGCGGCGGCGGTAGCGGCGGCGGCTGGCTCCGGCACGGGAACGCCGGCCGCGGCGGCCAGCGCCTCGGGGTTCCGGAGCCAGATGTCGCGCTGCGCGAAGGGGATCTCCACCCCCTCCTCGGCGAACCGGCGGGCGATCTCGTGGTTGATCTCCGACCGGGTGGACAGCGAGAAGTTCACGTCGCGCAGGATCGCGCGGATCTCGAAGTCGAGCGCGTCGGCGCCGAACCCCATGAAGATCACCGCCGGCTTGGGGTTGAGCGAGACCAGCGGATGCGCCTCGGCGATCTCGCGCAGGATCGCCTCGATCTTCCGCGTATCGGACCCGTAGGCGACCCCGACCTTGACGATGATCCGCCCGGTCAGGTTGCCGTGGGTGAAGTTCGTGACCACCCCCGCGATCAGGTCCGAGTTCGGGACGATCACATCGGTCCGGTCGAAGGTCTCGATCCGGGTCGAGCGAACCGAAATGTCGCGCACGTATCCCTGCTGGCCGTTCACCTCGATCCAGTCGCCCTCCGAGATCGGCCGCTCGACCAGAAGGATGATCCCCGAGATGAAGTTCGACACGATGTTCTGCAGGCCGAAGCCGATGCCGACCGAGAGCGCGCCGGCGACGATGGCGAGGCTCGACAGGTCGATGCCGGCCGAGGTGACGGCCAGGATCGCCGCCAGGATCACCCCGACATAGCCGACGCCCGAGACGATCGCGTTCTGCCCGCCGGGATCCATTCGCGTCTTCGGCAGGACCGACGTGCGCAGCGCGCCCTGCACCAGCCGGGTCGCCAGGTAGAGGATCACGAAGACCGCGGCGAAGGTCACGAAATCGGCCGGCGCGATCCGCGTCTCGCCGATCGCGAAGCCCTCGCGCGCGCGCGCCCAGAGCTCGGTCAGGTCCGACGACCGCGCGCCCCAGATCAGCGCCAGAAGCGGCACCGCGCCGAGCGCGAGCGCAAAACCGATGAGCACGGGGACCAGCGCCTCCTCCTCGTCGTCGCCACGGCCGGTGGCGAGTGCGTAGAGATCGGCGGTCAGCCGCTGGAGGATGATGACGAGCGCGAGCAGCCCGAGCGACAGCGCGGCGGGAAAGACGAGGAACCGGCCGAGCGTGTAGTAGCCGATCGCGGCCATCAGCGGCCCGGCGATCGCGATGCCGATCGCCGCCCTGCCGATCATCACGAGCAACGTCGCGCGGGTGGAAAGGTCGGGGCGCTCGGCGATGCCGCGCCCGGCGCTGACGAGGATCTGGCCCAGCCGCAGCAGGATGAGCCCGCCGAGGACCAGGATCGGGAAGTCGAGGACGACGCGGGCGACCAGCGTCGCGCCGGCATGGGGGACGGTCGCCGCGACAAGCCCGGCAAGCGCGAGGAGGATGCCGAGGGCGCTGGCGTAGAACCGCCCCTCGGTGCGCCGCTCGGGCGCCAGTTCGCGCAGCAGCGCGGTTTCGTCGGCGCGCGCGAAGACCTGGTGGCCCAGCCACCGCGCCGCGAGGATCACGATGGCGAGCATCGGCAGCGCGCCGAGCAGTGCCGCGACCTGCTGCCCGACGAGACCGGTCGAGAACGCCCCGGTGACGAGGAGCACGACGCCGAGGAACGGCACCACGACCTGCCCCAGCGAGACGAGGAGCGCCAGCACCACCCGCTTGGCCCGCCGGCCGCCGCCGGCGAGCAGGCGCTGGCTCAGCCGCTCGCTCCAGGTCCGGCCGCGGAGGAGGAGCGCGAGCCCGATCGCGGCGAAGAGCAGCGTGGCCGGCAGGCTCTCGCGCGCATTCGCCCGCAGGCTCTCGCTGGCCCAGGCCGCACGCGCCTCCCCGGCGATGCCGGCCGCGAGCTGGCCGACCGCGGCAAGCGCGGGCGGCCAGTTCAGCGGCACCAGCGGCGAAGGGCCGAGCTCGAGCAGCTCGTTCGCCTGCCGCCCGCGCAGCAGGCCGTCGATCTCGCGGATCAGGCCGTCGGCGCCGAGATAGGCCTCCTCGGCCGCGATGCCCGGTGCCTGGAGCCGGCCCAGCTGCTCGTTCAGCGCCTGCCGGCGCGCCGCAATCTCGGCGGGCTCGGTCTCGCCCTCGGCCGGTGCGGGGCCGAGCGCGGTGATCTGGCTTCGGATCGTGGCGATGCGGGCGCTGTTGGCGCTCTGCGCCGAAAGAAGCCGCTCGCGCCACGCCGCGATGCGCGACCGCAGCTGCTCGAGCGTCAGGTTCGTCGTGCCGGGATCCTCGATCGCCGCCTCGACCTCGGCGCGCAGCGCCTCCCAGGCCAGGTAGTCGGGCGCCTCGCCGATGCCGGGCAGCGCCGCGTCCTCGCCGGGATCGTCGGCCTGCGCGGACGAGCCGAACCACCAGCCGAGCGTCTGGCTGGGCGGCACCGGGGCATCGGGCCCCTCCGTCGCACCGAGCCACCACGACATCGCGCCGGCGGGTGCCCGGGCGGCTGGCGGCGCCGTGCCGCCATCCTCGGACGGCGTGCCGAGCCACCAGGACATGCCCTGCGCCGCCGCGCGGTCGGCGCAGAGGCAGAGCAGCATCAGCGCCGCGCAGAGCGCACGAAGGCCGCGGGCGCGGGCGGGCGCGGCCGCGGCGGTCATGCGTCCTCGAACACCGCCGGCAGGTCGCGCGGCGGCGCCTCGAGCCAGTCCGGAACCGGCAGGCCCTTCTCCTTCAGGAATGTCGGGTTGAACAGCTTCGACTGGTAGCGGTTGCCGTAGTCGCACAGGATGGTGACGATCGTGTGCCCCGGCCCCATCGCCCGGGCAATGCGGACCGCGCCGGCGATGTTGATGCCCGATGAGCCGCCGAGGCAGAGACCCTCCTCGTCGAGCAGGTCGAAGACGATCGGCAGCGCCTCGGCGTCGGGGATGCGCCACGAGAAATCCGGCGTGAAGCCCTCGAGGTTGGCGGTGATCCGGCCCTGCCCGATACCTTCGGTGATCGACGAGCCGGGCGAGGCGAACTCGCCGGTCGTGTAGTAGGCATGGAGGCCGGCGCCTTCGGGGTCTGCAAGGCCGATCTTCACGCCCCTCGGCTGGAGGACGGCGGCTACGCCGGCGATGGTGCCGCCCGAGCCCACCGCGCAGACGAAGCCGTCGACGCGGCCGCCGGTCTGCTCCCAGATCTCGGGGCCGGTGGTCTCGACATGCGCCTGGCGGTTCGCCACATTGTCGAACTGGTTCGCCCAGATCGCGCCGTTGGGTTCCGACTGCGCCAGCCGTTCGGCCAGCCGGCCGGAATAGCGCACGTAGTTGTTGGGGTTGCGGTAGGGCGCGGCGGGCACCTGTACCAGCTCGGCCCCGGCGAGGCGCAGCATGTCCTTCTTCTCCTGGCTCTGCGTCTCGGGGATCACGATCACCGTGCGGAAGCCCATCGAGGCGCCGACGAGGGCGAGGCCGATGCCGGTATTGCCCGCCGTGCCCTCGACAATGGTGCCGCCGGGGCGGAGCTGGCCCCGCGCCACGGCATCCCTGATGATGTAGAGCGCGGCGCGGTCCTTCACCGACTGGCCGGGGTTCAGGAACTCCGCCTTGCCGAGGATCTCGCAGCCGGTCAGCTCGCTCGCCTTGCGGAGACGGATGAGCGGGGTGTGGCCGACGGCGTCGGCAAGGTCTGACGCGATGCGCATTATGGGCTGCCCTTCCCTTTTGCCCCCTTCCTAGTGGGTTTTGCCGGCCTTGTGAATGCGCAGGCCGGCGGTCGGCGACCTGCGGGCGCCGCGCGGCCGGTCAGGCGCCGCCGCGGAACCGCGCCCGGTGGCGGGCGAGAAACAGCGCCGAGAGAAGGAGCGGGCCGTTCTCGATCTCGCCCGAGGCGACCAGCTCCATCAGCCGGTCGAAGGGGATCAGGTGGCAGCGGATGTCCTCGGCCTCGCCCGGCTCGCCGCCGACCCGGCCGTCGAGCGCCGCGGGCAGGTCGCCGAGCGCGACATAGGCGAAGATGTATTCGGCCTTGGCGCCGGGCGACGGGTAGTAAGCGGCGACGCGGACCAGCTCGCCGAGCGCCAGCCCGGCCTCCTCGAGCGCCTCGCGGCGGATCGCCTGCTCGGGCGTCTCGCCGGCATCGACGCGGCCGGCGATCGGCTCGAGCATCCAGGGCTGCGCGTCGCCCCGGGCGAACGGGCCGGGGCGGAACTGCTCGACCAGCAGCACCCGGTCATGCACCGGGTCGTAGGGCAGCACCGTCGCCGCGTCGCCCGAGATGAAGACGGCGCGGGTGACCTGCGGGCTCATCGCGCCGTCGAAACGGCGGAAGCGCAAGTCGATCTCCTCGACCGCGAAGAAGGCGGCATAGGGCTCGCGCCGGCCCTCGGGCAGGACATCACCGGGCGCCGCGCTGCGGCGGAGCGTGGTCGGACGCAAGCCTGCCCGGGCGCGAACCTGCGACGCCGCATGCGTCATCATCTGCGGATATCGCGCAAAAAAATCCCCTGCGGCGCGGGTTTCGCGCAGCGCCATCATCACCTGCGCGGCGACCGCCGCCGCGTCGCCCCACCGCGACGCCCAGTCGTCGAGCTGCCAGGGCCCCGCGACGGCGATGTCGCGCGCGGGCAGGTAGAGATGCGCCGGCACCCGGCCCGCCGCCGTCTCGACCGTGCAGGCCGCCAGCCTGTAGCCGAACCCGTCTTCGTAGAAGTCGAGCCGGGCGCGGTCGTCCGCGGTCAGCCCGCTGGCCAGCAGCCCCTCGGCCACCGACCCGGCGCTGGCGCGGATCGCCGGAAACGGCCCCTCGACCGCGGCGCCGACGGCGTGATCGGCAAGCCGTGCGGGCAGCAGCGGCCCGGCGGCGCGGCCCAGCACGGCCGCCAGCAACGGCGGATGGCGAAGCGTGCCGTAGAAGAACACCGCCTCGGGCAACGGGGGTCGGGCCGTCAGCTGAACCGCGCCGCGGCCCAGCGCGAGAACATGCCCGCCAGTGCGCCGCCGACCAGCAGCACGCCGATCGTCTGCGGCGACCGGGCGAGAACCTCGAGATAGTCGAACATGATCGCGAAGATGCCCTCGATCGCCTCGACCACGTCCTCGTAGCGGCGATCGAGCGAAAACTCGAACATCCGGTAGCAGGCGAACACGATCAGCGCCCAGAGCGTGAGCAGGAACGCCGCGACGAGGCCGGTGCCGATCCCAGCCATGCTGTCGGCAAGCTGCGGCCGGCCGAACACCCGCCAGCCGATCGCCACGCCGACCAGCGCCGCGACGACCGAGAAGAAGCCGAACTGCGTGCCCTCTGGGAAACTGGGTTTCATCACCTCGGCCGCGAAGAAGCCGACGAGCGCGAGCGCGAAGGCGCCGAACAATCTGGGGGCGGTGGGCATGCTGCTACGCTGGCCTCGTCACGGTGATCTGCGTCACATCGCAGTTTCCGTGGTGAAAGGTCGCGGCGCAAGAGGTAAGATAGAAGTTCCACATCCGCCGGAACCGGTCGTCGAAGCCCATCGCGCGGACATCGTCCCAGCGGTGGTTGAAGGTCTCGTGCCAGCGGCGGAGCGTCTGGCTGTAGCTTTCGCCGAACTCGATCGAATCCCGGATCGCGAGGCCCGCCCGCTCGATCTCGCGGCGCAGGACCGAGGGGCTGGGCAGCATGCCGCCCGGAAAGATGTACTTCTGGATGAAGTCGACGCCGCGCTTGTAGACCTCCCAGCGGCGGTCCTCGACGGTGATGATCTGCAGCGTGGCATGCCGGCCCGGCCGCAGCCGCTCGCGCAGGGTGGTGAAATAGGCCGGCCAGTAGCGTTCGCCGACCGCCTCGAACATCTCGATCGAGGCGATGCCGTCGTAGCTGCCGCGCTCGTCGCGGTAGTCCTGCAGCCTGATCTCGACGCGCTCGGCCAGGCCCGCCCGCGCGATCCGCTCGACCGCGTAGTCGTGCTGCGCCTTCGAGATGGTCAGGCCGGTCACCCTCAGGCCCCGCTCCTTCGCGGCATATTCGGCGAAGCCGCCCCAGCCGCAGCCGATCTCGAGTACGTGCTCGCCGGGCCGGGCGCCGATCCGGTCGACCATGCTGGCGTACTTCTGCACCTGCGCCCGCTCCAGCGGCTCCTGCCCGATCTGGAACAGCGCCGAGGAATAGGTCATCGTCTCGTCGAGCCAGAGCGCGTAGAAGTCGTTGCCCAGATCGTAATGCGCGGCGATGTTGCGCCGGGCCTGCTGCCTTGAATTGCCCCGCAGCCAGTGGCGGAACCGCTCCCAGGTGCGGACGAGGCCGATGCCGGGAAACGCGTCGTAGATGCCCTCGTTGCCCGCATGGACGAGGTCCATGAACGCCATCAGGTCGGGCGTCGACCAGCCGCCGTCGAGATAGGCGTCGCAGAAGCCGAGGTCGCCCTCGCGGATCAGCCGGGCGAAGAGGTCGGTGTCGTGCACCGCGAACTCGGCGACCGGGCCGGGATTGCGGCCCTCGGCGCGGAACCGCCGCCCGTCGGGCAGCACGATGTCGAGCCTGCCGTTCTCGAGCGCGCGCGCCATGTCGAAGGCGGCCGCGAAGTAGCGCGGCAGGCCGGGCTGGCCCTCGGCGCTGGTCAGTACTGTCATTGTTTTCCCCTTCTCCCCGCGGCAGTTAGGCAGATCGCGGGCCGGCGCGCAACGGATCGATCCGCCGGCCCTTCCACGTCTCGTAGGCGGCAAGCGCGGCCCTCCGGCCGGCATCGGCCGCGACGACGGGCTCGGGATAGGCATCCCCGGGCGAGAGGTTCCAGCTGCGCGGTATCGCCGCGAAGTAGCTGAGCGCCGTCGCCGGCGGGTCCGGCTGCCCCTCGGCGATCCAGCGGCGGCGGTAGCGGCCCTCGGGGTCGAACTTCTCGGCCTGCGTCGCCGGGTTGAAGACCCGGAAGTAGGGCGCGGCGTCGGGCCCCGATCCTGCCGACCACTGCCAGCCCAGCGCGTTCGAGGCGGGGTCCCAGTCGATCAGGCAGTCCGCGAACCACGTCTGGCCGATCCGCCAGTCGCTGAGCAGGTGCTTGGTCAGGTAGGACGCGACGATCATCCGGCCGCGATTGTGCATCGTGCCGGTCACGTACATCTCGCGCATCGCCGCATCGACGAAGGGAATGCCGGTGCGGCCGCGCTGCCAGGCCTGCACCTCGGGCTGCCGCGCATCGGCGTTCCAGGGAAACCCGCGCCATTCCACGCGCCAATGCTCGGTGGTGAGGTGCGGCGTGTGATGCGCGAGGTGCCAGGCGAAGTCGCGCCAGACGAGCTCCCTCAGGAAGGTCTCGGCGCCGCGCCGGCCATCGTGGAGCGCCCGCAGTCCGGCATGCCAGCAGGTGCGCGCCGAGATCTCGCCATAGGTGAGGTTCTCGGACAGGCGCGAGGTGCCGTCCTCGGCCGGCAGGTCGCGGGCGCGGGCGTAGTCGTCGACCTTGGCGGCGAACGCCGCAAGCCGGTCGCGCGCCGCCTCCTCGCCGACCGCGACATGGCGGGCGACGACGGCGGCGCCCCGGTCCATCGCGGCGGCCAGCGCCC
>CAZYBG010000041.1:0-25584 GCA_964645155.1 uncultured Rhodobacterales bacterium | reverse complement strand
GCCGAGAAGATCATCGAGAAGATCATCGTCAAGGAGATCGTCCGCAGCAACCGCGAGAAGCTGCCCGAGCGGCGCAAGGGCTACACCCAGAAGGCGATCGTCGGCGGCCACAAGGTCTACCTGAGAACCGGCGAGTATGCCGATGGAAAGATTGGTGAAATCTTCATCGACATGCACAAGGAGGGGGCCGGCTTCCGGGCGATGATGAACAACTTCGCCATCGCGGTTTCGGTCGGCCTGCAATACGGCGTGCCGCTTGAGGAGTTCGTCGACGCCTTCACCTTCACCAAGTTCGAGCCCGCCGGCATGGTGCAGGGCAACGACTCGATCAAGTCCGCGACCTCGATCCTCGACTACATCTTCCGCGAACTGGCGGTGAGTTATCTCGACCGGACCGATCTGGCCCATGTCAAGCCGGCCGGGGCCACCTTCGACGACGTGGGCGAGGCCGAGACCGGCAACATCGCCGAGCCCTCCGACCGCGCGACCTCGAAGTCGATCGAGGTGCTGAAGCAGATCAGCTCGACCGGCTATCTCAGGAAGCGCCTGCCGCAGGAGCTGGTCGTGCTGAACGGCGGCGCCCTCGGCGCGACGGCGCTATCGGGCGGGGCAGGGGCCGCGACCGCCCTCGCCGCGCTGGTGCCGGGCTTCGAGGAGGCGCAGGCCGGCTTCGCCACGGCGGCGGTCGCGATCGACGCCCGCACCAAGGCCAGGATCCAGGGCTACGAGGGCGAGGCCTGCGGCGAGTGCGGCAACTACACGCTGGTCAGGAACGGCACCTGCATGAAGTGCAACACCTGCGGCGCGACGAGCGGGTGTAGCTGAGGAATTGAGGGTTGGGGGCAGGCGCGCCAACGCCTGCCCCCGGCCATCCCGCAATCGCATAGCACGCTGCGGGACAACCAAACTCGGCCCAGGTGGGTCGATGAGTATCGGAGACCAGAGTCGAAGATTGGGATCAAGAGCGTGCTGAGAAGAGCCCACATCAATCTGAGATGCTGTGGATGAATGTGGATAGCTGCCGTAGGAGATCGTCATGGCGAGCAAGAAGATCACGGTGACCCGTGAGAGCAGCACTGGCCTGAACACGCACTTCAACGTGCCTGGTCAGGGAGAACTGACGCGTGGCCAACTGGCCAATCAAGTGGAAGCGGGCATGCACCCTGAATACCACGTGAGGCGCGTCGAAGGCCGCAGGATTATTGCTTCAAACCCGAACGGGACGGAAGGCGACAATCTCGGCTGACCAACCGGGTGGGGCGGCGCCAAGCGCCCTTCCCACTCCGTCACGGGGCGGGTGCGCTCGCCCCCGGCGCGGATCGGGCCGCAGGCAGAAAACCGAGCGGTAACCATGATGAGCCCGATAAGCGAGACTGGGGGTCCTTCGGGACCCCCTTTTTCTGTCCGGCGCGCCCTACCGGTCGAGAAGCGCCGTGACCGGTGCCGCTTCGGGCAGGTCGAAGCGGGCGCGCAGGCTGGCACGGGCGCGGGAGACGCGGCTTGCCACAGTGCCAGGCGGCAGGCCCGCGCGGGCGGCAAGCTCGGCCACCGTGCCGTCGCCAAGCGCGGCCTCGGCGAGCAGCGTCGCCTGCCCCGCGGGCAGCGCGCCCATCGCGGCGATCACCTCGCGGCAGGCCATGCGGTCGCTGGCGTTGCCCGGCGCGGCCTCGGGCGCGGCCAGTTCGGCCGGCAACAGCCGCGGCGGGCGCCGGGCGAGGTTGCGCAGCGTGGTGAGCAGGTAGGGGCGCAGGTCGTCGATCCGCTCGCCGGCGACCAGCCGGATCCAGACCCGCAGCAGCGCCTCCTGCGCCAGGTCCTCGGCGCGGTCGGGGCAGCGCGCGATCGCCCGCGCCGCGCGGAGGAGATCGGGCCTGAGCCGGGCGAGGGCAGCGGCGGCCGCCTCCCGTGCGGCGGCCGGAACGGCGGCGCTGCCGCGCAGCCCGGCCCCTGCGATATGGCGCGTCATGGCGTCCTCCCTCGTCGCTGCCTGGCTGCAACATGGGCCGGGGCGCCCTGCGCCGGAAGATCGCGGGTTTCCGCTCGGCGGGAAGCCCCGGGGCTTTTTGGGCCGTTTTCCGCGCGCGACGCACCGGACCCACGGCGGACAGGCACCGATCGGCCACAAACGCTTCCGCCTGTGTCCCCGGCGTCATTGCGGAGGCCGCTACACCTTTGGTTTATGCCCGGACGCCATCGTTTCCGGACCCTGTCATGTATCGATTCCCGTCCGCTTTCCTTGCCCCCGTCGCGGCCCTGGTCGCGGCCCTGGCCGCAGCGCCCGCCGCCGCGGGAGGAAGCGACATCGACAGCGATGGCGACGGGCTCTACTCGCTGGCCGAGCTGCGGGTGTTCTACCCGACGCTGACCGCGGATGCCTATCGCCGGATCGACGCGAACGGTGACGGCGCGGTCTCCCCCAGCGAATTCCGCGCGGGGCAGGACGACGGACTGCTGCCGCCAGTCGAGGGCTAGAGGCGCGCGACGCCCGGAATTGCCGGGATCCGGCAGAGTTTCGCTCCCGTACTTATCGAAATTCGGCGACAGTACGCCACTGACCGCCGCACCGTTTCCCCAACGGAAAAATCGCCCCCTGGCAGCGTCCTGTTCATGAGGGCCGGTGATGGCCCTTGCATGCCATGACAGATCAAGGAGTACGTCATGAAGAAGTTTCTCATCGCTGCCGCCGTTCTCGGCTTCGCCGGTGCCGCCGTCGCTCAGGAAGTGACCGACACCGACGGCGACGGCGCCTATTCGATGGAAGAGCTGATGGCCGCGTATCCGAGCCTCACGGCCGAGACCTTCGCGGTTGTCGATGCCAATGCGGATGGTGTCGTCGACGCCGACGAGCTGGCCGCGGCGCAGGCCGCAGGCACGCTGACGCAGTAACGGCGGCGCCGAGACCCCCGGCGCTTTCCCCACGCCGGGGGTCTTCGGTTCACTTTGTGCCGCGCGACAGCGCGGCCACGCCGGTGCGCGCCATCTCGGCAAGGCCGAGGGGGCGCATCAGTTCGGCGAAGGCATCGACCTTCTCGCTCGTCCCCGTGACCTCGAAGACGAAGCTCTCCAGCGTCGAATCGACCACGTTCGCGCGGAAGATGTCGGCCAGCCGCAGCGCCTCGACCCGCTTCTCGCCCTTGCCGACCACCTTGAACAGCGCCAGTTCGCGCTGCACCGCCGGCCCCTCGACCGTCAGGTCGTGAACCTCGTGCACCGGCACCATGCGGCCGAGCTGCGCCTTGATCTGCTCGATCACCTGCGGCGTGCCGGTGGTGACGACGGTGATCCGGCTGCGGTGCCCGTTATGGTCGATCTCGGCCACCGTCAGGCTTTCGATGTTGTAGCCGCGGCCCGAGAACAGGCCGATGACGCGGGCCAGCACGCCGGCCTCGTTGTCGACGACGACGGCGAGCGTATGGGTCTCCTGCGCGTCCGAAAAGCTCGAGCGCAGGTCGTAGGCCGAGTGCTGGCTCGTGCCCTTCTTGATGTTCAGTGGCGACATCCCGGCCCCTCCCCGCATGCTGGCCCGGTCGGTGCGGGCCGGATTGTTTCAGCCTGATCCCCGGCCCCGCCGCGCGCGCCGGCCGATTGTTTCAGCCGTCGCCCGCGGCGATCACGCGAGGGGCGGGGCTTGTCACAGATGCGTGCAGGGCGCCCGCGGGCCCGGCGAAGATGTGTAGTTTGGCGCCACGAGATCCGCCAGTCCCAACTGCATCGTCGAGGAGCCCCGCAATGACCACCCTGTCCCAGTCGCCGGCGCGTGCCGCAGGCGCCACCAACGCGGTTGCCGCCACCGCCGTCGCAGGCGCGCTCGCCACCGTCGCGTTCGACTTCTTCGGCCAGAGCCTCAGCCCCGGCCTCGGCTTCGCCGCGCTCGCGCCGGTCCCGCTGGCCAACCAGGTGATCCAGACGCTGACCGGCGCCCCCTGGGCACCGGGTGCGCATTTCCTGCACTACGCCGCCGGCATGGTCGCCTACCCGCTGGGCTGGCTCGTCGTCGCCGAGCCGCTGCGCCGGCGCATCCTGCCGGCGCTGCCGTGGCTTGCCAGCGCGGTGCTCTACGGCGTGGTCCTGTGGATCTTTGCCCTCTACGTCATGGCGCACCTGGTCGCCGGCAACCCGCCGTTCCTCGGCTTCACCGGGATCACCTGGGTCGCGCTCGTCGGCCACGTGCTTTTCGCCGTGGTTGCCGCCGCCGCCTACCGGGCAATGGGCTGGCGCGACTGAGGCCAGCCCGCAGGCGGGGCGTGGCCAGCCGGCTTTGGGCCGCTGATGCGCCGGCGCGGTCGCGCTTGCCAGATCCACCGTCGTCACAGCCTCGGCAGTCACGACCCCGACGGCGGCAGCGTGCGGGCGGGCGGCGCGGCGCTCAGGCGCCAGACGCACAGCCCGAGGCCGATGAACACCACCGCCGTGACGAGAGGCGCGCCGAGGACGTGGTCAGCCTCGACGCCGATCAGCCGCGCGACGACAAGCGGGCCGGTGCCAAGCCACAGCGCCACGAAGAGGAGGGCGCCGGCCTGATCAAGTGCCACCGCCCCGGAGCGGAGCAGGAAAAGCGCCGCCGCGGCAAGAAGGGTCATCTCGTAGTACCACAGGTAGGGCGACGAGATCGACATGGCGAGCAGCAGCACGGCTGCCTTGAGGTCGAACGATGCCCGCTTCGATCTCCACGCGATGAAGACCGCGACGGCGGTGGTTGCGGTCATCGCCCATTGCGCGGCGAGGGCGCGCTCGACCGGCATGCCGAGCGAGGTCAGGAGTGACAGCGGGCCGACCATCAGGCCCTCGCGATGGACGTCCGCCACGACCGCGTCGCGCAGCATGACGACGTTCCCGCGCAGCGCCTCCCAGTACTCGAGGCCGAGCAGCAGGGTCGGCAGGGCGGCGAGGAGCGCCGCGGTCAGGGCCGCCGCCAGGATCGTTCGCCACGCGGCGGCGGCCAGAAGCGCGACCGGAATGAGCAGCCCCAGTTGCGGCTTCAGGGTGAGGCACCCGAGCAGCAGGCCCGCGAGCACCCATCGCTCGGCGCGGAGCGCGGCCAGCGCCGCAAGGAGCCCGGCCAGCCACAAGAGGCTGGTCTGCCCGGTGAGGAGCGCGGGGAGACCGGCCGGTGCGAAGTCATCCCCAACCACAGCGGCGCGATCCCGGCCACGAAGGGCCGAAGCGCGAGAGAAAGAAGCACGAGCGACAGCGCCGTCCACAGGATGAGCGCGACAGCGAAGGGCATCATGCCGAACGGCGTGATCAGGACCAGGAAGCCGGGCGGATAGAGGAACGGCATCCAGACCTCGGCGCCCGACCGGTGCGTCGCGACAAGCCGGCCTTCGTCGAGTGCGGCGAGAGGCTCGCCCCCGGCGGCGAGCCTTGCCGCCGCCCAGAACACGCGGAAGTCGATCGGCCGGGTGACCTGATCGCCGAACCAGGTCTCCTCGACCGCGATGGCGAGGAAGCCGCCCGCGATCAGCGCGACGAAGGCCGCGGCGAACAGCCCGAACTGCCAGCCCCGCCTGCCGTCGAACGCGGCGAGCCTCGCGTCGCCCTCGGCCCGCGCCGTCAGCGCCGTCAGCGCGGGGCGCCGGTCTGGCATGTCACACCAGCACCGAGCCCTTCGCGTCGATCGCGCCCTGCGTGTCGGCCTCGCCGAGCAGCATCTCGTTGTGCGGCTTGCCCGAGGGGATCATCGGGAAGCAGTTCTCGTGCTTCTCGACCAGACAGTCGAAGATCACCGGGCCATCATAGGCCAGCATCTCGCGGATCGCCTCGTCGAGGTCTGCCGGGTCCTGGCACCTGATGCCCTTGCAGCCGAACGCCTCGGCGAGCTTGACGAAATCCGGCAGCGCCTCGCTCCACGAATGCGAGTACCGCTCGCCGTGCAGCAACTCCTGCCACTGGCGGACCATGCCGAGGCGTTCATTGTTCAGGATGAACTGCTTGACCGGGGCGCGGAACTGCACCGCGGTGCCCATCTCCTGCATGTTCATGAGCCAAGACGCCTCGCCCGCGACGTTGATGACCAGCGCACCGGGATGGGCGATCTGCACGCCGATCGAGGCGGGCAGGCCGTAGCCCATCGTGCCGAGGCCGCCGGAGGTCATCCAGCGGTTGGGTTCGTCGAAGCCCAGGTACTGCGCCGCCCACATCTGGTGCTGGCCGACCTCGGTGGTGATGTAGCGGTCCATGCCGCGGGTCAGCGCCTCGAGCCGCTGGACCGCGTATTGCGGCTTGATCGACTTCTCCGACGGCGTGTAGCGCAGGCAGTCGACCGCGCGCCACGCCTCGATCTGGGCCCACCACTTGACGAGACCCTCGTGGTTCACCTTCCGGCCGCGCGCGGTCCAGAGGCGCAGCACCTCGCGCAGCACATGCGCGACGTCGCCGACGATCGGGAAATCGGCGTGGATGACCTTGTTGATCGACGAGGGGTCGATGTCGACATGCGCCTTGCGCGAGCGCGGCGAGAAGTCGGCGATCCGTCCGGTGATGCGGTCGTCGAAGCGGGCGCCCACGTTGATCATCAGGTCGCAGCCGTGCATCGCGAGGTTCGCCTCGTAGAGCCCGTGCATCCCGAGCATCCCGAGCCAGTGCTTCCCGCTCGCCGGATAGGCGCCGAGGCCCATCAGCGTCGAGGTCACCGGAAAGCCGGTCGCCTCGGCCAGCTCGCGCAGCAGGCGCGACGCCTCGGGGCCGGAGTTGATGACCCCGCCGCCGGTGTAGAAGACCGGCCGCTCGGCCTTCTCCATCGCCTCGACCAGCGCCGCGATGATCTCCGGGTCGCCCTCGACCTTCGGCTGGTAGTGCCCGACCCGGGCCTTGCCCGGCGGCACGTAGGTGCCGGTCGCGAACTGCACGTCCTTCGGGATGTCAATCAGCACCGGCCCGGGGCGGCCGTGGGTCGCGACGTGGAACGCCTGGTGGATCGTCTCGGACAGGCGGTCGGTCTCCTTCACCAGCCAGTTGTGCTTGGTCGCGGGGCGGGTGATCCCGATCGTGTCGGCCTCCTGGAAGGCGTCCGAGCCGATCATGAAGGTCGGCACCTGCCCGGTGAGGACGACGAGCGGGATCGAATCCATCAGCGCGTCGACCATGCCGGTGACCGCGTTCGTCGCGCCGGGGCCGGAGGTGACGAGGACGACGCCGGGCTTGCCGGTCGAGCGGGCATAGCCCTCGGCCATGTGGACCGCGCCTTGTTCATGGCGGACGAGGATGTGGCGGATCGCGTTCTGCTGGAAGATCTCGTCGTAGATCGGCAGCACCGCGCCGCCTGGATAGCCGAACACCACCTCGACGCCCTGGTCCTTGAGCGCCTGAACCACCATCTTCGCGCCGGTCATCTGCCGTGACATGCCTGTCTCCATCCGTTCGTCACGCAACAAAAAGCCCCCGAGGGTCGATCGGGGGCGCATGGTTCTCAGTCTGGCGTCCGCGTCAACGGCCCATGCGCCACGTCTCCGATACTACGAGAATGAGCGCCATCGCGCAGGCTTCCTTTCGCAAGTCCGGCGGACATTAGAAGCGGCGCCGGGGGGCGTCAACCGCGATTCGGCGGAATAAAGTGTCGCACCAGCCGGGTGTGGCGGCGCTTTGTTGCGCCGAGCTGGGCCCCTGCGCAATCTCACGCCGCCCGCTTTCGCTGCACCAGGCGGAACCCCACCTCGACAATCTTCTCGATCACCGGCATCAGCTCGCCGCCCAGCTCGGTCAGCGCGTATTCGACGGTGGGCGGAGAGGTCGGCATCACAGTCCTCGTCACGACGCCGAATTCCTCGAGCTCGCGCAGCCGCGCCGAGAGGACCTTGGACGAGATGCCGCGGATGTCCGACTTCAGCTCGGAGAACCGCCGCGGGCCGCCGGCCAGATACCAGATCACATGCGGTGTCCAGGCCCCGCCGATGAAGGCCGAACAGGCGGCCAGCGGGCAGCCGTTGGAGGGTGGGGCCATGCGGGCCTTTCGGCGCTTGAGCGGCATCGGCGGGAACTCCGGTGAAACGAGGTTACGGCAGGGATACCGCAAAGTGCCGGTTACCACAAGTTACGGGGTTTCCAGACGCTATCTGGCCGCGCTATCCGGGCGCTCCGTAAACCGGAAAGGACATTGACCATGAAACTCTATTACAGCCCCGGCGCCTGCTCGCTCGGCCCCCACATCGTGCTCCGCGAGGTCGGTCTGCCGTTCGAGATCGAGCGCGTCGACATCGCCACGAAGCAGACCGAGACGGGCCGCGACCTCCGTGACGTCAATCCGCGGGGCACCGTTCCGGTGCTGGAGGTCGACGGGGCGGGCACCTTTACCGAGGGGCCGGCGATCGTGCAGTTCATCGCCGACCGGGCGGCCGATCCGGCGCTCGCGCCCGGTTATGGCACAGTCGAGCGGGCGCGGGTACAGGAGGTGCTGAACTTCAACGCGTCCGAACTGCGCACCGCCTTCGGCCCGCTCTTCGCGCCATCGCTTCCCGCCGACGCGCGCGCGGCGCAGGCCGGCATCGTCGCGGCCAAGCTCGACTGGCTGGAGGGGTTGCTGGCCGGCGGCCGCGCCTATCTCTGCGGCGCCGACTACACGCTGGCCGATGCTCACGCCTTCGCGATGGTCGGCTGGACACGCCTGCACGGCATCCCGATGGATCGCTGGCCCGGCCTCACGGCCTGGATGGCGCGCATCGCGGCGCGGCCGGCGGTGCAGGCGGCGCTGGCGGCCGAGGGGCTTGCCGCCTGACCACGGGCCCGCCGCCCCGGCCTTCGGCTTCCGGGCGGCGGGTGTCAGAACACCGCCATCGCGGCGACGTAGACCGCATAGGCCGCAAGGAACGCGATGCCGGCCCGGCGCGAGATCCCGTGCCAGCGCCAGAGCACCGCGGCAAGCAGCAGCGACACGGCGATCATCACGGGTACGTCGATCGACAGGAACCGCGGCTCGACCGGGATCGGCGCGACGAGCGCGGTGATCCCCAGGATTGCGAGGATGTTGAACACGTTCGAGCCGATGACGTTGCCGAGCGCGATCTCGCGCTCGCCCCGGAACGCGGCGGCGACCGAGGTCGCGAGCTCCGGCAGCGAGGTGCCGACCGCCACGATGGTCAACCCGATCACCGCCTCGCCGACGCCCAGGGCGCGGGCGATCTCGGTCGCGCTGTCGACCAGAAGCCGCGCGCCGATCAGCACGCCCGCCAGCCCGATCAGCGTCAGCAGCGCCGACCGGCCGAGCGCCGGCGGCTCGGTCTCCGCGGCCGCCGCGGTGCCGGCCTGCCGCAGGTTGACGAGGATGAAGGCCAGGATGCCGGCGACGAGGACCGCCCCCTCCAGCCGGCCGACCGCCCCGCTCCAGAAGGCCGGCACGGTGAGGAGCGCCGCCGCCAGCATCCAGACGAGATCGCGCCGCAGCCTCGCGAAGGGCGCCGCCAGCGGCGCGATCACCGCGGCCGCGCCGAGGATCAGCAGGATGTTCGCGATGTTCGAGCCGACCACGTTGCCGATGGCGATTCCCGGCACCCCGCTCAGCGCGGCGTCGACCGAGACGAGAAGCTCGGGCGCCGAGGTGCCGAAGCCGACGATGGTGAGGCCGATGACGAGCGGCGGCACGCGGAACCGCTCGGCCACGCCGGAGGCACCCTTGACGAGCCAGTCGCCGCCGAAGAACAACCCGACAAGGCCGAGGATGAAGAAAAGCGCCGTGTCCAGGACCCTGCCCCCGATGGCTGCGCGGTTCGCGACGACATGGCGCGGCGCGGGGGCGCGAGCAAGGGGGCCACCGCGGATTTCGCGAGGCCCGCGGAAGCCTGCCGGTCCGATGCGACTTGGCGCATCCGCGCCGTTGCCGGATGCCCGGCGCGTGGTCGATCGGCGCGGGTTGACGACAAGTTTAGCGCGAACATGGCGCCGGCCCGCACGCGTGTGTTGACATCGGCGGTCCAGCCGTCTCAATCGTCAGCGTGGTCCGGCCGCCGCACGCGGAACCGGGCCGGTTCCAGAGGCCAGGCCCCCCGGCGAACGGCGCGGGCCCTTTCGCGGGGAGGAAAATCACCCACATGGATCGTCGTTCATTCCTGACCAAGGCCACCGTCGGCGGCGCCGCCGCGGCCGGTACCGCCACGCTTGCCGCGCCTGCCGTCGCGCAGACCAGCCCGACCGTCACCTGGCGGCTGACCTCGTCGTTCCCGAAGTCGCTCGACACGATCTACGGCGCCTCCGACACGCTGTCGAGATACGTGTCCGAGGCGACCGACGGCGCGTTCACCATCCAGGTCTTCCCGGCCGGCGAACTGGTTCCGGGCCTCGAAGCCGCGAACGAGGTCGGGGCCGGCAACGTCGAGGCCTGCCACACGGTCGGCTACTACTACTTCGGCAAGGACCCCGCCTTTGCGGTGGCGGCGGCCGTGCCGTTCTCGCTCAGCGCGCGCGGCATCAACGCCTGGCACTACTACGGCGGCGGCATCGACCTCTACAACGCCTTCCTCGAGCAGCACGGGCTCGTCGCCTTCCCCGGCGGCAATACCGGCGTGCAGATGGGCGGCTGGTTCAGCAAGGAGATCAACACCGTCGCCGACATGGAGGGCCTCAAGATGCGGATCGGCGGCTTCGCCGGCCAGGTGATGTCGAAGCTCGGCGTCGTGCCGCAGCAGATCGCCGGCGGCGACATCTATCCGTCGCTGGAGAAGGGCACCATCGACGCCGCCGAATGGGTCGGCCCCTATGACGACGAGAAGCTCGGCTTCTTCAAGGTGGCGCCCTACTACTACTACCCCGGCTGGTGGGAAGGCGGCCCGACCGTCCACTTCATGTTCAACGCGACCGCCTACGGCAACCTGCCGCCGGCCTACCAGTCGCTCCTGCGGATGGCCTCGCAGGCGGTCAACATGGACATGATGTCGTCCTACGACCACAAGAACCCGACATCGATCAAGTCGCTGGTGGGGCAGGGCGCACAGCTGCGGCCGTTTTCGCCGGAGATCCTCGAAGCCTGCTTCAACGCGGCCGAGGAGGTCTATGCCGAAACCTCGGCCGGCAATGCGGGCTTCGCCACCCTGTGGGACTCGATCAAGGGCTTCCGCGGCGATTTCTACCAGTGGACGCAGATCGCGGAGTACAACTACGACACGTTCATGATGATCCAGAAGAACGCCAACAAGATCTGAGGCGCCGCTTCAGGCGAAAGCCGAAGGCCCCGGGGGTGCTCCCCGGGGCCTTTTTCCGTTCCGCCGCGCGGCCTGGGTCGTCAGTTGCCCTCGGCCGGCGCAGGTGCCGGGGCGGGTGCGAGCCCGCCGGGGGCGGGCGCGAGCCCGCCGGGCGCCGGAGCCAGACCGCCGCCCGGTTGGCCCAGTCCACCGCCGGGCTGCCCCAGCCCGCCCTGGCCCGGTCCGCCGAGCCCGGGCATGCTGAGGCCGCCCCCGCCGCCTGCCGGCGGCAGCGTGATCGTGACGTTCGACGTGTCGACCGCCGGGCCGCGGTAGTGCATCACCATCTGCGGGAACGCGATGACCATGAAGATCATCACCACCTGGATCGCGATGAAGTTCACCGCGCCCCGGTAGATGTCGCCCGTCCTGATCCCGTCGATTCTGCGCCCCGTCGGCTTGTCGGTGTAGCCGCCCCGCGGCGCCACCGACCGCAGGTAGAAGAGCGCGAAGCCGAACGGCGGTGTGAGAAAGCTGGTCTGCAGGTTCATCCCCAGGATGACGCCGAGGAAGATGAGGTCGATCCCCAGGCTCTCGGCGGCCGGCACGATCAGCGGGACGACGATGAACACGATCTCGAAGAAGTCGAGGAAGAAGCCGAGGAAGAAGACGATGGCGTTGACGACGAACAGGAAGCCGTATTCGCCGCCGGGCACGGCGGTCAGCAGTTCCTCGACCCAGATGTGGCCGTTGACCCCGAAGAAGGTGAGCGAGAACACCCGGCTGCCGATCAGGATGAACATCACGAAGGCCGAAAGCCGCGTCGTCGCCGTCAGCGCCTGGCTGAGGACCGGGAATGTCAGCCGGCGCTTCGCCGCGGCAAGCACAAGCGCGCCGACCGCGCCCATCGCGCCGCCCTCGGTCGGCGTGGCGATGCCGAGGAAGATGGTGCCGAGCACGAGGAAGATCAGCGCGAGCGGCGGGATCATCACCATGATGACCTGCTGGGCCAGCCGCGAGAGCAGGTTGATCCCCAGCCCGCGATCGAGCAGCGCATAGGCATAGATCACCGCGACGCCCACGGTTGCGCCGAGGATGTCGGCATTCGTCCCCTGGGTGGGCGACAGCCAGACATGCGCGCCGTAGCTGATCGCAAGCACCGCGCCGAGCGCCACGAAAAGCGAGGTGAAGCCGCCGCCGAGGGTGCGCGCCTCGACCGGCAGGGCCGGGGCCGCGGCCGGCCGCAGGATGGTCAGGACCGTGATGTAGGCCATGTAGGCGGCGGTCAGCAGGAGCGCGGGGACGAGCGCGCCGCGGTACATGTCGCCGACCGAGCGGCCGAGCTGGTCGGCGAGGATGATGAGCACCAGCGAGGGCGGCACGATCTGCGCCAGCGTGCCCGAGGCGGCGATGACGCCGGTGGCGAGCCTACGGTCATAGCCGTAGCGCAGCATGATCGGCAGCGAGATCAGGCCCATCGCGATGACGCTCGCCGCGACGACCCCGGTGGTGGCCGCGAGGAGCGCGCCGACGAACACCACCGCATAGGCAAGCCCGCCGCGGACCGAGCCGAAGACCTGCCCGATCGTCTCGAGCAGGTCCTCGGCCATGCCGGATCGTTCGAGCACGATGCCCATGAAGGTGAAGAACGGAATCGCAAGCAGCGTCTCGTTCGACAGCACCCCCCAGAACCGGCTCGGCAGCGTGTTGAGAAGCGGCCAGTCGAGCGTGATCTGGCCGTTGGAATAGGGCGCGAGCTCGACCCCGATAAAGAAGAAAAAGAGGCCGTTGGCGGCCAGCGCGAACGCCACCGGATAGCCGAGGAGCAGGAACCCCACCAGCGAGAGGAACATGATCGGCGCCATGTTGTGGGCGATGATCTCGATCATTTCTTGATCTCCTCGATCAGCGCCTTCGCTTCCTCCTCGGCATGTTCGTGGACCGACACGAAGGGCTGCGGATCGGGGATCAGGCCCCTGATGACGGCGATCTTCTTGATGATCTCGGAGATGCCCTGGAGCGACAGAAGCGCGAAGCCGAGGAGCAGGAGCAGCTTGGCCGGCCAGATGATCAGCCCGCCGGTATTCGTCGAGACCTCGCCCGACTGGAACGAGCGCAGGAAGTAGGGCCAGAGGTAGTAGGACATCAGCAGCACGAACGGCATCAGGAACACGACATGGCCGAAGAGGTCGATCCAGTGCTGCGTGCGCCGCGAGAACATGCCGTAGACGATGTCGATCCGGATATGTTCGTTCTGCTTGAGCGTGTAGGCCGCCGCCAGAAGAAATGCCGCGCCGAAGAGGTACCACTGCAGCTCGAGCCAAGCGTTCGACGACGTGCTGAGGACCTTCCGGACGGTGGCGTTGCCCGCGCTGACGAGGACGGCGATCAGGATCAGCCAGGCCACCGACTTGCCGACGATCTCGTTGAGCCGGTCGATCCCGCGAGAGATCGCGAGCAGTCCACCCATAAGGTTCCCCCCTTGCCGACGCGCGCTTCTCCGCCGCGCATGCTCTTGCCCCGGAGCGGGGCGCGGGGCGACGCCGCACCCGGTGTCGCCGCCGTCGTCGCTCCCGGTCCGGCGCCGACATTTCCCGCTTTTGCCCGCCTTGTCACGCAGAGATTGCCCGGTCCGGCGCAGGCCGCGCGCCGGCGCCGAAGCAATGGGCAGCCGCCCCGCGGCGTTCGGTGACGATCGCCATACTTTCGCTCAGATTGTGTCGTTGAAGATGGTTTCGCGGCCGGTTTCCCGCGTCGGGTTTCCGTGCCGGCAACGCTTTTGCCGCGCCCCGTGGGCGGGCGCGCCGCTGGAAGGACAGACCCGATGGACCGTCGCTCGTTTCTGCAGAAGGCCGCCGTCGGCGGCGCCACCGCAGCCGCCGCCTCGAGCCTCGCGGCGCCGCTCTATGCCCAGGGCGTCCGCACGCTGACCATGGTGACGAGCTGGGGCCGCAGCCTCGCCGGGGTGCATGACGGCGCGCAGCGCGTGGCCGACAGCATCACCGCGATGACCGATGGCCAGCTGACCGTCGACCTGAAGGCGGCCGGCGAGGTGGTGGGCGCGTTCGAGGTGTTCGACGCCGTCGTCGCGGGCGATGCCGACCTCTACCATGCCGCCGACTACTATTTCGTCGACCGCCATCCCGGCTACGCGTTCTTCTCGGCGGTTCCGTTCGGGATGACCGCGCAGGAGCTGTCGAACTGGTACTACCACGACGGCGGGATGCAGTTCCACGACGAGCTCGGCCAGAGGTTCGGGCTGAAGGCGTTCCTCAGCGGCAACACCGGCGCGCAGTCGGGCGGCTGGTTCCGCCGCGAGATCGCCGGGCCGGAGGATTTCAGCGGGCTGAAGTTCCGGATGCCGGGCCTCGGCGGCATCGCGCTCGGCAAGCTCGGCGCGGTGGTGCAGAACCTGCCCGGCAACGAGGTCTATGCCGCGCTCGCCTCGGGCGCGATCGACGGCACCGAATGGATCGGCCCCTGGGCCGACGAGGTCGCGAACTTCCAGGAGATCACCAAGATCTACTATACTGCGGGCTTCCACGAGCCGGGCGCGGGATTCTCGCTGGCCGCGAACCGCGCGCTGTTCGAGGATCTGACGCCGGCCCAGCAGAAGATCATCGAGATCGCCGCGGCCGAGACGCACCAGTGGAACCTCGCGCAGTTCCTCAGCCGGAACTCGTCGGCGCTGCAGCGGCTGCAGGCGGCGGGCGTCCAGATCCGCGAGTTTCCCGACACGGTCTGGACCGCGTTCGGCGCCGCCGCCGCCGAGGTCCACCAGGAGAACATGGGCGACGACCTCTACAAGCGCATCTACGACAACGCGATGGCCTCGATGCGCGCCTCCTCTGCCTGGATCACCCGGTCGGAGGGCACCTACCGCGCGCAGCGCGACCGCGTGCTGGCCTGAAGCAGGCGCGCCTGAGCCGGCCCGCGCGCTGCGCCCGGATCAGGGCGCGCGGGTATCCGGCAGCGAGATCTTCGCAACCTGCTCGGCGATCGGATCGACCGAGAGCGGATGGGTATCGGCGGTATGGCGGGCAGGATCGCCGATCTCCTGCCACTGGCCGCCCTTGTAGATCTCGAGCGCGGCGAAGCGCGACTTGTAGCCCATCTTGCTCGACCCCGGCACCCAGTAGCCGAGATAGACATAAGGCAGGCCTGCCGCGCGGGCGATCTCCACGTGGTCGAGGATGATGTAGGTGCCGAGGCTGTCGCGCTCGCGCGACGGATCATAGAACGAGTAGACCATCGACACGCCGTCATCGAGCACGTCGGTCAGGCAGACCGCCGCGAGCGCCCGCCGGTGCGAGCCCGGCGGCGGGTCGGCGGAGTACTCGACGACGCGGCTTCTGACCGGCGTCTCCTCGATCATCGCGGCGAACTCGAAGATGTCCATGTCGGCCATGCCGCCATCGGCATGCCGGCTGTCGAGGTAGCGCCGGAAAAGCGCGTACTGGTCCTCGGTCGCCCAGGGGCTGGTCGCCTCGCGCCGCAGATGGGCGTTGCGCCGCCACGCCCGCCGCTGGCTGCGCGCGGGCTCGAAGTCCTTCACCCGGATGCGGGCCGAAAGGCAGGCCTGGCAGTCGGCGCAGGACGGGCGATAGAGCACGTTCTGCGAGCGGCGGAAGCCCTGTTTCGACAGGCTGTCGTTCAGCTTCTCGGCATAGTCGCCCTGCAGCGCGGTGAACAGTTTCCGTTCCATGCGGCCCGGCAGATAGGGGCAGGGCTGCGGCGCCGTGACGTAGAACTGCGGCGCGATGGGAAGGGTGTGGCGCATCTGCTCGGGCTTGCGGTGGTTCGCCGCCACGCTAGCAAGGCGATCTGCGTCTGTGAAGGGGCTTGGCGGCGGGTCGGATGCGGGTGGGCTACTGCGCGGCCGCGCGGTTGATCGCCACGGTGCCGAGCAGGTGGTCGCCGAGGCTCTGCCGCCGCGCCGATGCGAGTATCAGCCCGATCGAGAGCAGCTGCAGCAGGAACGTCCCCATCGCGACCGTGTAGATCAGCGTGTGCGCGAAGGCCGTCGCCGCATCGAGGCGCGCGCCGCGCGTGTCGCGGAACTCGATCGCCATCACCCGCATGCCCCAGGTCGCCGACCCGCCGGCGATGGTGGCCCAGCGGTAGAGAAAGCTGAGCGCGATCCAGAGCACGGGGAAGAAGAAGAGGCCGACGAAGGCGGTGAGCGGCACCGCCACGAGGCAGAGCAGCAGGATCAGGCCGGCATCGATCACCCAGGCCAGCAGGCGCTTGAGCGGGATGTCGGCGTAGAAGTCGGCCTGGGCGTAGGGATCGGGCAGGGCGTAACTCATGGGCGTGACATGGGCCTTCGGTTTGCGCGGTTGAAGGGGCGCGGCGGCGGGCCGCACCCCTTGCGAAGGTTCAGGCCTCGGCCGGGCGGTCGTCGCCGCGGGCGGCCCGGGCGCGATCGTCCATGAACTGGTCGAACTCGGACTTGTCCTTGGCCTCGCGCAGGCGCTGCAGGAAGGCCTCGAACGCCGCCTGCTCGTCCTCGAGCCGGCGGAGCGTCTCGGCCTTGTAGGCGTCGAAGGCGCTGTTGCCGGTCGAGTTGACCCCGTGGCGGTTGTGACGATGGGCCCGGCGGGCCGCGCAGCTGCCGTTGAACATGCGTTTGCTCCAGATCATGTAGGCCAGAAGGGCGAGGCCGACCGGCCAGAAGACAATGAAGCCGAGGATCATGGCGGCGATCCAGGCCCCCTTGCCGCGGTCGTCGAGCCAGCTTTCGGCGCGCCCAAGCCAGGTCTGGCGGGCCCAGGTCTGGCGGGGCAGGGCGAGGGTCTCGGTCGTTGAGGTCATCGGGCGTGCTCCGGTTTCGTGCTGTCGGTTGATGTGAATTCGCTTCACATCAGACCAGATGGGAATGGCGCGGACACGATCAAGGGCCGATGTGAAAGATTTTCACATACCCCGCGCGGCCAGCGGCGCAGGGGCTATGCCACGAAGTCGGCGACCTTCGCGCCGGTCACCCGGACAAGCTCTGCCGGCGCGATGCGGAAGATGTGCCGCGGCGTGCCCGCCGCCGCCCAGACCGCCTCGAACGCCATGAGGCGCGGGTCGCACCAGACCGGCACGGCCGAGATCAGCCCCACCGGCGCCACCCCGCCGATCGCGAAGCCGGTCTCTCGCCGCACCAGGTCGGCATCGGCACGGCCAAGCGCCTCGCCGGCGAGGGCCGAGGCCTTCCCGGGCGACACCCGGTTGCCGCCGGCGGTCAGGAACAGGCGCACATGGCCGCTGTCGGTGCCGGCGAAGACGATCGACTTCACGATCTGGTCGAGCGCGCAGCCCGCCGCCCGCGCGGCCTGTTCGGCGGTGCGGGTCTCCTCGTCCATCGCCAGGATCGCGACGGCGACGCCGGCTTCGGCCAGCGCGCGCTCGACCCGCTCGATGCTCCGGCCCATCGCTCAGAGCCGGCCGAGGCGGTCGGTGAGCAGGCGGAAGAACCCCTCGGCATCGACGTCGCGCATGAACATGGCGTTCGAGGCGCGGCCCGAGACGCGCCACCAGTCGGCGACCGTCATGCCGGTGGTGAAGCGCCCCTCGGTCTCGATCACCACGTTGATGTGGCGGCCCCCGAACAGCTCCGGCGCAAGCAGGTAGGCGATCACGCAGGGGTCGTGCAGCGGCGCGCCGGTGCCACCGTACTTCTCCTTGTCGAACCGCTCGAAGAAGTCGGTCCAGCCCGCTACGGCGCGGCCCACCGGCGTGCCGAGCGCGTGGAACGCCCCGACCCGCTCGGCCGAGGTCAGCGCCTTGTGCGTCAGGTCAAGCGGCATCACCGTCAGCTTCACGCCCGAGCCGAACACGGTGTCGGCCGCCTCGGGGTCGACATATATGTTGAACTCGGCCGCCGGCGTGATGTTGCCCACCTCGAAATAGGCGCCGCCCATCAGCACGACCTCCTGCACCCGGCCGACGATGTCGGGCGCGGTGCGGAACGCCGTCGCGATGTTGGTGAGCGGCCCGAGCGGGCAGAGCGTGACGGTGCCGGGCGGGTGGCGGCGCAGCGTCTCGACGATGAAGTCGACGGCATGGCCGGCCCGCAGGTCCATCCGCGGCGCGGGCAGATCGGCGCCGTCGAGCCCGGTCTTGCCGTGCACATGCTCGGCGGTGACGAGCGGGCGCGCCAGCGGCGCCTCGCAGCCGGCGAACACCGCGATATCCGGGCGCCCGGCCAGTTCGCAGACGATGCGGGCGTTCCGCGCGGTGAGCGGCAGCGGCACGTTCCCGGCCACCGCGGTGATGCCGAGCACGTCGAGCTCGTCGGGGCTGGCAAGCGCCAGCAGGATCGCCACCGCGTCGTCCTGCCCGGGGTCGGTGTCGATGATGATCTTGCGCGCCGCCATGCCCCCGTCCGTACTCCTCCGCACCCCTCCGTGGCCCTCCGGGCCTTCCCGGAGGCGGAGACTGGCGCGGCCGCGACGGGGAGTCCAGCGGATGCAACAAGGGCGCAGAGACGGCATGTTTACGCCTTGCCGCCAGCTTTGTGTTGCGAATCAAGGAGGCTCGCTGCGAGCCTCGCGCCGAATCGCTTGGGGAGCAAAGCGCATGACACGGGCTGGATTTCTTCTGTTCGGGGCGATGGCCCTGCTACTCTCCGCCTGCGGCGGCGTCTACCAGACCAGCTACGACGCGCCGCTCGACCCCGCTGTCACGCGCGCCTGGCGCGTCACCGACGTGCAGGTCGTGGTGCCGCCCTCGCTGACGGTTTCCGAAGCCGCCTCTCTGGTGCCCCGCGCCGACATCGTCTGGCGCGAGGACGCGCCCGGCGACCGCAAGGCCCAGATCGCGGTGATCCTGCGCGAGGCCGTGCGCCGCGGCGCTTCGGGGCTGCGCGGCGGACACCCGGTCGTGATCAACGTCCAGGTGGCCCGGTTCCACGCCCTGACCTTCGAGGCCGAGACCCGGCTTTCGGACTCGGGCGTGCACAACATCGACTTCACCGCCACTGTGCTCGACGCGCGGACCGGCGCCGTGCTTGCCGGCCCGACCTTCATCGAGGCCGAGACGCCGGCCTTCTCGGGCGAAGAGGCGCGCCGCCGCCGCGCGGCGGGGGAGACGCAGCGGTCGGTGATCACCAACCACGTCGCGGCGACGGTCGCGGGCTGGCTCGGGATCGGCCCCGACAACCGTGGTGAGTTCAGCCGCCTCGGCGACTGACGCTCCGGCTTCCCGGCCCTCGGGCGGGCCGGGGCGCCGGTTCGGGCCGGCTCAACCGGCTCCGGCCGGCGCAAGCTGCCGGTCGGCGAACGCCAGGAGCCGCGCCATCGCCTCGCCGAAGGCCTCGTCGGGCAGCGTCATCGCGACCCGCACATGTCCGGCCGCGGCGGCGCCGAAGCTCTCGCCCGGCATCACGGCGATCCGCTCGGCCTCGAGCAGGCGGCGCGCGAAGTCCTGCCCCGACAGCCCTGTCGCGCGGATGTCGAGCATCAGGTACATCGCCCCCTGCGGCGGCACTGCGCGCACCGCGTTCGCCCCCGCGAGCAGCCCGAGCGCCAGGTCGCGGCGGCGGCGGAACGGCGCCGCGATCCGCGCCTCGAACGCCTCGCCCTGGTTCAGCGCGAACAGCGCCGCGTCCTGCACGAACGGCGCGACGCCGTAGGTCGTGTTGGTGGCCAGCACGGTCGCCGCCTCGGCCACCGCCTCGGGCGCGACGATCCAGCCGAGCCTCGAGCCGGTCATCGCATGGCCCTTCGACATCGACCCGATGACGACCGTCCGCTCGGCCAGGCCGGGAAGCGCGCGCGGGCTCAGATGCGCGCCCTGCCACACCTGGGTGTCGTAGACCTCGTCCGAGATGACCCAGAGGTCGTGCTGCATCGCCGCGCGCCCGATGCCGTCCAGCGTGGCGCGCGAATAGATGGTGCCGGTGGGGTTGTTGGGCGTGTTGATCAGGATCGTCCGCGCCCCCGCGGCCTTCGCCGCGATCGCCGCCCCGGTCGGCGCGAAGCCGTCCTCCGGCCGCGTCGGCACCGGCACCGCCTGTGCGCCGGTGGCGCGGATCGTGCCGGGATAGGTGGCGTAGTAGGGGTCGCAGTAGAGCGCGGTATCGCCGGCGTCGAGCAGCGCGAGATGCGCCGCGAAGAGCGCGGCCTGCCCGCCGGGGGTGACGATGACGTTGCGCCACGTGGTCGGCACGCCGGTCCGCGCCGCGACCCGCGCCGCGATCGCCTCGCGCAGCGGCCGCTTGCCGGGGCCGAAGGTATAGCCGGTGTTGCCCGCCATCGCGCTTTCGTGCATTGCGGCGAGGATTGCCGGGTCGGTCTTCACGTCGGGCTCGCCGATCGTCAGGTTCAGCACCCGCTCGCCCGCCTCGACCAGGTCGCGGGTGCGGTAGTAGATCTCCCAGCCGTCGGCGCCGCCGCCGGTGATGTGCCCGATCCGGTTCGCAAGCCGCATGCCGGTCCCTCCCTGCCGGGCCGGACGTGGCCACGCGCGGACGGGATTGTCAAACCCCCGGCGAAGGCCCGCCCGCTGGTTCGCCCGCCGGCTCGCCCGCCGGCTCGACGACGGGCCCGAGCGTCGCCTGCAGCTTCTTCGGCAGCCCGGCGCGCACCAGCCGGTACGAGGCGAGGAGGCGGTGGCGCAGCTCGTCCTCGGCCGTGCCCCAGGGCAGGTTCACCCAGCTGCGGTGGAAGTAGGGCGCCTTCAGCGCGATGCCGGCGTCGATCAGCATCTCGGCCGTCTCGATGCCGTCGGTCTTGACGCTGACGCCCGGGGTCATCGCGCCGATGCAGGCGAACATCTTGCCGCCGACCTTCCAGGCGTCGTGTCCGCCGCCCCAGGGGTCGGAGACCTCGGCACCGGGCAGGCCCCGGCAGATGGCATTGACGCGCGCGCGGCTCATGGGCGGATGGTGCCAGACCTGGCCGCGTCTGTCTTGGACGAATGTCCCGGTGCAGCGTCTTGGCAGACCGGCCCGCCGCGGGTATAACCGCGCCCATGAACGGCATCTGCTGCACCGCCTGCACCTGCATTACCGGCTGACATCCGTCGGCGGGCCGTTCCCCAGTTTCCACCCGAAACCCGGATGCGTACCCGCCGCGGAGCCCCGCGCGCGAGGACCCGCATGACCACGATCCGCCTGCACAACACCCGGACGCGCATGAAGGAGGACTTCGCGCCGCTCGACCCGTCGGACGTGCGGATGTATGTCTGCGGCCCGACCGTCTACGACCGCGCGCATCTGGGAAACGCCCGGCCTGTGGTGGTGTTCGACGTGCTCTACCGGCTGCTGCGCCACGTCTACGGCGCCGACCACGTGACCTATGTGCGCAACTTCACCGACGTCGACGACAAGATCAACGCGAAGGCCACCGAGACCGGGCGCCCGATCGGCGCGATCACCGACGAGACGATCGGCTGGTTCCATCGGGACATGGACGCGCTGGGGGCATTGCGTCCGACGCACGAGCCGCGCGCCACCGAGTGGATCGGCGCGATGGTGGCGATGATCGAGGCGCTGGTCGCGAAGGGCCACGCCTACGAGGCCGAGGGCCACGTGCTCTTCGCCGTCGAGAGCTACGCGGCCTACGGCAGGCTCTCGGGCCGCAGCGTCGACGACATGATCGCCGGCGCCCGGGTCGAGGTCGCGCCGTTCAAGCGAAACCCTATGGACTTCGTGCTATGGAAGCCCTCCACCCCCGACCTGCCGGGCTGGGAGAGCCCCTGGGGCCGGGGACGGCCGGGCTGGCACATCGAGTGCTCGGCGATGGCGCACGAGCTTCTGGGCCCGAGTTTCGACATCCATGCCGGCGGCATGGACCTGATGTTCCCGCACCACGAGAACGAGATCGCCCAAAGCATGTGCGCCCACCCGGAGGGCGGCTTCGCCCGGGTCTGGATGCACAACGAGATGCTGCAGGTGGAGGGGAAGAAGATGTCGAAGTCGCTCGGCAACTTCTTCACCGTGCGGGATCTGCTGGACCAGGGCGTGCCCGGCGAGGTGATCCGGTTCGTGATGCTCATGACGCATTACCGCAAGCCGATGGACTGGACCGAGGAGAAGGTGCGGGAGGCGCGCGCGCGGCTGCAGAGGCTGGTCGGGTTGGTCGCCCAACGCGGGAATCTTGAACGTGCGCGCGAGATTCCTCCGAGTCCGCGGATTATCAAGGCATTGTCCGACGATCTGAACACTCACGAGGCGCTCCAGGTTCTGTTTGACTTGGACGCAAGTGACAATGCGGATGGCGTTGCCCGGGGCTTGGAGTTCGTCGGCCTCTTTACTTGGGGTGGACTGGAGGAGCGCGTGGCTCGGCAGAAGGCGGCTCAAGAGCAACTGGAAGCTTGGTTGCCACGACTCCTGAAGCTCAGGGTCGCCGCCAAGGCGACCGGTGATTTTTCCGAGTTTGATGCGCTCAAGTCCAGGTTGGAAGCGGCTGGTGCGTCTGTGATGATAACGCAGCAAGGGGTTGGACTAAGCGCCGAATCCAACTTCGACGCCGCCAAGCTGGAGGCGCTCCGGTGACCCACTCCCGCCCCGCCCCGGGCTCGACCCGGGGCCTCCCGCTCCGCCCGAAACAACACCGCGGGGCCCCGGGTCAGGCCCGCGGCGGGGTCCGCTTGGCCTCCGGCGGAGCCGCCCGATGACCCGCACCCGCCTTCATCTCTTCGACACCACGCTGCGCGACGGCCAGCAGACCCATGGCGTCCAGTTCTCCACCGCCGAGAAGATCGAGATCGCGCAGGCGCTCGACGCGCTCGGGATCGACTACATCGAGGGCGGCTGGCCCGGCGCGAACCCGACCGACAGCGAGTTCTTCGCCCGGCCGCCCGGCCTCCGCGCCACCCTCACCGCCTTCGGGATGACCAAGCGGTCGGGCCGCAGCGCCGCCAATGACGATGTGCTGGCCGCGGTGCTGAACGCCGGCACCCCGGCCGTCTGCCTGGTCGGCAAGACGCACGACTTCCACGTGACGACCGCGCTCGGCATCACGACGGAGGAGAACCTCGAGAACATCGGCGCCTCGGTCGCCCACCTCGTCGCCATGGGCCGCGAGGCGATCTTCGATGCCGAGCATTTCTTCGACGGCTACCGCGCCAACCCGGCCTATGCGCTCGACTGCCTGCGCGCCGCGCACCGGGCGGGCGCCGCCTGGGTCGTGCTCTGCGACACCAATGGCGGCACGCTGCCGGCCGAGGTCGGCCGCGTCACCGCCGAGGTGATCGCCGCCGGCATCCCCGGCGAAGCGCTCGGCATCCACACCCACGACGATACCGGCAACGCGGTCGCCAACACGCTCGCCGCCGTCGATGCCGGCGCGCGGCAGATCCAGGGCACGCTGAACGGTCTCGGCGAGCGCTGCGGCAACGCCAACCTCACCACGCTGATCCCGACGCTGCTCCTGAAGGAGCCCTATGCCAGCCGCTACGAGACGGGCGTCACGCCCGAGGCGTTGGCCAGCCTCGTCCGGCTCAGCCGCAAGCTCGACGACATCCTGAACCGCGTGCCGCTGCGCAGCGCGCCCTATGTCGGCGCCAGCGCCTTCGCCCACAAGGCCGGGCTTCATGCCAGCGCGATCCTGAAGGACCCCGCCACCTACGAGCATGTCGATCCCGCCGCGGTTGGCAATGCCCGCATCATCCCGATGTCGAACCAGGCCGGCCAGTCGAACCTGCGCGCGCGCCTCGCCGAGGCGGGCATCGCGGTCGCCGCCGACGACCCGCGCCTCGCCCGCATCCTCGAGGAGGTGAAGGCGCGCGAGGATCAGGGCTACAGCTACGACACCGCGCAAGGATCGTTCGAGCTGCTGGCCCGCCGCGCGCTCGACCTCCTGCCGCAGTATTTCGAGGTCAAGCGCTACCGCGTGACGGTCGAGCGGCGGAAGAACAAGTACGACCGGATGGTCAGCCTGTCGGAGGCGGTCGTCGTGGTGAAGATCGGCGAGAAGAAGATGCTCTCGGTCTCGGAAAGCATGGATGCGCAGGGCACCGACCGCGGCCCGGTCAATGCGCTTGCCAAGGCGCTGGCCAAGGACCTCGGGCCCTACCAGCGGTTCATCGACGACATCCGCCTCGTCGACTTCAAGGTCAGGATCACGCAGGGCGGCACCGAGGCGGTGACCCGCGTGGTGATCGACAGCGAGGACGGGCAGGGCCGGCGCTGGTCGACCGTCGGGGTCAGCGCCAACATCGTCGACGCGAGCTTCGAGGCGCTGCTCGACGCGATCACCTGGAAGCTGATCCGCGACGTCGGCGCGGCGCCGCTCGCCGCCGCCGCGGAATGAACCGGGCGTTCTTCACCCTCCACCGCGATCTCCCGCGCGAGGGGCCCGGCGACCGCGAGAGCCTCGGCTGGGCCGTGTCGAACGTCGTCCTGCCGCGCGATGCCCGCCTGCTCGATGCCGGCTGTGGCCCGGGCGCCGACATCGCCGGGCTGCTCGAGCACGCCCCCGCGGGCAGCGTCGTGGCCATCGACAGGCATGCGGCCTACGTCGAGGCGGCGCGCCGGCGGCATGCCGGTGACCCGCGCGTCACGGTGATCGAGGGCGACATGGCCGATCCTCCGGGGCAGTTCGACCTGATCTGGTCGGCGGGCGCGGTCTACTTCCTCGGCGTGACCGAGGCGCTTCGGGGCTGGCGGCGCCATCTGAAGAAGGGTGCCGCCGTCGCCGTCTCGCAGATCGCCTGGCGGGTCGACCGGCCGTCCGGGGCCGCCCTCGACTTCTGGCGGGCCTACCCCGCGATGTGCGACGCCGCCGGGGTCGAGGCCCGCGTGGCGGCGGCCGGCTACCGCGTCGTCGCGCGCCGCTGGCTGCCCGATGCGGCCTGGGCGGCGTATTACGACCCGCTCGCCGCGCGGCTCGCCGCCCTGCGCGCGCGAGCCGATGCCGATGCCGGGCTGCGCGCGGTGCTCGACGCGGAAGCCACCGAAATCGCCCTCTGGCGGGAGCACGACGGGGACTACGGCTACCTTCAAGTCGTGGCCGTCGCCGGATGAGCCTCGGCCCCCTTGCCGAGACGCTCGCGCGGGGCGACCCCGACCGCTTCCTCGCGCTGATGGCGGCGCCGCCTGCGGCGCGGGAGCGGCTCCTGCCGCTCTATGCCTTCAACCTCGAGGTGGCGCGCGCGCCATGGCTGACGCAGGAGCCGCTGATCGCCGAGATGCGGCTGCAATGGTGGCGCGACGCGGTCGAGGAGATCGGGCAGGGCAGGGCGCCGCGCGCGCATGAGGTGGCGGCGCCGCTTGCGGCGGTGATCCGCGCGGCCGGCATCGCGCCCGCGCTTCTCGACGCCCTGATCGCCGCCCGGCGCTGGGACATCGGGCGGGCGCCCTTCGCCGATGCCGCCGCGCTCGCCGCGCATCTCGACGCCACCGGCGGCACCCTGATGTGGGCCGCGGCCCTGGCCCTGGGCGCCCCGCCCGGGGCCGAGGCGCCGGTGCGCGACCTTGCCCGGGCGGGCGCGCTCGCCGCCTGGCTCAGGGCGGTGCCGGACCTTGCCGCCCGCGGCCGCCGGCCGC
>CAZYBG010000040.1:0-26261 GCA_964645155.1 uncultured Rhodobacterales bacterium | reverse complement strand
GAGGGCGCGGAGGCGGTCGGTCTGGGGGATCCGCAGCGCGCCGGTCCCGGCCGCCGGCGGCAGCGGCCCGGCGCGGCCGGTGATCGCGGCCCAGGCGGCGAGCAGGTCGCGCCGGTCGAGCACGATGTCGGAGACGTTGAAGAGCCCCGGGGCGAGCGCCGGGGCCGGCGCCTCGGCCAGGCACGCGACCGCCGCGGCGAGGTCGAGCGCATGGACCTCGGGGCCGATCCGCGGCGCGACCGCCTCGCCCCGGTCGAACGCGTCGAGCACGTCCTGCCACTTGTGCCGCAGCCCCGGCACCGGCGGGCCGTAGATCCCGGTCGCCCGCAAACTCGCCACCGCGAGGCCGGGGCCGGGGCCGGAATCGGAGCCGGGGCCGAGGCCGGCGAGCGCGGCCTCGGCCCCGGCCTTGACCGTGCCGTAGAGCGTGGTCGGCCGGGCCGCGAGCCCTTCGGCGAGCGGCTGGCCGGCGGGATGGCCGTCGAGCACCGCGCGCGAGGAGAGAAACAGGATGCGCCCGACCCCGGCGGCGCGGGCGGCCCCGAACAGCGCGCGCGTGCCGTCGAGATTGCGGGCGCGGAACCCGTCCGGGTCGTCGCCCTCGCCGCCGCGGTAGCGGCCGGGCAGGTGCGCCAGCGCGGCATGGACGAGCAGGTCGACCCCGGCGAGCGGCGGCGGCGGGCCGCCGAGTTCCCACGGCAGGTGCAAGGCGCCCCGGTGGTGCGACGGGCGGCGGCCGAGCGTGACGAGCGCGTGGCCGCGGTCGAGCAGATGCGCCGCGATCCAGTGCCCGGCGGCGCCGGTCGCGCCGGTCAGCGCGACCCTCACCGCAGCGGCGGCGGCGGCAGCTCGCCCGCCGCCGGCACCGGCCCGTCGCCGGCATAGGCCTGCCAGAGCGCGATCAGCGGCGCCAGCGCGGCCGCCTTCGGATGCGGCGCGGCCCAGGGCTTTTCGTACTGGTAGTGCAGCACCCTGATCGACCCCCAGTCCCACAGCGCGGGCAGGTTCAGCCAGACGTATTGCAGCATGTTGTCGTAGACCGGAAGGCCGTGCCAGCCGGGAAAGAACGCCTGCAGGAAGCTCTGGTCGGTGCGCGGCCAGAACGCGCCCGGCACGTCGAGCGCGGCGATCATCCGCGCGAAGGTCCGCGGATCGGGGCGCGCGGTGAAGACGCCGGAATTCATCCGGGTGAAGTCGGCGAGGCTGGCGTAGACGTTCGGGGCGGCCGCGAGCTCGGGGTAGTGGAACAGCCGGTCGATCGGCTGCAGCACCAGCGTGTCGGCGTCGAGGAACACGACGCGGTCGTAGTCGAGCTGCCAGAGCCTGAGCTTGGCGAAGTTGTCGAGCGGGGTGTGGAACGGCGGCTTGCCGCCTTTCGTGAACGGCGCCCGGGCGTGGAGCGCGTCGCGCGCATGGGCGGCGTCGAACGCGGCCGAGGTCGGCAGGAGGCCGACCGCGACGAGCCGCGCGCCCTGCGCCTTCAGCGGCGCGAGGTCGGCCGCGCCGACGCCGCCGGTATGCATCACCACGCGGTCGGCCGCGGCGCCGGCCAGCCTGAGCGAGCGCAGGAGCGCGCGCGCACCGCGGGCGAAATCGGCATTGGTGACCAGCGTCACGAAGGCCCGGTCGCTCGCCGGCGGGCCGTCGGCGACGGGCTCGCCCGCAGCGGTCACGACACCGACCGCAGCCTCCGGCCCTCGGGGTCGTGCTCGACCGCCTGGGCAAGCTCGCGCGTCCAGGCCGAGACGGCGGGCACCCGGCTGCGGTCGATCCGGTGGGCGAACCTGCGCGCGACCTCCACCACCTCGGCCATCAGCCCGGCCTCGAGCGTGATCGGGTCGAGCCCGAGGGCGAGGAACTTGCGGTTGTCGACGACGAGGTCGTTCTCGGCCGCCTCCTTGCGCGGGTTCGGCAGCTGGGCGATCTGCGCCCCGGTCTGCCGCGCGACCAGCGCGGCCAGGTCGCGCACGCGGTGCGTCTCGGTCATCTGGTTGAAGATCTCGACCCGGGCGCCGGCCTGCGGCGGGCTGCCGAGCGCGAGCGCGACACAGCGCACGCTGTCCTGGATGTGGATGAAGGCACGCGTCTGGCCGCCGCTGCCGTGTACGGTCAGCGGATAGCCGATCGCGGCCTGGATCAGGAAGCGGTTCAGCACGGTGCCGTAGTCGCCGTCGTAGTCGAAGCGGTTGATCAGCTGCGGGTGGCGGCGGGTCTGGTCGGTATGGGTGCCCCAGACGATGCCCTGGTGCAGGTCGGTGATCCGGAGCCCGTCGTTCTGGGCGTAGAACTGGAACAGGATCTGATCGAGGCTTTTCGTCATGTGGTAGACCGAGCCCGGCCGCGTCGGGTAGAGGATCTCCTGCCGCCTGGGGCCAGCCGGCGTGTCGAGCGTGACGTCGAGATAGCCCTCGGGGATCGGCGCGCCGACGCTGGAATAGCCGTAGACCCCCATCGTGCCGAGATGGACGAGATGCGCGTCGATCCCGGTTTCCACCAGCGCCGCCAGCAGGTTGTGGGTCGCGCTGATGTTGTTGTTGACGGTGTAGACCTTGTGGCGGTCGGACTTCATCGAATAGGGCGCGGCGCGCTGCTCGGCGAGGTGGATCACCGCGTCGGGGCGGTGCTGGGCGAGCCAGGCCTTGAGCCGCTCGTATTCCTTGGCGAGGTCGAGCAGGTGGAAATGCAGCCGCCGGCCGGTCTCGGCATGCCAGATGCGGCACCGCTCCTGGATCGAATCCATCGGCGTCAGCGACTGCACGCCGAGCTCGGTGTCGATCCAGCGCCGCGAGAGGTTGTCGACGATGTGGACCTCGTGCCCGAGGTCGGAAAGGTGCAGCGTGGTGGGCCAGCCCACGAAGCCGTCGCCGCCCAGAACCGCGATCTTCATGCCTGCTTCTCCTTCTGCCCGGATGCCCGGCGGCGCCTTGCGACAAATCACGCCATGGCGACCGTAACGCAGTCACGACACTAGCACGCGGCCGCGCCGCTGCCGGGCCCGGAGCGTGGCGCGGGCGCCGCGGCGGCGGCGGGCCGCTCATGCGGCATCGCCGCAATCGGGCCACAATCTCGGTCCAAAATCGAGCCGTCCAGGACCATGCAGACAGGGAAGCGCCGGCCCATGCCAAGCTACGCCTTCATCGACCGTGAGTTGCCGCGGATCGCCGAGATCGCGCCCGTCGGCTACTTCCTTGCGCTGCGAATCAACGGCTCGTCGCCGATGATGGCGTTCCACACCTATCCGCAGGCCTGGATCGACGAATACACCGAAAGCGGCTACGTGCTGCGCGACCCGATCACCACCTGGTCGCTGACGGTGGGCGGCGCGGTGCGCTGGAGCTCGGCGCTGCTGCCCGATCCGTTCGGCATCTTCCGCAAGGCGGCCAGGCACGGCATCCACTACGGCGCCTCGGTCGCGGTCGGCAAGGTCGGCGCGCTCACGATCTGCTCGATCGGGCACGACCAGCGCGAGTTCACCGACGACGAGATCGCCGCGGTGCGCGCGATCGTGACCGACCTGCACGAGCGGGTCGGCGCCACGGCGGCGCGCGGCGCGGCCTGAAGCGGCGGCGCGTCCCGCCGTCAGTCCCGCCGTCAGTCCCGCCGTCAGTCCCGCCGTCAGGCGCGGCGGTCGGCGCCGGCGGGGCGGAGCGGCGGCGCGGGCGGCAGCAGCGCGCGGATATCGGCGAAGGGGAAGCGCGGCTCGAAGCGGAACGCCTCGGCCCGCGCCTCGGGCGGGCCGTTGCACTCGCCGGCGCGGAATGCGGCCTGCCGCTCGGCCCCGGCGACGAAGCGGCCGGGGTCCTGGCTGGCGTGGCAGCAGATCGCCGTGGCCTTGGCGGGCCAGTGCGCGGTGACATCCACCCAGTGCGTCGGAGCGAAGCCGGTGCCGTTCAGCGTGTCGGTGTGGAGCACCGGTGCGCAGAAGCCGGCCGCGGCATCGACCGCGGCGGCCAGCGCGCGGTGATCGGCGTGGTAGTCGTTCGGCGCATGGGTCAGGATCAGGTCGGGCGCGGTCTCGGCCATCAGCGCGCGGAGCGCCGCGGCGAGCGCGGCATCGGCGGCCAGCTGCCCGTCGGGGAAGCCGAGGAACCGCGGCACGAGGCCGAGGGCCGCGGCAGCCGCGCGCGCCTCGGCCGCGCGGACTTGCGCCAGCGCCGGCCCCGCCTCGGGCTCCGGCCGGCCCGCCGCGCCGTCGGTGGCGATGGCGAGCGTCAGCGCCGCCCCCATCGCCGCCCAGGCGCAGAGGCTGCCCCAGGTATAGATCTCGAGGTCGTCGGGATGCGCGCCGATGGCCAGCAGGCGCACGCCGCTACTCCGCCATCGCCAGGAACTCCAGCACCATCGCCGCGGTCCAGGTGAACCGCCCGCCGCCGAGCGGCGTGCCGTCCTGCGGATCGTAGTACTCGGCGAAGCCCGAGGTGCGGATCAGGTCGAGCGAGGCGCGGGTGATGGCGTCGGCCGCGGCCGCCTGCCCGGCCCGCGCCAGGCCGTCGGCGATCATGTAGTTCACCACCAGCCAGACCGGCCCGCGCCAGTAGCGCCGCGCGTCGAAGCGCGGATCGGCGGGGGCATGGCTCGCCACGCGGAAGCGGGCGCCGTGGCCCTCGATCGTCGCGGCGATGCGGGCGGCCCGTTCGGCCGGGATCGGCGCGAAGGCCGCAAGCAGCCCGCCGACCGAGCGGCTGTCGATCAGCCCCCCGGCGGCGCGGTCGCGGCAGAGATACTGGCCGTGCGCCTCGGACCAGAGGCTTTCCAGCGCCGCCGTCCCGCGGTCGGCGAAGCCGCGGTTCTCCTCGGCCAGCGCCGTCTCGCCCAGCGCCCGGGCGAGGTCGGCCAGGTCGGCGCAGGCGCGGATCAGGATGGCGTTGAAGCCGGGATCGACGACGCGGAAGGGCGAGGCGTCGTGCAGCCGCGTGTTGTCCCAGCCGAGGCCGCGGAAGCGTTCGACCAGCCAGAGGTAGCGGTCATACTGCGCCTTGGTCGGGCGGTGGGCGGGGTCGGCGTGCTGGGTGTCGCGCCGGGTATAGGGGGCGATGCCGTCGGTCGGCACGCGGGCGAAGGGCGCGTCCCAGTCGACCGAGTTGTCGCGGCCCGATTCCCAGGGGTGGATGATCGCGACCAGCCCCTCGGCCTTCGGGTCGCGGTGGGCGTAGAACCAGCGGTGCCACGCCGCGACCTTGGGCAGGAGCGCCCGCACCCGCGTGGCGGCCGCTTCGCGGTCGGCCGCGCGGTCGTAGAGGCGGCGCAGCGCGAAGCCCGCGACCGGCGGCTGGGTGATGCCGCTCGTCGGCACCGGGCGGCCGGTGGCCCACACGTCGGGCCCCGGGAAATAGCCGTCGTCGGGCTTGTGGAAGACGATATGCGGCACCATGCCGTCGGGCCACTGGTGGGCGAACAGCGTCTCGATCTCGGTCCAGGCGCGGCCCTCGTCGAAATGCCGCTGGCCGAGCGCGGTGAGGCAGGAATCCCAGTTCCACTGGAACGGATAGAGGCCGCGGGTGGGCACGGTGTAGGTGCCGCGATCGTTCTCGCGGAGGATCTCGACGGCGCTTTCGGCAAGGGTCGTCATTCAGAGGGCCTTTTCGGTTTCGGGATCGAACCAGCGGATCCGGTCCGGGACGGGGGCGAGGGTCAGCCGCTCGCCGGGGTTCGGCATGCGGTTCGAATCCAGCACGGCGCGGAACAGCGCGCCGCCCACCTCGGCGGTGACGAGGGTGTGGGGGCCGAGCGGCTCGACCACGCGCACCGTGGCGGCGATGCCGTCCTCGGCCGGCGCGAGGTCCTCGGGGCGGATCGCGAAGTCGATGCGGTCCTTGCCCGCCGCGGGGCCGCGGAAGACCCGGCCGGCCACCTCCCATTCGCCTGCCCCGCGCCGGGTGGCGGGCAGGAAGTTCATCGGCGGGTTGCCGATGAAGCTGCCCACGAACCGCGCCGCGGGGTTGCGGTAGACCTCGACCGGGTGCGCCGCCTGCACGATGCGGCCGCCGTTCATCACGCTGATCCGGTCGGCCATGCTCATCGCTTCCACCTGGTCGTGGGTGACGTAGATCGTGGTGGTGCTGCTGGCCGCCAGCACGCCCTTCAGTTCGGCCCGCATCTCCATGCGCAGAAGCGCGTCGAGGTTCGACAGGGGCTCGTCCATCAGGATCACCTCGGGCTCCATCGCCAGCGCCCGGGCGACCGCCACGCGCTGGCGCTGGCCGCCGGACAGCTGGCCGGAATAGCGCTTGAGGAGCTGTTCGATATGCATCAGATCGGCGGTGCGGGTGACCCGCCGCGCCACCTCGGCCTGGGCCATCTTCTTCATCCGCAGCCCGAAGGCGATGTTCTCGAACACCGTGAGGTGCGGGAACACGGCGTAGTTCTGGAACACCATGGCGATGCCGCGCTCGCGCGGGGGGAGGTGGTCGACCCGGCGCTCGCCGATCCAGACCGCGCCCTTCGAGGGCGTCTCGAGCCCGGCGATGATCCTGAGCAGCGTGGTCTTGCCGCAGCCGCTCGCGCCGAGCAGCACCATGAACTCGCGGTCGGCGATAGTCAGGTCGACGTCGTGGAGCGCGGTGAACGCGCCGAACGACTTGGCGACGCCTTCGATGCGGATCTCGGCCATGGGCCCCTCCTAGCGGTTGGCGATGCCCCACATCGCGAAAAGGTACTTGCGGACGGCGAAGATGAAGAGCAGCGCCGGCAGCACCAGCGCCGCGCCACCGGCGAACTTGAGGTGCAGCGGCGAGACGTCGAGCGACTGCAGCAGGAACGCCGTCAGCGTCTGGTTCTGGATCGTCAGCACCGCGGCGGCGAAGACCTCGTTCCACGAGATCACGAAGGCGAAGACCGCCGAGGCGGCGATGCCGGGCAGCGCCAGCGGCAGCACCACCTTGCGGAACGCCTGGAGCCGGGTGCAGCCGAGCGTCCAGGCCGCCTCCTCCAGTTCGACCGGGATGCCGGAGAAGAGCGAGAAGGTGATGAGCACGGCGAACGGCAGCGCCAGCGTGGCATGGACCAGCGCAAGCCCGAGGATCGTGTCGTCGAGCCCGGTGCGGATGAACATCACCGCCAGCGGCAGCGCCAGCAGCGGCAGCGGGAAGGCGCGCGTCATGATGACGAGGAAGCGGAACAGGTCCTTGCCCGGGAAGTCGAAGCGCGAGAGCGCGTAGCCCGCCGGCGCGCCGAGGCCGATCGAGAGGATCATGGTGACCGCGGCGACCTGCACCGAGTTCCAGAGCGCGTCGAGCACGCCCGCGAAGCCGAAGAAGAATTCGAGCGAGCCGGTGTCGAAGGACGGGATCAGGCTTTTCGGGAAGCCCGTCACATCCTCGGGCGCCGACAGCGCGTTGACGAGGAGGAGCCAGATCGGCACCAGCACCCACAGGACCAGAAGCGCGGTGCCGGTGACGAAGACCCAGCGGCCCGACCGGCGCACCTGGTCGGGGGCGGGCGCCGCGGCGGTATCGGTATCGGCGGCGGTCATATCCGCGCCCCCTTCGGCACGCGCAGGAGCCTGAGGATCAGAAGCGTGAAGGCGACCGAGATGGCGAGGATCACCATCGCATAGGCCGCCGCCACGCCGCGGTCCTGCAGGGTGAACTGCCATTCGTAGGTCTCGCCCATCAGCACCGGGAACTGGGTGCCGCCCAGCGCCACGACCACCGCGAAGACCTCGAAGGCGAGGATCACGCGCAGGATCAGCGCAGTCTGCAGCGAGGGCTTCAGCATCGGCAGCGTCACCCGGGTGAAGCGCTGCCAGCGCGAGGCTCCGAAGACCTCGGCCGCCTCGCCGTATTCCTTCGGGATCAGGCCCATGCCGGCGACGAGGATCACCATCATGATCGCGGTCGCGCGCCAGACCTCGGCCAGCACGATGGCGAGCAGGATCACCCAGGTGTTCTGGTAGCTGAGGAACAGGACCGGCCGCTCGATCAGGCCGAAGCCCGAGAGCAGCGAGTTGAGAAAGCCCGACTGCTCGAAGATCGCGAGCCAGATCAGCCCCGCGGCGAGGTCGGAGATACCGAGCGGGATGGCGAAGATGTAGAGCAGCGTCGAGCGCCCCTTCTCCACCTTCGTCACGATCGAGGCCATGGTCAGCGCCAGGGCGAGCTGGATCGGCACGACGAGGCCGGCCAGCAGCAGCGTGTTCCAGAACGCCGTCGGGAACTTCCAGTGCCCCGCCATCCGCTCGTAGTTGGCGACCGACCAGCTGCCGTCGCGGGTGATGCTGTCGATCGCGACGAGCACGAACGGATAGAGGAAGAACACGCAGAGAAAGAGCGTGGCGGGCAGCAGCAGCAGGTAGGGCAGCGCGCGCGGCATGGCCGGTCCTCTCGGGGTCGTTCCGGGGCGCGGCGGCGCCGCCCCGGTGGCAGTGTCGGCGGGGGCCGGTCTCGCCGGCCCGCGGCGGCCCGCCCGAGGGCAGGGCGGCGCGGGAAGGGAGAGGGAGGCGCCGGGAGGATGGCGCCCCCTCCCCCGCCCTTCCCCCCTGTGCGGGGGGAAGGGGGTGGCGCCTCAGTTCACCGGGCAGGGGCCGTCCGAAGGCTCGTCCGGCGCCCAGCAGGGTGCGCCGGCTTCCTCGATCACCGAGCGCAGCGCCCCGGCCTGCTCGTCGAGCGCGTCGCGCACCGGCCGGCCGCCGAGGATGATCTGCTCGAACGTGTCGATATAGACCTGGTTGAACTGCCCGCCGAGGTCGCCCAGCCCCATCGGCAGCAGCGCCGGCAGCGCATCGGGCGCGCCGGTCATCGCCGCGATCGCCGGGCCGAAGGCGCGGACCGAGGCCGGCATGTCGTCGGGCAGATCGACCTCCTTCACCGGGAAGAAGTTGGTGGCCCGCAGCGTCGCGATCTGCGTCTCGGGCGCCAGCATGTGGTTCACCAGCGCCATCGACTGCTCCATGTCGGGCGCTGTCGCGGGCACCGCCACGCCGGCGATCACCGGCATGAAGGCGCGGCCGGCCGGGCCGGCGGGCGCGGGGAACGCCACGAAGTCATCGGGGCGCTGGTTGAACGCCTCGCCCAGACGCACGACGTGGTCGAAGGCGACCCAGACCTCGCCGGTCAGCAGCGGCTCCTGCATGAAGTTGTAGTTGGTAGAAGCGGGGTTCGTGTGCTGCCAGAGCTGCTGGAACGCGGTCCAGGCCTGCTCGGCCTCGGCCGAGCGGAACTCGGTCACGGTCGAGCCGGTATAGGCCGGCAGCAGGAAGCCCTGGAAGAAGCGGTGCTTCAGCCCCTCGGGGCCGGCCGGGAAGCCGAATTTCGGCTCGCCCTCGGCCTCCTGCATCGCGGCGGCCCAGGCGATGAGCTGGTCGTAGGTCAGCGCGTTGATGTCGGCCCCCTCGGGCAGGTGGTCGAGCGCCTGGCGGTTGGCGGCCATCAGGTAGGTGGCCTGCATCCAGGGGATGTACTTCTGCTCATCGGTGCCGAGCTTGCCGAGCTCCATGAAGGCGGCGTTGACCCCGGTCGCGTCGATCGACGAGAGGTCGGCCATGCCGTCCTCCAGCCCGGAGAACTCGCCGTGAAGGCCCCCCAGCACCGCGATCGTGCCCGACCCCGCCGCGATCTCGGCCTGCAGGCGGGTGATCCAGGGGCCCTGATCCATGCCCTGGTAGTCGACGCCGCCCTCGAAGCCCGAGAGCACCTGCTCGCGCATCGCCTGGCTTTCCTCGACGGGCTTCGCCTGGGTCGACCAGAACAGGGCCTCGGCCGGGGCGGCGGCCGGCGCCAGCGCCAGCGCGGCCGCGGCGAGCGCGGTCAGCGAATTCGATCGGTGCATCTTCTCTCCTCCTCCGTTGTCGTCAGGGTCTGCGGTCATCCGGGCGCCGGCCCGTGGCTTGCGCGGAGCACCAGGCGCGGCGCGATCAGCCGGTGGACCGGCGGCGCGTCGGGCCGGGCGATGCGCGCCACCAGAAGGTCGGCGAGCGTCGCGGCGGCGGCCAGCGTGTCGCTGTCGAACGTGGTGAGCGGCGGGCGGGCATGGGCCGCGGTCGCGATGTTGTCGAAGCCGATCACCGAGAGGTCCTCGGGCACCCTGAGGCCCAGCCCGGCCGCCACCTCGAGCACGGCGAGGGCGAGGCCGTCGAACAGGCACAGCACCGCGGTCGGCCGGTCGGGCGCGGCCAGCATGGCGCGGATGCCGGCGTGGCGGCGGGCCGGGTCGAAGCGCGGCGCGGCGGTGGCGGCAAGCGTCGCCCCGCTGCCGGCCATCGCCCGGGCCAGCCCCTCGGCCCGGTGCTGGCGGAAGGTCATCGGCTCCTCGACCGAGACGAGGCCGAAGCGGCGGTGGCCGAGGCCGTGGAGCAGCCCGAACGCCTCGGCGAAGGCGGCGGCGCCGTCGGTGTCGATCCAGTCGAACGGCGCGGGCTCGCGCCCGGTGCGGCCGTGGGTGACGAACGGAAAGCCCGCCCCGATCAGGTAGTCGACCCGCGGGTCCGCCTCGGTCGTCCGGGCGAGGACCAGCCCGTCCGCCCGCCGGGTCGCGACGATGTTCCGGATCATGTTCAGTTCCGGCTGGTCCTGCGGAATGAACGCGAGGAAGAGGTCGATGCCGTGCGCGGCGAGGCCCTGCCCCAGGCCCTGGGCGAATTCGCCCAGATAGCTGTGCTCGCGGCCATAGCCCGGGTCCTGCAGGACGAGGCCGACAAAGCCCGACGCCTTGCCGGTGACGAGCGCGCGGGCCGCCCGGTTGGGAACGTAGCCGGTGGCGCGCGCGGCCTCGCGCACCCGCGCCACCGTCTCGGCCGAGATCCGCGGATGGCCGGCGAGCGCGCGCGAGACGGTGGCGGCCGACAGGCCGAGCGTCTGGCCGAGCTCGCGCAGGGTGCGGCCGCCGATGAGCACGCGGGTCTCCTCCTCCGGTGGCGTCTGTCGCGCCGGCCCGTTCCGGGCTTGGCACCGAGTGTAGCACGCGCGCGGGCCCTTGTGCAATCGTTTGCACAGACGGCCGCCGCCGCCCGCGGCGGTACGGCCGTGCCGCGCCGGTCACAGGGTGATCGTCTCCTTGCTGAGGAAGCGCGGTCGGTCGGGGTCGAGCCCGCGGGCGCGCGCCGCCCGTTCCAGCGCCCGGTAGAAGCCCGCGAGCTCGGCCAGGCCCGCGGTCAGCGGATGCGCCGCCGCATCCGCCGGGAACACCTCGCCGAGGGTCAGGATGCGCGCGCCCTGCCCCGCGAGCCGCGCCAGCGCGGCGGCGGTGCCAGGGTCGTCGGCGGCGCCGAAGGCGACGATGCCGCTGCCGCCGTCGATCAGCGTCGCCGGCCCGTGCAGCACCTCGGCGGCGCTGTAGCCCTCGGCGGCGCGGCCGAGCACCTCGCGCAGCTTGAGGCTGGCCTCGAGCGCGAGGCCGAGGCGCGGGCCGCGGCCGATGACGGTCAGCCGCAGCGGCGCGGCGAGAAGCTCGTCGAGCGCAGCCGCCGGCGCATCGAGCGCGGCGGCCGTTGCCGCGGGCAGCGCGGCGAGCGCGCGGGCAAGACCGCCGTCACCCGCCCAGTGTGCGACGAGCCAGAGGCCGGCGGCGACGCTGGCCGCGAAGCTTTTCGTCGCCGCCACCGCGTGTTCGGGGCCGGCGCCCAGATCGAGCGCCGCCGACGCCGCGCCGGCGAGCGGGCTGTCGATCCGGTTGGTGAGCGCGGTCACATGCGCCCCCTCGGCGCGCAGCATCGCGACGAGGGCGAGAAGGTCGGCGCTGCGGCCCGATTGCGAGAGGGCGAGCGCGGCCATCCCCGCCACCTTGAGCCGCGCGCCGTAGATCGAGGCGACCGACGGCCCGACCGAGGCGACCGGCAGGCCGAGCGCAAGCTCGATCGCGTATTTCAGGCAATGCGCCGCGTGGTCCGAGGAGCCGCGCGCCACGGTCAGCACCGCGGGCGGCGCCAGCCGGGCGAGGTGCGCCGCCTCGGCCCGGAGTGCCGCCTGCGCCTCGGCCCCGCCGAGGCGGGCCAGCACGCCCGGAATCTCGGCGATCTCGGCGGCGAGCAGGCTTGGTGCGGTCATCACTGGGGTCCTCCCTGCGCGGCGCTTCCGGTCCGGGCCGCGACCATGCCACCCGCGGCCGCCGGGGGCCAGCCTCGGCCGGCCTCAGCCCTGCGCGACGCGCAGCCCGTGGGCGGCGAAGCGGGCGGCAAGCGGGGCGAGCGCGGCGGCATTCGCGGCCGCCGCGGTGCCCTCGCGCGCGCGCTCGGCGATGCCGACGAAGATCACCGCGAAGCGGAACAGCGCGAAGGCGCGGTGGAACGGCAGGAGCGGCCCGGTGCCCGGCGCGCGGGCGCCGTAGCGGGCGACGAACTCCGCCTCGTCCGGCAGGCCGAGCGCGGCGAGGTCGCGCCCCAGCAGGCCGCCGTATTCGTCGGGCCGGGTGTGCCAGGCCATCGCGCAGAAGCCGAGATCGGCCAGCGGGTGGCCCAGCGTCGCGAGCTCCCAGTCGAGGATCGCGGCGACCTTCGGCTCGGTCGGGTGGAACAGCATGTTGCCGAGGCGGAAGTCGCCATGGGCGATGGCGACGGCGCCGTCCTCGGGCGGCAGATGCGCCGGCAGCCAGTCGGCCAGCCGGTCGAGGTCGGGGATCGGGCCGGCCGCGGCGGCCCGCCATTGCGCCGTCCAGCGCGCGATCTGGCGCGCGAAGTAGCCGCCGGGCCGGCCGAAATCGGCCAGCCCCACCGCCCCGGGGCGCACCGCATGCAGCGCGGCCATGGCATCGGCCACCGCGCCCCAGTGGGCGCGGCGCGCCGCCCGCGGCAGGGCGGGCAGCGCCGCGTCGTCGAATACCCGGCCGGCGACCCGCTCCATCAGGTAGAACGGCGTGCCGAGCGGCGCGGGATCGGCATGGAGAAGGATCGGCGCCGGCACCGGCACGCCCGCCGGGTGCAGCGCCGAGAGCACGCGGTATTCGCGCTCGACCGCGTGGGCGCCGGGCAGGATCGGGCCGTTCGGCTTCTTGCGCAGGACCATGCGGCGCGCGCCGTGGGTGACGAAGTAGGTCGGGTTCGACTGCCCGCCCGCGACCCGCGCGAGGTCCATCGGCGCCGGGCCGAAGGCGGCGTCGAGGAACGCCGCCAGCGCCGCGGGGTCGAAGTCGGCGGCCGTCACGCCCTGGTCGCCGGGGCGGAGGCGGGCGCGGCGGTGGGCCCCGCGACGGGCGCGGCGACGGGCGCGGCGACGGGCTCGGAAACGGCCCCGGCGACGGGCCAGCGCCAGAACCCCCGCCCCTCCTTCGCGAGCGCCCGGTCGAGGAGCATCCGGTGCACCTCGTCGGCGCCGTCGACCAGCCGCGCCTGCCTGGCATAGCGGTAGATCCATTCCAGCGGCGTGTCGGTCGAATAGCCGCGCGCGCCGTTGATCTGGATCGCGGTGTCGGCGGCCCGGTGGAGCAGGCCCGCGACATGGACCTTCGCCATCGACACCTCCTTCTGCGCCCGCCCGCCGCGGTCGAGTTCCCACGCCGCCTTCATCACCAGAAGCCGGCCGATCTCGATCTGCATGGCGAGATCGCCCAGCATGGTGCGGATGCTCTCGCGGTCGGCCAGGCGCTGGCCGAAGCCCTCCCGCCCGGCGGCATAGGCGGTCGCGACCTCGACGCAGCGCCGGGCGAGGCCGAGCCAGCGCATGCAGTGGGTGAGCCGCGCCGGCCCGAGGCGGATCTGGGTCAGGCGCAGGCCGTCGCCCTCGTCCATCAGGACGTCGCCGGCGGGAATCTCGAGCCCGTCGAAGACCAGCTCGCAATGGCCGCCATGCTCCTCGGGGCCCATGATCGGGATGCGCCGCTCGATCCGCCAGCCGGGCTGGTCGCGGTGGTAGAGAAAGGCCGTGAGGCCCCGGCGCGGGTCGTCCGAGGTGCGGGCGATCAGGATGAAATGCGCCGCCTCCGCCGCGCCGGTGATGAACCACTTGCGGCCGTGGATGACATAGGCCGCGCCCCGCCGCGTCGCGGTGGTGCGGATCATCGCGGGGTCGGAGCCGCCGCCGGGCGCCGGCTCGGTCATCGCGAAGGCCGAGCGGACCTCGCCCGCCGCGATCGGAGCGAGCCAGCGCGCCTTCTGCCCGGGCGTGCCGACCGCCTCGAGCACCATCATGTTGCCGTCGTCGGGCGCGGCGGCGTTGAACACCGCCGGGCCGAAGAGCGAGCGGTTCATCTCCTCGTAGGCCGCGGCCATGCCGACCTTGCCGATGCCCTGGCCGCCGTTCTCGGGCGCGAGCTGCAGGCACCAGAGCCCCTCGGCCCGCGCCCGCGCGCGCAGCGAGTCCAGCCGGTCGAGGCGGATGTTGCCGTGATCGTCCCAGACGGTCCGGTCGGCCTCGGCCGGCAGGACATGCGCGGCGACGAAGGCGGCGATGCGGGCGCGGTAGTCCTCGATCCGCGGTGACAGCGTGAAGTCCATTCCGTTCCCCCTCAGAGCGACGAGACGAGATGGCCGCCATCGGCGACAAGCGCGGTGCCGGTCATGTAGGCGCCGGCGTCGGAGGCGAGGAGGAGGAGCGGGCCGTCGAGGTCGGCCATCCGGCCGAGGCGGCGCTGCGGGATGCGCCGGACCAGCGCCCGGCCCTGCTCGGTCGCGAAGAAGGCGCGGTTGATGTCGGTCTCGACATAGCCCGGGCAGAGGGCGTTGACGCGGATGCCGTGCCGCGCCCATTCGAGCGCGAGCGCGCGGGTCAGCTGCACGACGCCGGCCTTGGCGGCGGCATAGGCCGCCACGTTGCCGGCCACCCGCAGCCCGAGGATCGAGGCGATGTTGACGATGGCGCCGGGGCGGCCGGCCGCGACCAGCGCCCGCGCCGCGGCCTGCGCCACGCGGAACACGCCGGAGAGGTCGGTGTCGATCACGCGCGCCCAGTCGGCCTCGGCGGTGCCGAGCGCCGGGCCGTCATGGCCGATGCCGGCGTTGTTCACGACGATGTCGAAGCCGCCATCCGCGAAGGCCCCGGCGACCGAGGCGGGGTCGGTCACATCGAGCGGCAGGGCGCGCGCGGTGCCGCCCCGGTCCGCGATCAGCGCCACGGTCTCCGCGGCCGCCGCGGTGTGCCGGGCGCCGATGGTGACCGCGACCCCGTGCCCTGCCAGCACCCCGGCGAAATGCCGCCCGAGGCCGCGGGAGCCGCCGGTCACAAGGGCCGTCCTGCCTTTCAGGTCGTCGAACATCGGCCCCCGGCCACGCCTGCGCTGCCGCCCTTTCTGCCGCAGCGCCGGGCCGAGGTCACGCGAAACCGCCACACGCGGGGCGCGGCGGCCGGCCTCAGCGGCCCTGGCCCGAGGCGCCGCGGCAGAAGATGTCGTAGACGACATCGAGGATGCGGACGGCGCGCGGGTCGGCGAGGCGATAGTAGATCGCCTTGCCCGCCCGCCGCGGCGCCACCAGCCCCTCGTGGCGGAGCCGCGCGAGCTGCTGGGAAACCGCCGCCTGCCGCAGCGCCAGCAGCGCCTCGAGCTCGGTGACCGACTTCTCGCCCGCGGCGAGGTGGCACAGGATCATCAGCCGCGCCTCGTGCGACAGCGTCTTGAGGAAGGCCGACGCCTCGCGCGCCGCCGCCTCCATGCCGTCGAGCTGGGCGGCTTCGGCTTCGGCGTCAGTTTCGGCTTCGGCATCGGCTGAGAGATGTGGCAGGGCCATCGGCGCTCCATCGTGGCGGCTGCTGCAATACCCCCGCCCGGCGCCGAGGGCAAGGCGGCGGCGCCTCAGTCGGCGTCGCCGGCCACCTGCGACAGCACCCGGCCGCGCCCGCGGGCGCGCATCAGCATCGGCACCACCAGAAACAGCGCCGACAGCACCAGAAGCGCCGCCGCCGTCGGCGTCGCCAGCAGCGCCAGCCAGTCGCCCTGCGCGATCGCCAGCGCCCGGCGCAGCTGCTGTTCGGCCATCGGGCCGAGGATCAGGCCGACGACGACCGGCGCCACCGGATAGCCGTAGAGCCGCATCCCGTAGCCCATGACGCCGAACAGTCCGAGCATCCCGAGCTCGACCGGCGAGGGGTTGACACCGATGCAGCCGAGCGTGGCGAAGACCAGGATGCCGCCGTAGAGCCAGGGCCGCGGGATGGTCAGCAGCCGGATCCAGAGGCCGATCATCGGCAGGTTCAGCACGACCAGCATCAGGTTGGCGACAAGGAGGCTGGCGATCAGGCCCCAGACCAGCTCGGCGTTCATCACGAAGAGAAGCGGGCCGGGCTGCAGGCCGAACTGCTGGAAGCCGGCGAGCATGATCGCCGCCGTCGCCGTCGTCGGCAGCCCCAGCGTGAGGAGCGGCACCAGCGTGCCCGCGGCGGCGGCGTTGTTGGCCGCCTCGGGCCCGGCGACGCCCTCGATCGCGCCGTGGCCGAACTCGCCGGGGTGGCGGGTCAGCCGGCGTTCGGTCGCGTAGGACAGAAACGAGGCGACATCGGCGCCGCCGGCCGGCATCGCGCCGATCGGAAAGCCTATCGCGGTGCCGCGGAGCCAGGGCTTCCATGACCGCCGCCAGTCCTCGGCCGTCATCCGGACCGATCCGGTGACGCGGTGCATCGCGTCGGCGGGCGCCCGGTTCCCGGCGACGTAGAGCGCCTCGCCGAGCGCGAACATGGCGACCGCGAGCGTCGTCACCTCGATCCCGTCGAGAAGCTGCGGCACGCCGAAGGCGAGGCGGGTGGCGCCGGTGAGCTGGTCGATCCCGACGCAGGCGAGGGCGAGGCCGACGAACAGCGAGGTCAGCCCCTTCAGCGTCGAGTCGCCGAAGGTGGCCGAGACGGTGACGAAGGCCAGCACCATCAGCGCGAAGTATTCCCGCGGACCGAGCGTGAGCGCGAGCTTGACCACCTGCGGCGCGAGGAAGGCGAGCGCGAGCGTCGCGATCAGGCCCGCGACGAAACTGCCGATCGCCGCGGTGGCGAGCGCCGGCCCGCCCCGGCCCTTCCGCGCCATCTGGTTGCCCTCGAGCGCGGTCACCACCGAGGCGCTCTCGCCCGGCGTGTTGAGCAGGATCGAGGTGGTCGAGCCGCCATACATGCCGCCGTAGTAGATGCCCGCGAACATGATGAGCGAGCCGGCGGGGTCGAGCCCGTAGGTGACCGGCAGCAGCAGCGCGACGGTCAGCGCCGGCCCGATCCCCGGCAGCACGCCGACGGCGGTGCCGAGCGTGACGCCGATCAGCGCATAGAGCAGGATCATCGGATCGAGCGCGACCGCGAGGCCCTGCGCGAGAAGCGCGAACGCCTCCACTCTAGCCCCCGAACACCAGCCGCTCGAGCGGCCCGCCCGGCAGGTTCAGCCTCAGCAGCCGGTCGAACATGACATAGACGAACGCCGCCAGCCCGAGGCCCACGCCGAAGGCGAGGCCGAAGTTGCGCTGGCCGAAGCCGCGCGCGGTGCAGGCGAACAGCGCGGCGGTGGCGATCACGAAGCCGGCGCTGTGCAGCAGCAGCAGCTGCAGGCCGAGGCCGGCCAGCACCCAGAGCACCGGCGCCGCGGCCTGCGGCGGCGCCGGATCATGGCCGCCGCGCAGCGCCGCGACCACCGTCCAGCCGGCGAGGCCGAGAAGGCCGAAGGCGACGATCCGCGGCACGCTGGCGGGCCCGACGCCGCTGTAGCCGCCGCCCTGGCGGAGCTGGCCTGCATCCCAGAGCATCACCGCCGCGAGCCCGGCGAGGCCCGCGGCGATCAGGAACGCCGCCCAGGGCGGGCGGCGTCCCAGCGCGCCCTGGCTCATTGCACGAGGCCGATCTCGCGCAGGATCGCGTCGGTCGCGGCGATGTCGGCCTCGAGCTGCGTCGCGAAGGCGTCGCCGGCGAGGAACGTGTTCGCCCAGCCGCGCGTCGCCAGCGCCTCCTGCCAGCCGGCCGAGGCGTTCAGCGCCTCCATGTCGGCCATCACCTCGGCCTTCTGCTCGTCGGTCAGGTCCGGGCCGGCGGCGACCATCCGCCAGTTCTGCACCACCACGTCATAGCCCGCCTCCTGCAGCGTCGGCGCGTCGAAGCCCTCGACCCGCTCGGCCGACGACACCGCGAGCAGCCGCATCGTGCCGGCCTTCACCTGCTCGGCGAACTCGCCGATCGACGAGATGCCGGCGGTGACCTGGTTGCCGAGGATCGCGGCCATCGCCTCGCCGCCGCCGGAATAGGCGATGTAGTTGATCTTGGTCGGGTCGGCGCCCGCGGCCTTGGCGAGGAGACCCACCGTGATGTGGTCGACGCCGCCGGCCGAGCCGCCGGCCCAGGACACCGCGCCCGGATCGGCCTTCAGCCGCTCCACCAGATCGCCGATCGTCTGGATGTCGGACGCGGCCGGCACCACGATCGCCTCGGTATCGCCGGTCAGCCGCGCGATCGGCGTGACGTCGGCCAGCGTCACCGGGCTCTGGTTGGTCAGGATCGCGCCGACCATGACATAGCCGCCGACGATCAGTTTCGTCGGATCGCCCGCCGCCTCGTTGGCGAACTGGGCGAGGCCGACGGTGCCGCCGGCGCCGGGGACGTTCACCACCTCGACCGATCCGGCGATGCCTTCGGCCTGCATCACCTCCTGCATGGTCCGCGCGGTCGAATCCCAGCCGCCGCCGGGATTGGCCGGCGCCATGATCGTGTAGTCCTGCGCCATGGCCGGCATGGCCAGCGCGGCGAAGGCCGCGCCCAGTATCAGCTGCTTCATCGTCTTCCTCCCTTGCGCCGCGCGTTGCCCCGGCGGCGTGATTCGCTGTGTCTTGCGGACCGATCGTGCCAGATCGCGGGACAGGCGGCCATGCCCCGCCTGCGGCGCCCGTCTGGCCGGGGACCGCCCGGCCGGCGGGTCCGGCCCGTGCGCTTGCGCACCGCGCGCGGACCGGGCAGAAGTCGCGCATGGTCCTCGAAATCCTGATCGTCGTCGGGCTCGTCATGGTGAACGGCGTGCTCGCCATGTCCGAGCTTGCAATCGTCTCGGCGCGCCCGGCGCGGCTCAAGGCGCGGCGCGGCCGCGGCGCCGCGATCGCGCTGGCGCTGGCCGGGCAGCCGGGGCGCTTCCTCTCGACGGTGCAGATCGGCATCACGCTGGTCGGCGTGCTGTCGGGCGCCTTCTCGGGGGCGACGCTCGGCCTGCGCCTCGGCGAGGCGCTGCCCGGCTTCGGCGTGCCGCCCGGGCTGGCCCAGCCCGCCGGCGTCGGCATCGTCGTCGTCGCGATCACCTACCTGTCGCTGATCGTGGGCGAGCTGGTGCCGAAGCAGATCGCGCTGGCCAACCCCGAGGCCGTCGCCGCCCGGGTGGCGCCGGCGATGCTGTTTCTGTCGCGCGCCGCGCTGCCGCTCGTCTGGCTGCTCGACCGGTCGGGGCGGGCGGTGCTCGCGCTGCTCGGCCAGTCGGGCAAGCGCGATACCTCGGTGAGCGACGAGGAGGTGCGCATGATCATCGCCGAGGCGGAAAGCTCGGGCGTGATCGCCAGGGGCGAGACCGAGATGATCGAGGGCGTGATGCGGATCGCCGACCGCACCGCCCGCGGCCTGATGACGCCGCGCCACGAGGTCGAGATCGCCGAGGCGCGCGAGAGCCGCGCCGAGATCCTCGCCCGGTTCCGCCGCTCGGGCCATGCAAGGCTGCCGCTGCGCGACGGCGGCCGCGACGACATCGTCGGCGTGATCCACGCCCGCGACTTGCTGATGACCGCCGAGGCGGACTTCGACCCGCGGGCGGCGATGCGGCCGGCGCCGGCGGTGCATGACGGGCTCGCCGCGCTCGCCGTCGTCGAGCGGCTGCGCAACTCGCCCTGCGACATGCTGCTCGTCTACGATGAGTACGGCCATTTCGAGGGCGTGGTGACGCCGATGGACATCCTCGGCGCGATCGCCGGCGGCTTCGACGCGGACGACACCGACGAGCCGAAGGTGGTCGAGCGCGAGGACGGCTCGCTGCTGGTCGCCGGCTGGATGCCGGTCGACGAGTTCGCCGCCCGGCTCGACCTCGCGCTCGCCGAGGACCGCGACTACGAGACGGTCGCGGGCCTCGTCCTCCACCTCGCCCAGGCGCTGCCGGCGGTCGGCCAGCACGTCATGCTCGAGGGCTGGCGGATCGAGGTCGTCGACCTGGATGGGCGGCGGATCGACAAGCTGCTGGTCGCACCCGCCCCGCCGCCGGCGCCGTAGCGTGCGCCGGCGGGTGCCCGACCATGGTGCCCCCAGGATGGTGCCCCCAGAGGGACTCGAACCCCCGACCCCCTGATTACAAATCAGATGCTCTACCAGCTGAGCTATAGGGGCACGGGCGCCGGTTTAGCGGGCGGCGGGGCCGCGGGCAAGCGGCGTGCCGTTTGACGGCGCCGTGCCGCTTCGCTAGCTGGGGGCGGCGACGGAGCGAAGCGAGGGCGCCGGGGTCGGGCATGGAGATCGTCTACCACCTCGGGGTGCACCTGACCGACGAGGAGCGGATTCCGAAACTCCTGCTGAAGAACCGCGCCGTGCTGCAGGCCGAGGGCATCATCGTGCCCTGGCCGCGGCAGTACCGCTACCTGTTCCGCGACCTGCTGGGCCGGCTCGGCGGCGGCCCGGCCAGCGCCGAGATGCAGGACATCCTGCTCGACGCGGTGATGGTCCAGGACGCGCCGGCCCGGGTGATCTTCGCGCACGAGAACTTCCTCGGCCCGCGGTCGGCGGCGGTCGGCGGCGGGCGGTTCTATCCCGGCGCGGACCGGGTGGCGGCCGCGCTCCGCAACCTCTTCCCCGACACCCCGGTCGGCTTCACGCTGGCGGTGCGCAACCCCGCGACGTTCCTGCCGGCGCTGTTCGCGGCCTCGCAGCCGCTCGACTACGGCGCGTTCCTCGGCGGCGCCGATCCCGCCGGCTTCCGCTGGTCGGAGATGCTTGCCCGGCTGGCCCGGGCCGTGCCGGGGGCGCCGGTCACCGTCTGGTGCAACGAGGACAGCCCGGTGCTCTGGCCGGCGGTCCTCGGCGCCATCGCCGGGCATGGCGGGGCAACGCGCCTCGCGCTTCTCGACGAGTTCCCGGCAAGCCTGCTGACCGAGGACGGCGCGCGGCGGATGCGGAGCTACTTCGCCGAGCACCCGCCCGACAGCGAGGCGCGGCGGCGGCGCGCGGTGGCCGCGTTCCTCGAGCGCTTCGGCCGGCCCGAGGCGGTCGAGGTCGAGGTCGACCTGCCCGGCTGGGACGAGGCGCTGGTGGGCGCGCTGAGCGCCGCCTACGACGCCGACATGGAGGCGGTGGCCGCGCTGCCCGGTGTGCGCTTCATCGGCTGAGGCGCCGGCGGTCAGCCGATCGCCTGCCGCGCCGCGCGGGCCCGGTCGCGGAACGCCTGCGCGGCCAGCGCCACGTCCGAGCCGACGGCGAGGAAGGTGACGCCCGCCGCCGCGAGGCCGGCGGTCCCGGCCGCGTCGAAGGCGATCGACCCCGCGGCCTTGCCGGCGGCGCGCGTCGCGGCGAACACCCGCGCGGTCGCCGCCGCCACCTCGGGCGCGTCGGGGCGGCCGGGATGGCCGAGGCTGGCGGCGAGGTCGAGCGGCCCGACGAACACCCCGTCGACGCCGGGCACCGCGGCGATTGCCGCGCTTTCTGCGACCGCCGCCGCGCTTTCGGCCTGCACGATCACGCAGATGCCGGCATCGGCGCCGGCGGCGTAGTCGGCCCGCGCGCCGTAGCCCGAGGCGCGGACGAGGCCCGGCGCCATGCCGCGGCTGCCGGCGGGCGGATAGCGGCAGGCGGCGACCGCGGCGGCCGCCGCGGCGGCGCTGTCGACCATCGGGACCACCACGGTCCCGACGCCGAGGTCGAGCACCCGCTTCAGCCAGACCGGATCGTTGGCCGGCACCCGCACCGCCGCAGCCACGCCCTGCGCCTCGATCGCGACGAGCTGCGCGAGGATCGCGCCGAGGTCGTTCGGCGCGTGCTCGGCGTCGATCAGGCACCAGTCGTAGCCCGCCCCGGCGGCGATCTCGGCGGTGACGGGGTTGCCGAGGCCGAGCCAGAGGCCGATCTGCACCCGGCCCGCCGCCAGCGCCGTCTTGAGCGGATTGGCCACCGCCGCCGGACGCAACCGGGCCGGCTCAGCTGCCGAGGATCGCGCGGACGTAGCCCTGCGTCTCGCGGTAGGGCGGGATGCCGCCGTGCCGCAGCACCGCCTCGGGCCCGGCATTGTAGGCGGCCAGCGCATGGCGCCAGTTGCCGAAGCGGTCGTACATCATCCTCAGGTAGCGCGCGCCGCCGTCGAGGTTCTGGCGGGGATCGTGCATGTCGACGCCGAGCCGCTGCGCGGTCGCGGGCATCAGCTGGGCGAGCCCGGTCGCGCCCTTGTGCGAGACCGCGCGGGGGTTCCAGCCCGATTCCTGCTGGACGAGGCGCAGGAACAGGTCCTCGGGGATGCCGTGGCGGCGCGCCGCGGCGCGCGCGAGGTCGAGATACTCGCCCCGGTAGGTGCCGCCGTAGCCCGGGATCGCCCCCGGCTGGCCCGGCACGATCACCGGCGCCGGCTGCAGCCGGACCGAGTTGGCGTATTGCACCGCCGCGCGGCTGTCGAGCACGCGGGTCTGGTTGGCGAACAGCGCCATGCGGTTGCGGGCGGAAGCGGTTTCCTGCGCCAGGCTGCCGGGCGCCGCAAAGATCAGGGCGAGCGCCGCCGCGCTGCCGAACGTCCCCGGTCGCATGTCGTCCCCCAGTCCCTCGTGCGCGAATGTTTCTCGTGCGCGAATGCGGCTCGTTCCAGACGCCGCGACTATACCGGTTTCGCGCGGTCGCGCCAGCCGCTACGCGCAGGTGCCCTGCCGCAGGGTTCCGCCTGCGCCGAGGCCCGCAGGCAGGCGCGGCCGGGGCGCTTTAGCCTTCCCTTAACCAAGGGGCGGTGATGTAACGGGGCGGCGGCAGGGCCGCGGATTCGGCGGGAGGCGAAGATGGCGGGTTCGGTCAACAAGGTGATCATCGTCGGCAACCTCGGGCGCGACCCGGAGGTGCGGACGTTCCAGAACGGCGGCAAGGTGTGCAACCTCAGGATCGCCACGTCGGAGACCTGGCGCGACAAGGCTACCGGAGAGCGCAAGGAGCGGACCGAGTGGCATTCGGTCGCGATCTTCTCGGAACCGCTCGCGAAGATCGCCGAGCAGTACCTCAAGAAGGGCTCGAAGGTCTATATCGAGGGCCAGCTCGAGACCCGGAAATGGCAGGACCAGTCCGGCCAGGACCGCTACTCGACCGAGGTCGTGCTGCGGCCCTACCGCGGCGAACTGACCCTGCTCGACGGGCGCGATGGCGGCGGCGGCGGTGGAGGCGGCTATGGCGAGGACCGGGGCGGCGGCGAGTATGGCGGCGGCCGCGACGACGACCGGGGCGAGCGGTCGGGCGGCGGCGGAAGCGGCCGCGGCAGCCCCGACATGGACGACGAGATCCCGTTCTGAGATGACCGCGGGCCCTGCGGCCCTGCCCTGCCGTGCGCCCCGTGCACCCGGCGCAGCCGCGCGGGCAGGTTTCGTGCGGGGGCCGGCCGGCCCCCGGCTGCGGCCTCCTCAGGCCCGAACTGCGGCAAGCACCGGGGCCAGAACCGGCGCCAGAACCGGGGCCGGCCCGGGCAGGCGGCGCGGATGAGCGGCGCCCCGCCTCCGCTCGGCGCGCCCGCGGCACGGGCCGGTCCGTTCCGGCAGCTTCCGCCGCAGCTCTTCACCCCGGTCTTCGGACTGATCGGCCTCGGCCTCGCCTGGCGGCGGGCGGCCGCGTTCGGTGCCCCCGCGGGCATCGGCGAGGCGATCCTCGGCGCCGCGACGGCGCTCTGGCTGTTTCTCGCGGTCGCCTACCTCGCCAAGGCGGCGCGGCGGCCGGGCGTGGTGGGCGAGGATCTGCGCGCGCTTCCCGGGCGCGGCGGCCTCACCGCGGCCTCGCTCTGCGTGCTGCTTCTCGCCGCGGCCGCGCTGCCCTATTCGGCGGGCCTCGCGCGCGGGCTTCTCTTCGGCGGGCTGGCGCTGCATGCGGGCCTGGCCCTGCTCTACGTCGCCGCGCTCCGCCGCGCGCCGCCCGAGGGGCGGCGGGTGACGCCGATCTGGCACCTCGCCTTCGTCGGCTTCATCCTCGCGCCGCTCGCGGCGGTGCCGCTCGGCCATACCGGCCTCGCGACCTGGGTCCTGGCGGGCACCCTGCCCGTGGCGATCGCGATCTGGGCGCTGTCGCTCCGGCAGATCGCGCGCGACGGCGTGCCGGCACCGCTGCGCCCGCTGCTCGCGATCCACCTCGCGCCCGCGGCGCTGTTCGCGACGGTCGCCGCGTCGCTCGGCCACGCGGCGCTGGCGCAGGGCTTCGTGCTGGTGGTGCTGGCGCTTCTCGCGGCGCTGGCCGTCCGCGCCCGCTGGATCGCCGCCGCGGGGTTCTCGCCGTTCTGGGGCGCGTTCAGCTTTCCCCTGCCCGCCGCCGCCGCGGCGCTTCTGGCGCAGGGGCCGGGCGCGGCCGGCACCGCGGGCCTGGTGCTTCTGGCCGCGGTCACGCCGGCGGTGGTGGTGATCCTGTGGCGGATCCTGCGGCTCTGGCCCGGCGGCGCGCTGGCGGCGCGGACCAACGCCGCGGCGGCGTGAGCGCTCAGAGCAGCGCGACCCAGGCCCGCGCCAGCGCCAGCCCCGCGGCATCGGCCTCGGGCCCGTGGCGGCGCGCCAGGTCGCGATGCGCCGCGGTCCAGCCGGGGCGGCGCGCCTCGGACTGCGCCGCATAGGCCGTGGTCCAGCGGGCGACGACGGCGCGGCTCGCCTCGAAGTGGAACTGCGTGCCGTAGACCTTCGGCCCGGCGCGGAACGCCTGCTGCGCCGCACCGTCCGCACCGCCCGCGGTGGCGAGCTGCACCGCCCCGGGCGGCAGCGTGAAGGTGTCGGCGTGCCACTGGAAGATGCGGAACCTCGCCGACACCGCCGAGAGCACCGGATCGGCCCGCCCCTCGGCGGTCAGACGCACCGGGCACCAGCCGAATTCCGGCGCCGCCCCGAGGACGTTGGCGCCGCCCTGGCCCCGCGCCAGAAGCTGCGCCCCGAGGCAGATCCCGAGGACCGCCCGCCCCGCGGCGCCGAACGCCCGCATCCGCGCCGCGAGCGCCGGCAGGTAGGGGTGCCGGGCATCGTCGGTCGCCGCCTGCTCGCCGCCGAAGACGACGAGGCCGTCATGCTCGCCCGGCGCGGGCAGCCCGTCGCCGGCATAGGGCCGGAACACCGTCGTCGCCACCCCCGCCTCGGCCAGCGCGACGCCGACCTGGCCGTGCAGCGTGCCCGCCATGTTCTCGACGATCGCGACGCGCATGTCCCGCTCCGCTGCCCCTCCGGCCCGCATCCCGCCCGCATCCGGACCGGGCCCCCGGGGACGAGCTTCAGCACGGCGGGGCCGGCCCGGCAAGGGGCTTGCCTTCGCGCCGTGCCCGTGAAACAGGCAGGCGCCAACGACGGCTTCCACGGAGGCGACCGATGGAGATTCGCGAGGCGCTGACCTTCGACGACGTGCTTCTGGTGCCCGGGGCGAGCGCGGTCCTGCCCTCGACCGCCGACACCGCGACCTGGGCGACGCGGACGATCCGGCTGAACATCCCGCTGCTGTCCTCGGCGATGGACACGGTGACCGAGGCCCGGATGGCGATCGCCATGGCGCAGGCCGGCGGGATCGGCGTGATCCACCGCAACCTCGACACCGCGATGCAGGCCGCCGAGGTGCGCCGGGTAAAGCGCTTCGTCAGCGGCATCGTCTACAACCCGATCACGCTGTCCCCCGACCAGACGCTCGCCGATGCCAAGGCGCTGCAGGAGCGCTACAACGTCACCGGCTTTCCGGTGGTCGACGGCGCCGGGCGCGTCGTCGGCATCGTGACCAACCGCGACATGCGCTTCGCCACCTCCGACGACACGCCGGTCCGGGTGATGATGACGCAGGACAACCTCGCCGTGCTGACCGAGCCCGCCGACCTCGATGCGGCGAAGTCGCTGATGAAGGCGCGGCGGATCGAGAAGCTGCTGGTGACCGACGGCAAGGGCAAGCTCACCGGCCTCCTGACGCTGAAGGACACCGAGCAGGCGGTGCTGAACCCGATCGCCTGCAAGGACGGGCTCGGCCGGCTCCGCGTCGCGGCGGCGACCACGGTGGGCGACGCCGGCTTCGAGCGGGCCGAGGCGCTGGTCGATGCCGGTGTCGACATCGTCGTGGTCGACACCGCGCATGGCCACAGCGAGGGTGTGGCCCGCGTCGTCGCGCGGATCAAGCGCGCCTCGAACGAGGTGCAGGTAATCGCCGGCAACGTCGCGACCGCCGAGGCGACGCGGGCGCTGATCGATGCCGGCGCCGATGCGGTCAAGGTCGGGATCGGGCCGGGCTCGATCTGCACCACGCGGATCGTGGCGG
>CAZYBG010000039.1:14419-27073 GCA_964645155.1 uncultured Rhodobacterales bacterium | reverse complement strand
ATCATCGCACAACCTGCTCAGCGCGATGATCGACAACCACATCTACTGGGGCAACGCGCTCGACATCGACCCGCGCCGCATCGCCTGGCGTCGGGTGATGGACATGAACGACCGCGCCCTGCGGGACATCGTCGTGTCGCTCGGCGGCGTCGCGAACGGCTTCCCGCGGCAGACCGGGTTCGACATCACGGTCGCCTCCGAGGTCATGGCGATCCTCTGCCTCTCGAAGGACCTCGCCGACCTGCAGAACCGCCTCGGCAACATTGTCGTCGCGTACCGTCGCGACAAGACGCCGGTCTGCTGCCGCGACCTCAAGGCCGACGGCGCGATGACGGTGCTTCTGAAGGACGCGATGCAGCCGAACCTGGTCCAGACGCTGGAAAACAACCCCGCCTTCGTCCATGGCGGCCCGTTCGCCAACATCGCCCATGGCTGCAACAGCGTGATCGCGACGACCACGGCGCTGAAGCTCGCCGACTACGTGGTGACCGAGGCCGGCTTCGGCGCCGATCTCGGGGCCGAGAAGTTCTTCGACATCAAGTGCCGCAAGGCCGGCCTCAAGCCCGCCGCCGCGGTCATCGTCGCGACCGTCCGGGCGATGAAGATGAACGGCGGCGTCGCCAAGGCCGACCTCGGCGCCGAAAATGTCGAGGCGGTCAGGAAGGGCTGCCCGAACCTCGGCCGCCACATCGCCAACGTGAAGGGCTTCGGCGTGCCGGTGGTGGTGGCGATCAACCATTTCGGCACCGATACCGAAGCCGAGGTGCAGGCCGTCAGGGACTATGCAGCCCAGCAGGGCGCCGAGGCGATCCTCTGCAGGCACTGGGCGCAGGGCTCGGCCGGGATCGAGGATCTGGCGCGGAAGGTGGTCAGCCTGGCCGAGGGCGGCACGTCCGAGTTCGCGCCGCTCTACCCCGACGAGATGCCGCTCTTCGAGAAGGTCGAGACCGTCGCCCGGCGCATCTACCATGCGGGCGAGGTGATCGCCGACAAGGCGGTGCGCGACCAGCTGAAGGCGTGGGAGGCGGCAGGCTACGGGCACTTCCCGGTCTGCATGGCCAAGACGCAGTATTCCTTCACCACCGATCCCAATGTCCGCGGCGCACCCACCGGCCACACCGTGCCGATCCGCGAGGTCCGCCTCTCGGCGGGGGCGGGGTTCATCGTGGTGATCTGCGGCGAGATCATGACGATGCCGGGCCTGCCCAGGGTGCCCTCGGCCGAGGTCATCCGGCTCGATGCCGGGGGCCGGATCGAGGGGCTGTTCTGACGCCCGCGGCGGCGGCTCCCGGAGCGGGGGCGGCGCGCGGCCGGTGTACAGCCGGTGTACAGCCGGTGTACGCGTTGTGCCGCCCATCCTGACCGACGGAGAGAGACCGCATGACCGCCACGATCATCGACGGCAAGGCCTTCGCGGCGCGGCTGCGCGGCCAGGTCGCCAGCCATGTCGCGGGGCTGAGGGGCCGCGGCATCACCCCCGGCCTGGCGGTCGTCCTGGTCGGCGAAGACCCGGCCAGCGCGGTTTATGTCCGCAACAAGGGCATCCAGACGAAGGAGGCCGGGATGGCCTCTTTCGAACATCGCCTGCCGCCCGACACGCCCGAGGCCGATCTGCTTGCACTCGTGCGCAGGCTGAACGCTGATGCCGAAGTTCACGGGATTCTCGTGCAGTTGCCGCTGCCGCCTCACCTGAATGCGGACCTTGTGATCAACGCGATTGATCCTGCAAAGGACGTCGACGGCTTTCACATTTCCAATGTCGGGCTGCTGGCGACGGGGCAGAAGTCGATGGTGCCCTGCACCCCGCTCGGCTGCCTGATGCTGCTGCGCGGCCAGCATGGCGGCCTCGCCGGGATGGAGGCGGTGGTGGTCGGCCGGTCGAACATCGTCGGCAAGCCGATGGCGCAGCTTCTGCTGGGCGAGAGCTGCACCGTGACCATCGCGCATTCCCGGACGCGGGACCTCCCCGCCATCTGCCGCCGCGCCGACATCCTCGTCGCCGCCGTCGGCCGCCCCGCCATGGTCGAGGGCGACTGGATCAGGCCCGGCGCGACGGTCATCGACGTGGGGATCAACCGCTTGGACGAGAACGGGAAATCCCGCCTCGTCGGTGATGTCGACTTCGCCTCGGCCTTGGCCGTCGCGGGCGCCATCACGCCGGTGCCCGGCGGCGTCGGCCCGATGACGATCGCCTGCCTGCTTGCCAACACGCTGATCGCGTGCTGCCGCGCCAACGGCCTGCCCGAGCCCGAGGGGCTGACCGCCTGACACAGGCCGGGAAGCCACCGGCGGCTAAGCCGGGATCATCGTGCCCTGCAGGATCGCGACCGTCCGCCGGTCGCCGCCACGCTCGGCGAAGACCTCGGCGCGCACCACGATCACCCGCCGCCCGGCGCGGACGACCTCGCCCACGGCAAGCAGCCGCTCGCCCGCGGCAGGGGCGACGAGGTTGATCTTCATCTCGACCGTCAGCACCTCGGCGCCCTCGGGCATGACGCTCAACGCGGCATAGCCGGCCGCGCTGTCGCCGAGGGCGAATGTCAGGCCGGCATGGGCGAAGCCGTGCTGCTGGGATGTCTGCGGGCCGATCGGGGCGGCGATGCCGACGCGACCCTCTGCCAGCGCGACAAGCTCGGCCCCGACCGTCAGCATCAACCCCTGCGCGCCGAAGCTGCTGCGAATTTCGTCAGATTTCCGGGCTGATAGCGGTGGCATGGGGGTTAACGCTGCGTCAGTTCAAGCGGTAGTTGAACAAATCACGCGGTGCAACTATCACCTTGCGATAACTGCACGTGTCCCTTGTGTTCCAGGTTACCGGTCGTGGCAGAAGGTTACCCCAGAGCGGTCATCCGCGCCCTCGTCGCGCCGACCCCCGTTCTCTCGTGGCTGATGGTCTCGGCTATCTTTACCCTTTCCGGGGCCTTCGGCAGCAGCGACGTCCTGGCCGTTCCGCAGCGCCTCGCCTTTTGGCTCTTCATCGTCGGCATCGGGCTCGGCTGCGGGGTGACGCTGCGCGTGACGCTGCAGGCGGTGGGGCGGATCAGGAGCTACCTTGCCGCTTCGTTCCTGGCCGCGGTGCTCTCGGGCCTCGTCCTGGCCGCGGTGCTTCCCCGCCTGGTCGTCGAGATCCTCGGCGGGCCGCTGGCGCGGATGCCCGGCTATGCCAACACGGCGCTCCTCATCGCCGTCCTCGGCATCGGGGTGGCCCTGCTGCGGCACTTCCTGACCCGCGAGGTCGCCAGCGCACCGGCGGTCGCGGCCGGGCCGCCGCGCCTGCTTGCCCGCCTGCCCGAGGAGGCCGAGGGCCCGATCCTCCACCTTTCGGTCAACGACCACTATGTCGAGGTCGCGACGGAACGGGGAACGGCCCGGCTCCTGATGCGGTTTTCCGATGCGCTCCACGAGATCGAGGGCCTGCCCGGCGCCCGGGTGCACCGGTCGCACTGGGTCGCGCGAGACGCCGTGGTCGAGGTCCGCCGTGGCGGCGGGCGCACCCTGCTCGTCCTGTCGAACGGGACGGAGGTGCCGGTCAGCCGGGCCTATCTCGATGCGGTCGAGACGTTCTGGGGCGACTGAAGCCGCGGCATCGGCACCGGGACCACCCGCCGCCCGACGAGAAGTGCAAGCGCGCCGGCGCCGAACAGCCCCGAAAGGGCCGCATCGTCGCAACCGAGCCCGCCGGTATAGGTGCCGTAGGCCGGCAGGATCACCCGCGCGGCATCGGTCAGAAAGCAGCGCCGGGCGATCCCGCGGCCAAGCCGCGCCTTGGGGTGGTAGTGCCCCGAGACCTCGCCCGCCGCCCCCGGCATGGCGATGTGCCGGAAGCGGAGCGGCCCCTCCTGCAGCTCGGCCAGGTGCGTCCCGCCGATGGCGACCGGCCCCGGATCGTGGTTCCCGGCGACCCAGACCCAGCGCCGCCCGGCCATCAGGCGTGCCAGCCACAGCAGGTCCGCCTCGGCCAGCGCCTCGGCCGCGAGCGTGTCGTCGAAGCTGTCGCCCAGGCAGACGACGGTTGCCGGCCGTGTCGCGGCGATGTCGGCGTCCAGGCGGGCCAGCGTCTCCTGCGTCTCGTAGGGCGGAAGCAGCCGCCCGGTCCGCCGTGCGGCACGGTCGGACTTGCCGAAATGCAGGTCCGATACAGCGAGCAGGGCCCGCGCCTCCCACCAGAGCGCGCCGGATGGAAGCGCGGTCAATTCGGCCCCGGCGAGGGAGAAGGCGTATCCGTTCATGCTTCGTTCGGTGCCATGGCGGCGCGCGCCGTGCAAGCCCCGTCGCGCTGAGGCCCCGTCGCGCTGAGGCCCCGTCGCGCTCAGGCGAGGCCGGCTTCGGCCATCAGCCGCCGCGCGGCTTCCTCGACAAGCCGCTCGCGGCCGGCGCCGGCGACCGGCACCTTGCCCGGTTCGAGGAACATCGGCGCCGCGAGCGGCGTGATCCGGCCCGGCATGACATGGTCGATGCGGCCGCCGATCCGCGTCAGCATCTCCTCGATCCGCCCGAAATCGACGAGCCCCTTCAGCGCCTCCTCGCGGGTGATGTCGAGCAACAGGTGGTCGGGATCGTAGCGGCGCAGCGTGTCGTAGAGGATGTCGGAGGAAAACGTGGCCTGCCGTCCGGACTTGCGTCCGCCCGGCATGTTGCGGTCGATCAGGCCGGCGATGATCGCGGCGTTGCGGAAGGTGCGCTTCATCACCGCGTTGCCGGCGAGCCAGGTCTCGAGGCCCTCGCGCAGGTTTTCCGGCGCGAAGAGCGGCGCGGGGTCGGTCACCGGGTCGAGCCCCCAGATCAGCGTCGCATAGTCGGTCGAGACGAAGCCGAGCGGATGGAGTCCCTGCGCCTCCATCCGGTGCGTGAGCAGCAGGCCCAGCGTCTGCTGCGCGTTGCGCCCCGCGAAGCCATAGGCGACCAGGTGCTCGCGGCCGTCATGGGGGAACGTCTCGACCAGCAGGCGGTCGGCTTCGGGAAGCCGCGACACCTCGCGCTGAAGCGCGAGCCACTGCGCGGTATGCGCCGGCAGGTTCGGCCAGGACGGCGCCCGGAACATCGCCAGGATGCGTTTCGAGAGCTGCGTCGAGGTGGCGAACTTGGTGCCCATGAAGGCGGCGATCCGCGGCTCGCGCCCCCGCTCGCGGCTGACGACGACGGTCATCTCGTTCAGGCCCTCGTAGCGCACCACCTCGCCGCCGATCAGGAACGTGTCGCCGGGGGTGAGCGTGGCGGCGAAGTCCTCCTCGACCTCGCCGAGCGGCTGGCCGCCGCGGCCGCGCAGGCGCACCTTCAGCGTCTCGGTCCCGACGATGGTGCCGAGGTTCATGCGGATCCGCTGCGCGGCGCGCGGGTCGCGCAACTGCCAGCGGCCGTCGCGTTCGACCAGCCGCTGGTAGCGGTCGTAGGCGCGCAGCGCGTAGCCGCCGGTGGCAGCGAAGTCGAGGCAGCGGTCGAAGGCATCGCGCGGCAGGGCGGCGTAGGGCTGCGCGGTGCGGATCTCGTCGTAGAGCGCGCCGGCCTCGAATGGGCCTGCGGCCGCGCGGCCGAGGATGTGCTGGATCAGCACGTCGCGCGCCCCCGGCGGGCGCGGGTCGCCGTCGAGGTCATGCGCGCGCACCGCCTCCAGCGCGGCGACGCACTCGACCACCTCGAACCTGTTGGCGGGGACGAGGAGCGCCTTCGAGGGCGCGTTGTAGCGGTGGTTGGCGCGGCCGATCCGCTGCACCAGCCGCTTGACGTTCTTCGGCGCGCCGACCTGGATCACCAGATCGACATCGCCCCAGTCGATCCCCAGATCGAGGGTGCCGGTGCAGACCACGGCCCGCAACGCGCCCCGGACCATCGCCGCCTCGACCTTCTGGCGCTGCTCGCGGGCCAGCGAGCCGTGGTGGATCGCGATCGGCAGCCCCTCGGTGTTCGCCATCCACAGATCGCGGAAGAACAGTTCGGCCTGCGCGCGGGTGTTGTGGAAGATCAGCGTGATCCGGTGGCGCCCGACCTCCTCCAGCACCCGCGGAATCGCGTGGCGCCCGCCGCCGCCGGCCCAGGGCGGCGGCGCCCCGGTCTCCAGCATGGTGATGTCGGGCTCCGGCCCCGGATCGGCCTGGAGCAGCGCGCAGGGGTCGGGGTGGCGGGCCAGGAACCGGGCGATGGCGGCCGGGTCCTCGACCGTTGCCGAAAGCCCGACGCGGCGCAGGCCCGGTGCCAGCGCCTGCAGCCGGGCGAGCGACAGGACGAGCTGGTCGCCCCGTTTCGATTCCGCGAGCGCGTGGATCTCGTCGACGATCACCCGCGACAGCCCGGCAAAGGTGCGCCCGGCATCGTCATGGGACAGCATGAGCGCGAGGCTCTCGGGCGTCGTCAGCAGGATGTGCGGCGGGTCGGCGCGCTGGCGCCGCCGCTGGGCGCTGCCGGTATCGCCGGTGCGGTCCTCGATCCGGATCGGCAGCCCCATCTCGGCCACCGGGCCGGTGAGATTGCGCCGGATGTCGGCCGCCAGCGCCTTCAGCGGCGAGATGTAGAGCGTGTGCAGGCGGGGCCGGGAATCGGCGGAAAGATCACGCAGCGTCGGCAGGAAACCGGCAAGCGTCTTGCCGCCGCCGGTTGGCGCGACGAGGAGCAGCGCCGGCGCGTCCGCGCGCTCCAGCATCTCGGTCTGGTGCGGATGCGGCGCCCAGCCGCGCGCGGCGAACCAGGTGGCGATCTCGGGGGGCAGGGCGGCCATGCCGACAAGGTAGGGCAGGGGCGGCGCCCGGGCCAGCGCCGCGGCCGCCGGACCCTCCCCGCCTCCGGTATGGCGGGCCGCAAGGGGCGGTCGGCCCCTTGCCCGGGCTTCAGCGCGCGATCTTCTCGTCGCGGACGAACATGTTCTCCCAGGCCCGGTCGATCAGTTCGGGCGTCATCTGGTAGGGGATGCCCTCGAAGGTGCAGACCGAGATCATCTGGTCGATCAGGAATACCGGGTGGTAGTTGGCGTAGTTGTAGTTGATCGTCGGGTACTTGACCTTCAGGAGGTGAAGCAGCGCCTTCTCGTCGAGCGGCATGCCCTTCTTGCGCGCGACCATCGCGAAGATCTTCAAGAAGTTCTCCTGGTCGGGGCCGTCGATCTTGATCTTGAAGAAGATCCGGCGCAGCGCGGCGCCGTCGAAGATCTCGTTCGGGTGGAAGTTGGTCGAGAACACGACGAGCGTGTCGAACGGCACGACGAACTTCTCGCCCGACTGGAGCGCGAGGATGTCGTAGTTCATCTCGAGCGGCACGATCCAGCGGTTGATGAGCGCCTGCGGCGGCTCTTCCTGGCGGCCGAGGTCGTCGACGATGAACACCCCGCCCGAGGCCTTCATCTGCAGCGGCGCGGTATAGGTGCGCGCGGTCGGGTTGTAGTTGAGGTCGAGCATCGAGAGCGTCAGTTCGCCCCCGGTGATGACCGTCGGCCGCTCACAGAAGACATAGCGGTTGTCGAAGCGGTTGCCGGTGCGGCGCAGCGAGGTTGGGTCGTCGGTCTGCTCCTCGGCCTTGGTATGCACGATCGGGTCGAAGACGGTGATGACCTGGCCGGAATACTCGATCGCCTTCGGCACGAAGATCTTGTCGCCGATGGCGTCGCGGATGCCGTTCGCGATCGACGACTTGCCGTTGCCGGGCGGCCCGTACATCAGGATCGACCGGCCCGAGCTGACCGCCGGGCCGAGGTGGTCGATCAGTTCGTCGGGCAGGATCAGGTGGCCCATCGCGCCGAGCAGCGCGTCGCGCGTCAGCTGGATGCTGCGGATCGACTGGCGCTTGACCTGCTCCTCGTAGGTGGCCAGCGGGACCGGCAGGGCGCCGTAGTATTCCGACTGCGACAGCGCATCGAGGGCGCGCGCCTTGCCGGCCTCCGACAGCTTGTAGCCCATCTCGCCGCCCGAGTTGGCGTGCAGCGTGCCCGTCGCCTCGAGCAGCTTCTGCCCGCGGGCGAGGTCGACCATCTCCTGTGCGATCGGCATCGGCACCGAGCACACCCGGCTGATCTCCGACACCAATTCGAGGTTCATCCGGAACATCGTCTTGAGCAGGATGTCGCGGATCATGACCATCGAAAGCCCGAGCTCCGCCATGGAGCGCGGCGCCGGGGGGGCGGTGACGTTCGAGGCATGCATGTTCATCTGGGGAGCCCTCGTCGGTTGGCCTCATGCGATTCGCCCGTTTGTCCCCGGAGGAGAAACGCAGCGTGCCGGACGGTGCCAGCGAACCGTGGCAGCACTAAGGCGCCTGTCGCGGCTGGCCGCAGCACGGCCGGCGGCCGACTATAGCAGCACCGCGGCGGCGAGGTAGAGGACGAGTGTTCCGGCAAGCGGCAGGCCAAACGGGAACTCCTTCGGGCGGGTCCAGCTCTCCCAGCCCGGCGTGGCGCGGCGGACGGCCGGCACGGCGCGGAAGGCGCGATGGGTAACGAGGCTGGCCGGGATCACGGCGGCGAGCAGCAGCAGAAGCAGGCGGACATCATCCGCTGCGATGAATGGCGCCATCGCGGCGGCGAACTTGGCGTCGCCGGCGCCCATCACGCGGATCGAGCTCAGGACGAACCCGGCGGCCAGTACGACCGCAAAGTGGACCCAGCGCCAGGCCCAGTCGCCGAAGGGCAGCACGAACGGCCCGACCAGAAGAAAGACCCCGAGAAGCGCGAGCACCGCCTTGTTCGGGATCTTCATCCGGCTCATGTCGGACCACGCCACCCACATCGCGATGGGCAGCACGAAGGGCAGGAACCAGAGCGCGGCCTCGGCAGGCATTGCCATTGCGGCGGCCCGTCCGTCGCCTCAGGTCCGCGAGCCTGATTCCAGCGCCTCGAGGGCGACCACCGCCGCCTCGAAGTAGCGCGGATGGGTCTCGATGGCCTGCTGGAGAAGCGCCTTGCCGGTGTTGATGTCGCCCTGCTTGATCGCCGTCAGCGCCATCGTGTGCTGCAGTTCGGCCCGTTCGGTCTGGGTCATGTCGACCAGCGGAAGCTGGTAGCGGCGCTGCGCCCCGCGGGCGAGGACGAGGTTGTTCTTGCTCGTGAACGAGGTGGGGTCGTAGGTCAGCGCCTCGTTGAAGAGCCGCTCGGCATCGGCATAGGCGCCGCGGGTCAGCTTGGAATAGCCCCAGTTGTTCAGCACCGCCGAGGGCTGCGTGGTCAGCCCGACGGCGGTTTCGTAGAAGCTGTCGGCGCGGTTCCAGTCCTTGTTCGCGTCGGCCACCATCGCCTCGAGCCGGTAGCGCTCGAACGTCTCGTGCGTCGGCGGCACGGTGTCGAGCACCTGCCTGGCGCGGGCCCATTCGTTGGTGCGGATCAGCGCGTCGGCGTAGCCGATGCTGTCCTGCGGCACCGCCTCGGGGTGTTCAACGATCTTCGCCCAGACCGGCACCGCCTCGCCCGGCTTGCGGGCGCGGACCAGCGACTGCGCGAGGCCGCGCTGCACGTCGATCCGGTCGGGGTTGTCCTGCAGCGTCCGGCGGAAATAGGCGGCCGCCTCGTTCGGATCCGCGGCCTGGAGCATCAGGTTCCCGAGGTTCGACTCGTCGATGGCGTTGACCGCCTTCATCGCCGCGGCGACCTCGGCGTCGTCGGATTTCTGGCAGGCCGCAAGGGCCACGGTGCCCAGAAGGCACAGATAGACAAGTTTCGACTGGCGCATTTGCCTGCGTCCTCTGCTGCTCGATCCAGCCTTCTCAGGGTGGTGTCGACAGCAGCAGGAAACGCCCGTTGCCCCGCCGCACCAGCTGGAAGGTCTCTTGTTCTGCGGGCGGAGAATAGCTGGGTTGTTCGATTTTTGCGATAGCCAACCGAAGATTGTCGCGAATCTGGTCCGAATTGCCACTATCGAGCGCGTAGGCGGTCTGGAACACGTTGCGCGCCTCGGCGACGTTGCCCTGTTCCATCAGCGTCACGCCAAGGTTGTTCCAGGCCGGCACGAAGCGCTCGTCCTCGGAGATGGCCCGGCGGAGGACCTCTTCGGCCTGGCCGAGCCGGCCGAGCCGCAGGTTCGCCGAGCCGAGCGCCGACAGGACATCGGCGTTGAACCCGTACTCCGCGGCGGCGCGATAATAGGCATCGAGCGCCAGTTCGTATTCGCCGGCCGCCATCAGCCGATGGCCGACCACGAGGCCGTCCACCGCCTCGTCGACGCGCGATACCCCGGCCGGCGCGAAGGGGTTGCCCTCCCCGGGTCCGCCGAGGCGGGCGTCGCCGCAGCCCGTCACTGTCAGGCAGAGGAAGAGCGCGAGCGCCCTGATCCCGGAATGCATCTCTCTCGACTTAAAGGCCTACGCTGGTGGTCGTCAGAGTGATGTACACACCATAGATCGAGGGGCCAATAAGAATGACGAGAAGCGGCGGCACCGTGAAGATCATCGACCCGAGCGTGAGCTTGGTCGGCAGCACGTTGGCCTTCTCCTCGGCGCGCATCACGCGCTTGTCGCGCATCTCGGCCGCGTAGACGCGCAGCGCATCGGCGATCGAGGTGCCGAAGGTCGCCGACTGGATCATCACTGTCACGAACGACGAGACGTCGGTGACGCCGGCACGCTCTGCCATGTCGCGCAGCACGGTCACGCGGTCCTTGCCGGCCTTCAGCTCGTTCGCGACCATCTCGAACTCTTCCGCGAGCGCCGGGTAGCCGGTCTTGATCTCCCTGCTGACCCGCACGATCGACTGGTCGAGCGACTGGCCCGCCTCGACGCAGACGAGCATCATGTCGAGCGAGTCCGGAAAGCCGTTGGTGATCTCCTGCTTGCGGGTCTCGAGCCGGCGCTGCACCCAGTACTTCGGCAGATAGTAGCCGACAGCGCCCGGGATGATGACCGAGAGGATCGTGGTGGTCGTGGACGGCTGGCCCGACGACGCCTGGACCAGCGCGTAGATCACGCCGATCAGCAGGAAGCCGATGCCCAGCGCGAATTGCAGGAAGTGGTACGCCCGGACCGCGTTCTTGCCGCGGTAACCGGCCTGGAGCAGCTTCAGCTTGGTCGCCGAGTACTCCTTCTCGTCCTGCGGCTCGAGGAAGTTGGCGAAGCGCTCGAACTTGGCCTTGCTGCCGTGCCGCAGCGACCGCTTCTTGTCCTTGCCGCCCGCCTCGATGACCGCGGTGTCGCGCTTCAGCCGCGACATCGGATCGGCCCGGCGCCGGAGGAAGGTCGGCAGCGTCAGGATGATGAGGAGCAGGCCGAGCAGCCCGACGGCGAGCAGCGGGCCGAACGGACCGAACATGCCGGTCAGCATGGCATTGATGGATTCGAGCATGGCGCTGGCCCCCTCAGACCTTGATGTTCACCATCATGCGCATGAAGATGACGTTGATCACCAGCATGACGCAGACGAAAATCGCCGCCGGAATGTAGACGGAGGTGCCCTTGACGTTGTCGAAATAGGTCGGCTCGATGACGTTGATCATGATGAGCGCGATCACCGGGAACACCGACAGGAACATGCCCGACCACTTCGCCTCGGCGGTGATCGCGCGCACCCGGCGGAACAGGCGGAAGCGCGACCGGACCACCTTGGCGAGACCATCGAGGATCTCTGCAAGGTTGCCGCCCGACTGCGCCTGGATCGTGACGGCGACGGCAAGGAAGCGCAGGTCCTGCATGTCCATCCGCTCGGCGAGGGCCTTCAGGCTTTCCGAGATCTCGCGACCGTAGGCGGCCTCGTCGGCGATGATGCCGAACTCCGACCCCAGCGGGTCGGGAACCTCCTTCGCGACGATGTTGATCGCCGAGGAAAACGGGTGGCCGACCCGGAGCGAGCGCACCATCAGTTCCACCGCGTCGGGAAGCTGTTCCTCGATCAGCGAGAGGCGCTTCTTGGCCTTGCGGTTTACCCAGAAGTAGATGCCGCCCACACCCATCGCGACCGATACGAGAATCCGGATGGCCAGCGACGCCTGGGTGCCGAGCGTCAGGAGCAGGAACGCGACCACCGAGAGCACGCCCATCATCATCACCAGCTGGCGGGGCGAGAAGGCGATCGCCGCCTTCTGCGCCTTGTCGGCCAGGATCGAGTAGAGCGGGATGCCCGCTCCGTTCATGTGCTGGCTCACCTCCTTGCGGAGCTGCTCGAGCACCTGCTCGCGGCCGGCGCCCTTCTCGAGCATGTCCATCCGGCGGTTGAGCTTCGCGTTGAGTGAGATCGACTTGCCGAAAACGGTGAGGTAGATGCCCTCGACCAGCAGCAGGACGCCGACGAAGATGAGGCCGTAGATTAGCGGCTCGATGCTGATGCTCATCGGGACGGGTCCTTATGGATCAAAGGGTTCGTAGATGGTCGGCGGCAGGTCGTAGCCCCACTGGCGGAAGCGCTCGGCAAAGTGCGACCGGACGCCGTTCGCCGTGAAGTGGCCGATGATCTTCGCCTCGGGCGTGAGGCCCACGCGCTTGTAGCGGAACACCTCCTGCATCGAGATCACGTCGCCCTCCATCCCGGTCACCTCGGTGATCGAGACCATCCGGCGCGAGCCGTCCTGCAGGCGGCTGACCTGCACGATCAGGTTGACGGCCGAGGAGATCTGGCCGCGCATGGCCTTCATCGGCATCTCGATCCCGGCCATCGAGATCATGTTTTCCAGACGGCTGACGGCATCGCGGGCCGAGTTGGCGTGGATCGTGGTCATCGACCCGTCATGGCCCGTGTTCATGGCCTGGAGCATGTCCAGC
>CAZYBG010000039.1:0-14409 GCA_964645155.1 uncultured Rhodobacterales bacterium | reverse complement strand
CGACGATGATGCGGTCGGGCCGCATCCGCAGCGCGTTGCGAAGGCAGTCCCGCTGGGTCACCGCGCCGCGGCCCTCGACGTTGGCGGGGCGGCTTTCCATCCGGCCCACATGGGTCTGCTGGAGCTGAAGTTCCGCGGTGTCCTCGATCGTCAGGATGCGCTCGGCGTTGTCGATGAACGAAGACAGCGCGTTGAGAGTGGTCGTCTTGCCCGAGCCGGTACCGCCGGAGACGATGATGTTGAGGCGCGTCGCGACCGCGGCCTGCAGATAGGCGGCCATCTCCTCCGAGAATGCGCCGAAGCGCACCAGGTCGTCGATGGCGAGCTTGTCCTTCTTGAACTTCCGGATCGATACCAGCGATCCGTCGACGGCGATCGGCGGCACCATTGCGTTGAAGCGCGAGCCGTCGGCGAGGCGGGCGTCGACATAGGGGTTCGATTCGTCCACGCGCCGGCCCACCGCCGACACGATCTTGTCGATGATGCGCAGCAGGTGCCGCTCGTTCTTGAAGGTGGTCGCGGTCAGTTCGAGCTTGCCGTAGCGCTCGACGAAGATCTGATGCGGGCCGTTCACCAGGATGTCGTTGATCGACTCGTCCTTGAGCAGCGGCTCGAGCGGACCGAGGCCGGTCACCTCGTCATAGAGGTCCTGGAACAGCGTCGAGCGTTCTTCCTTGTTGAGGACGATCGCCATTTCCTCGAGCGCCTCGGCCGAGATCGAGGCGATCTCCTGGCGCAGGTCGGTCTCGGTCGCATGTTCGAGCGCCGACAGGTTGAGGCTGTCGAGCAGGCGCTTGTGCAGCTCGAGCTTGATGTCGGCCAGCTTCTCCTTGCGCTTCTTCTCCTTGTCGGCCGGCGTGGCCAGTGCAGCGGCCTTGGCGGCGCTGACCGCCGCCGCCGGGCGCACGGCGACCTTCGTCGCGGGCTCGGCGGCCGGGACCGGCGCGCTGTTGGTGGTCGATGCAGGCGCCATGGTGGCGGCGGTCACTTCGGGCTTCGACGGGGTCGGGGTCGGCGCGGCTTTCTTGTAGCGCGAGAACATGAGCTACCCTCTCAACATCATTCGGCGGCGACGGCTTCGGTCTGCACGAGGGCGTGCATCGAAGCGGCGAGCTTGGCGATTTCCCGGCGGAGGACGTTCTTCGCCTCCTCCTTGTAGAGCGGCTGGCCGTGGTCGTTGGCCTCGGCGATCTGCAGGCCGCCGTCCGGCAGCTGCAGCTCGAACTTCACGTCGAGGCTTTCGGACATCCGCTTCACCCGGGCCTTGCCGGTCAGGTCGGTGAACTTCGGCGCGCGGTTCAGGACGAAGCGCAGCCGTTCGAACGGCAGGTCCTCGGCCTTGAGCGCGCGCACGAAGCGCAGCGTGTTCTGCGCCGAGCGCATGTCGAGCTCGACCAGCGCGAAGTAGATCTGCGAGGCGTTCAGGACGGTCTCGGTCCAGGGCACGACGGTCGAGGGCATGTCGATCACGACGAAGTCGAAAAGCTTGCGCGCCATCGCGACGACGGCGGCGATGTCGTTCGGCGCGATGATGTCGAGCGGCAGCATGTCGGCCGGCGAGGTGAGCACCATCAGGTGCTCGTCATAGGCCTGAAGCGCGTTCGAGAAGCTCTCGGCATCCATGTTCGCGGTATCGGACAGAAGCTCGTAGACCGACTCGCGCCGCGGCAGGTCGAGATAGGTGCCGACCGAGCCGTATTGCAGGTCGAGGTCGAGGAGGCAGACCTTGAGCGGCTTCAGCTTGTCCTTCTCGACCGTATGGCCGATCTGCGCGAGCTCGGCCGCGAGGTTCACCGCGAAGGTCGTGGCACCGATGCCTCCGGCCAGGCCGTGCACCGGCAGGACGACGCCCTCGCGGTCGCCCGCGGCGGCGATGTTCGCCTGCAGGTTCGCCGGCGTATTGGGGTCGAGCATGATCGCCGGCGAGGACCGGTTCGAGCGGACCCGCTTGATCGCCTCGTGCAGCGCGTTCTCCGGCAGCGGGTAGGGGCAGAAATCGTCGGCGCCGAGGCGGAGGAGCTGGTGCAGCGCCATCGGCCCGACATCCTCGGCGATCAGGATGACCTTGAGCTTCTTTTCCTTGGCGGTGCGGATGATCTCGCCCACCAGCGAAAGCTCGTCCTCGTCCTCGGCGCCCATCGCGACTGCCACGAATTCGAGGCTGCGCGCCTCGGGCTGGCCGAGGAAGGCCAGCGCGTCGCGGAATGTCAGGTCGCCCCAGCGCTCGCCGAGCTCGGCCTCCATGTCCTCGATCAGCAGATCGAAGTTCTGCACGTCGCGCGAGATCGTGCACGCGACGATGGGCGCCGGTTCCGAGCCCAGAGCAGACGTGGTGGCCATCGAGACGCTCCTTCAGCCGATTCGTCCTGCGGGAGGATACCGCTTCCCGCCATCACAGACAGCGGAACCGCCGGAAGACGGGATCAGCGACTCTCTGTGACGATGGGCAACGTGAAGGGTAATCTAGGCGACATTGCGGCTGAATGAGCCTAATTATTCGGTATCGCAGAACGATGAAGGGCGCAGCGGACCATGGTTTCCGCTGCGCCCTCTAGTTTCTTCGCGCCGCCCCTCGCGGGGCAGCGCAGCGGCGTGTCAGCCGCCGCCCTCTTCCGCGGTCGCTTCCTCGATGACCGGCAGCGGCACCGCGCTGGTGATGTACTCCTGGAAGATCACCTCGGCATACTTGCCGTTGAGGTGACCCGAGCAGCGGACCTGGCCACGATAGTAGACCGGCTGGCTCGGCGTGCTCTGCCGCGGGTCGAGCACGACGATCGGATCGGGCACGATGTGGCCCTTCGCCTGGCCGATGCACATCTGGGCCAGCATGTTCTGCATCGTCGGGTTCCCGAAGCCGCCTTCGTCGAGGCTTGCGCCGGCTTCGCCGTAGAAGTCGCGCCCCGTCTCGCCGCAGGCGCCGAGGGCCACCAGGCCGGCAGCGCAAAGGAGCGTTCTGATCTGCATACGCATCTGTCTCACTCCATCACGTAGCCATAGGAGCCATTGAAGTCCTGCCGCGCGACCTCGGCCGCAGCGCCAGTCCCGCCGGCCGTCCTGCCGAACAGGAAGAGATCGGCCTCGGACGGCGGGCGGATGCGGTCGGTCGGCAGCGCCAGCGCCTCGCCGCGCACCGGCGTGACGAGATGTGGCGTGACGATCACGACCAGTTCGGTCTGGCTGCGCTGGTACTCGCTGCTGCGGAACAGCGCGCCGAGCACTGGGATGTCGCCCAGCCACGGCACCTGACCGCTCAGGTCGCGGAAGTCGTCCTGCAGCAGGCCAGCGATCGCGAAGCTCTCCCCGTCACGCATCTCGACGGTGCTGCCGGTCGAGCGGCGGCTGAAGCCTTCGATATTGATCTCGCCGACGCTGAAGTTGAGATTGGGGTCGACAGCCGAAACCGCGGCCTCGATCTCGAGGTTGATGATGCTGCCGTCGACGACGCGCGGCGTGAAGTTGAGTTCGACGCCGAAAGGCTTGAACTCCACCGTGATCGTGTCGTCGTCCTGCGCGACGGGAACGGGGTACTCGCCACCGGCGAGGAACGTCGCCTGTTGGCCCGAAAGGGCGGTAAGATTGGGCTCGGCCAGGGTCCGCACCAGGCCGCGGTTCTCCAGCGCCTCCAGCAGGACCTCGAACTCGAGGCTGCCGACGTTGCCCGAGAAGCCGAGCGATCCCCTGCTCGTGCCATCGCCGGTGAGCGACCCGGAGATCAGGCCCACCGGATCGTCGGTGCTCAGAAGCGAGATGTTGCCCGACAGGCTCTTGCTGATCGACCGCGACACTTCCGCGAACCGGACCTTCAGCATGACCTGCTGGCTGCCGCCGACCGTCATCAGGTTCGACACCCGGTCCGGCGCGTAGCGCTGGGCGAGGTCGAGCGCGCGGTCGAGCCGGGCGGTCGACGAGACCGTCCCGGAGAGCACGATGCCGTCATTCGCCGTGCGCACCTCGATGGTTTCGCCCGGCAGGATCTGGCCCAGCCGTTCCTTGAACTCGGCGATGTCGGGGGTGACATGCACCTCGACGTTCGCGAGCAGCGTCCCGTCGGGGCCGAGCAGCGTCATCGTGGTGCGGCCCGGCGCCTTGCCCAGCACGTAGATCGACCGGTCGGACAGCGTCGAGATGTCGGCGATGCCCGGATTGGCGATGGAAAGCTCTGCGAAGGGCTGGTCGCTCTCGACGACCACGGCCCGGTTCATGGGCACCTGGAGCGGCTCGGAAGAGCTGCCGCTCAGGATGCGAAGGTTCTGGGCGCCGGCGATGGGCGCGACAGAAAGGCTGACTGCGAAACCCAGCAGTCCTGCCTTCAAAAGCGTCTTCATTTTCATGTGACCTGCCTCTCTGATCACGCTTCATTTGCCGGGTCTTGCCGCCCGTTGATTGCGCTCACCATGCGGCAGTGGGGGTTTTTTTGCAAGAATCAGATGCTTGGCCGGTAGTCTTGATGTGGATAACTTGCAACAGTCGCAAAATGTCGGGAAAATGAAAACGCCGCCCACCATATCGGGTGCGCGGCGTCGGGTCTTACGGTGGGCGGGTCGCGGGTCGGGATCAGTTCGTGCAGGGGATGACGACGTCGACCAGTTCACCCGCCCTGCGTGTCTTGATCGTGCAGATCTCTTCCTGCTGCACCTCCTCGACGATGTCTTCCTGAATGCCGAGAAGCGCGCGCTGGTCGACCTCGATCGTGCCTTCGATCGCCGTCGTGTCGGCGACGCCGACAAGGGCGAGGCTGAGCCGGCCGGTCGCCTGGGCCTGTGCCAGGGAAGCCACGTCGGTCGGCGAAACCTCGACCGTCACGGTGCGGGCGATCGTCGGCTCGAGCCGGTCCTGGTCGGCCGACTGGTCAATCGCGACGATCTTGACGCCGGGCTTGATGAGCTGCGTGGCGCTGCGGCCGTTGATGTCGCCGCTCCAGAACACGTCGACGCGGTCGCCGGGGCTGAGGAAGCCCGAGACGCCGCTGGTGACGTCGACGTTGATCGTGAAGGCACGGCGGCCCGCTTCGAGGAAGGTGGCAACCCCCGCCTCCTCGCCCGGTTCGGTGACCTTGGTCGAGAGCACCGGTTCGTTCACCTCGATCGCGCGGAGGACCACGCGCGCCTCGGCATTGCCGTTCGGGAACAGGGTCGCCTCGTCGAAGAAGGCGCCCTCGGGCATCGATTCCTCGGGGAAGCGGACAAGCTTCACGTGCTCGGGCAGCAGGATGTCGCCATAGCGCAGCGGCGCCGCGGCGACGTAGATCTCCTTCACCGTCACTCGCTGCGCGAGCGCCTCGCGCTCGGCCGCCAGTTCCGTCTCGTACTGGTCGATGTAGCCCTGCGCAACGTAGACAGCGCCCCCGGCGAGGGCGACCCCTATGAGAAGTACGAGGCCGAACACGAAGCGCATGCTGTCACCTTTCTCAGCAGAACAATGGCGCGCGGCGACTCAGCGCGGCGCGGCGATACTCTATATCGGTGACAGCCAATTGTGGCAAACCCGTGATCGGTGCAGGGCATTGAGGGGGATTGTCACATATCCCGGGTCGCGGCCCGGACGTCCCGACGGCGAGACGCCGCCGCAGCGGGGCACGGTCAGATGTCGACGGAGGCCAGTGCGGCGTCGCCGGTCTTCTCCATCACGTTGATCGACGCGCCCCAGATGTCGTCGCCGAAGATCACGCTGAAGCCGAGGACGAGGCCGACGATCATCCCGGTCAGGACGACCCAGTCGGCGGTGACTGCGCCGCTTTCGCCGTGAAGGAACTCGACAATCTTGCTGCGCATCTCTCGACAACCTTCCAGCGAGGGCGACCGCGGGGCGGAAACCACCCCTCTCTCCGCATCAGCTTTGCCTTACATTGCGGCCAAATCCGGGCGGCCGCAGGACAAAGCCGGGTTCTGCGCGGGGCCGACGGAAACAGTCTGTCGGCAAGGTGCGGTTGCCCGGGGGCGGTACGAAACATAAAGCCGCGGGAATTCCCGCGGCTTTACGTTCAGGTCGATCTGGCTTCGACTGCCCGCCGGGTTCGGCGGGCGGCCCTGCCTCACGTCCGGGATCAGAGCGTGCCCGGCTCGACCGAGTTCACGGCGTTCGCGATCTTCGTGGCGAGCGCGTTGGTCGCCGGACGGATCGCGAGGACGACGGCCAGGCCGAGGCCGACGATCGCGGCGGTCAGCACGACCCAGTCAACCGTCACGGCACCGGATTCGTCGTTCTTGAACTGGTTCACGAGAGCGAAGAGTTTCATTCGTAGTCCCTCCAAAGGATCTAGGTGTCACAACTCACACCGTTGCGGCGTGTTCTGTCCGGCCATCTCCGAACTCTCCCGCCTCGGTATGGGCAGATAAGGCCCCCCAAATCGGGCAGGAATTTGGCGTTCGTCGTACCTTTTTCGCACCGCTGCGAAGGACCGCCGAAGAGTTCTTAACATCTTGATCAAAAAAGGAGTTTTTGCGGGAAACAGTCCGTTCTCGCGCGCCGTCGTCCGAAACTTGCCGCCGAATCTGTGGATTGTGGGCCGCGGTCGGCCCCCGATCGCGCAACTGACGATAGCGACACGGCAGGATTTCTGCGACTGTGAGGACAACAAGAAAGAAACGAAGATCGAGGCAGGCATGAAGCGGCAGGTTGCCCTGGCGGCGATTCTCGCCGGCGCGTTCGCGTCCGGCGCAGTGGCGGAAGATCCGCCGACCCTTCCCGTCTACGAGGCCAAGCGCGTGCGCCCGCCCGAGTCGGGCACGGGCCGGCGCATCCTGGTGCAGATCGACCCCGAGGAGCAGGCGCTGTTCCTCGCCGCGCTGCCGAAGCTGCCCGACCCGAGGGCGGAGCGCCCGCGGGCGCCGGCCGCAGGCGGGCCGGAAGCGACGGCCGACGCGGCCACGGCCTATCCCTGGTTCTGGACCTTCGTCTCTCCGGCCATCTCCTCGGCCTCGCCCGCCCGTCTCGACCCCGCGATCGCCGCGCTTGCCGACGGTCAGGGCGGCCATGTGCCGACCCCCCGGCTGCAGGCGATGCAGGCCATGGCCGAGCGCTACGGCGCCGAGATCCTCGAGGCGACCATCGGCACCCGCGTCTCGCCGGCGCTGGCGCTCGCCGTGATGGGGATCGAGAGCGCCGGGCGCGCCGACGCCGTCAGCCACAAGGGCGCGACGGGCCTGATGCAGCTGATGCCCGCCACGGCCGAACGCTTCGGCGTCCGCAACATCGGCGATGCCCGCGAGAACATCCGCGGTGGTGTCGCCTATCTCGACTGGCTGATCGGCGAGTTCGGCGGCGACCCGATGCTGGTGCTGGCCGGCTACAATGCCGGCGAGGGCGCGGTGCGCGAGCATGGCGGCGTGCCGCCCTATCGCGAGACGCGCGACTACGTGCCGAAGGTGCTGGCCGCCTGGACGGTCGCGCGCGGGCTCTGCGTGACGCCGCCGCAGCTTCTGTCGGACGGCTGCGTGTTCAACGTGCAGGTCGCGGGCCTCTGAGCCTCAGCTGAAGACGTCGGCCCATTCGGGATGTCTCCGGCGCATCCCGTTCACGAACGGGCAGAGCGGGACGATCTTGAACCCTTCGGCGCGCGCATCGGCGATCAGTCGCTCCACCAGGGCGCGGCCGGCGCCGCTGCCCCGGAAGCTGTCGGGCACGCCAGTGTGATCGGCGATCACCAGGACGGGCGAGGCGATCGAGTAGGTGAGTTCCGCCTCGGCTCCGTCCTGCCGGATCACGTAGCGGCCCTTGCTGCCCTCGACCTCGCGGGCGATCTCGAACTCAGCCAACGATCGTGGCCTCCGTCACCGCGCGCAGCTCGGCCTCGGTCACGCCGTCAGCCAGCTGCACGATCCTCAGGCCGCCGGGCACCACATCGAGGACGCCCAGATTGGTGATGATCCGGTCCACCACGCCGGCGCCGGTCAGTGGCAGCGTGCAGCGCTTCAGCACCTTCGATTCGCCGGCCTTGTTGGCATGGTCCATCACCACCACGACGCGGCCGACCCCGGCGACGAGGTCCATCGCCCCGCCCATGCCCTTCACGAGCTTGCCCGGAATCATCCAGTTCGCGAGGTCGCCGTTCTCGGCCACCTCCATCGCGCCGAGGATCGCCATCGCGATCTTGCCGCCGCGGATCATCCCGAACGAGGTCGCGCTGTCGAAGTAGGACGTGCGGCGGAGTTCGGTGATCGTCTGCTTGCCGGCGTTGATCAGGTCGGCGTCCTCGTCGCCCTCGAACGGGAAGGGTCCCATGCCGAGCATCCCGTTCTCGGACTGGAGCGTGATGTCCTTGTCGCCGACGTAGTTCGCCACCAGCGTCGGGATGCCGATGCCGAGGTTGACATACATCCCGTCCTCGAGCTCGGCGGCCGCACGCTCGGCCATCCGGTTGCGGTCCCAGCCCCTGCCTTCGGCGGCCATCAGGCGGCCTCCCTCTTCCTGACGGTGCGCTGCTCGATCCGCTTCTCGTGCGCGCCCTGCAGCAGCCGGTGGACGTAGATCCCGGGCAGGTGGACGTGGTCGGGATCGAGGCTGCCCACCGGCACGATCTCCTCGACCTCCATCACGCAGACGCGCCCGCACATCGCCGCTGGCGGATTGAAGTTGCGCGCCGTCTTGCGGAACACGGCGTTGCCCGTCTCGTCGGCCTTCCACGCCTTCACGATCGACAGGTCGGCGACGATCCCGCGTTCCAGGATGTACGTCTGGCCGTCGAACTCCTTGTGCTCCTTGCCCTCGGCGATCACCGTGCCGACGCCGGTCCTGGTGTAGAAGCCCGCGATCCCGGCGCCGCCCGCGCGCATCCGCTCGGCCAGCGTGCCCTGCGGGTTGAACTCGATCTCGAGCTCGCCCGAGAGGTACTGCCGCATGAACTCGGCGTTCTCGCCCACGTAGGACGAGATCATCTTCCTGACCTGGCGGCCCTGCAGCAGGAGCCCGAGGCCGAAGTCGTCCACGCCTGCGTTGTTCGAGGCGACCGTCAGGTCCTTCACGCCGCTGTCGCGCATCGCGGCGATCAGCAGTTCGGGAATGCCGCAGAGGCCGAAGCCGCCGGCGGCGACCACCATGCCGTCGAACAGCAGCCCGTCAAGCGCCTCGGCAGCCGAGCCGTAGACCTTCCGCTTCATGCCGTGCGATCCCTCCCGCCGTGGTCGCGGAGTTGTCTCGCGCAGGCGGGGCAGAGTCAATCGCCGCGGCGCGGCGCGATTTCAGACCGGCAGCGCCATGGCGGCGTAGTTCGCCGCAAAGCTTTCGTCCGGCGGAATCGGCGTGATGACGTCGATGAGAACGCCGTTCGGATCGGCGGTGATGAAGTGGCGCTGGCCGAAGGCCTCGTCGCAGAGCGGCTTGAGCATCGGCAGCCCCGCCGCCGTGATCCGCTCGTGCACGGCGTCGACATCGTCGACCTCGAAGTTGAGGATCGTGGCGCGGGCCGTCCCGCGTCCCGGGGCCGGGATCGTGTCGTGGTTGCCGTCAAGCACCGCGAGGTTCACCGACGCGTTGCCGCGATGCTGCAGGTGGACGTACCAGTCCGCCTCGAACAGCGGGCCGAAGTCGAAATGGCGCATGTAGAAGGTCGCGGTGCCAGCGACGTCCGCGGTCTGGATCACCGGATAGAATTGCGTGACTTGCATCGGGCTCTCCTCAATATAAACATACAGTCTGCACGTATCTGTAAACATACAGGCTGTATGTATGCAAGAAGAATCAGAACGCAGGCCGAACGACGCCCGCTCGGCCGAAATGCGCGCGCGGCTCATGGCCGCCGCGCGCGCGCTTTTCGCCGTGAAGGGTTTCGCCGGCACGGGCACGCCAGAGATCGTGGCGCGGGCCGAAGTGACGCGCGGCGCGCTCTACCACCACTTTGCCGACAAGACCGACCTGTTTCGCGCGGTCCTCCGCGCCGAGGCGGCTGCGGTAGGCCGCGAGATCGCAGGCGCGAGCGGCGGGGCGGATGGCGGCCTCGGCGCCGGCGCAGACGCCTTCTTTGCCGCGATGCGGGTCCCCGGCCGGGCGCGCATTCTGCTGGTCGACGGACCGGCGGTGCTGGGACAGGCCGAGATCGACGCCGTCGACGCCGATACGGGGCGCGCGCGGCTGCGCGAGGGTCTCGCGGCCGCCCTGCGGGGCGTTCCGGCCGCCGAGCTCGACGCGCTCGCGACGGTCGTCTCGGCCGCCTTCGATCGCGCCGCGCTTGCGATCAGCGCCGGCGCCGCGCCGGAGCCCTACGAGCGGGCGCTGTCGCGTCTGCTGGCGGGGCTCGGCCGACCCTAGGCGCGCTTCTTCGGCCGCGTCGCCGGCTTCGAGGCCGCCTTGGGCGCCGCCTTCCGCGGGGCCGCCTTCTTGCCGCCCTTCGCCGCCTTGCTGGCGACAAGCTCCAGCGCCGCCTCGAGCGTGAGCGTCTCGGGCGCGATCTCCTTCGGGATGGTGGCGTTGACCTTGCCCCACTTGACATAGGGCCCGTAGCGGCCCGGCATCACCTGCACCGGCCCGCCCTCGGGGTGATCGCCTAGCTCGCGCAGCGGGCCGGCCGGCGCGGCACCGCCCCGGCCGCCGCGGGTCTGCTTCTGCGCCAGCACCTCGACGGCGCGGTTCATCCCGATGGTGAAGACCTCGTCGACCTCGGGCAGGTTGGCATAGATGCGGCCGTGCTTCACATAGGGGCCATAGCGCCCGATGCCGGCCTCGATCATCTCGCCGTCGTCGGGATGCGGCCCGATCGCGCGCGGCAGGTTCAGCAGCATCAGCGCCCGGACGAGGTCGATGGCCTCGGGCGACCAGCCCTTCGGCAGCGATGCCCGCGGCGGCTTGGGGGCCTCGGCCGTCGCCTCGCCGCGCTGCACATAGGGGCCGAAGCGCCCGTTCTTCAGCCAGATGTCGTCGCCGCCGTCCTGGCCCAGCACGCGCTCGGCCGCGCCCTCCTCCTCGCCGCCGGGGGCGGAGAGTGGCCGGGTGTAGCGGCATTCGGGGTAGTTCGAGCAACCGATGAAGGCGCCGCCCGACCGGGCCGTCTTGAGGCTCAGCCGGCCGATCCCGCAGTTCGGGCACTGGCGCGGGCTGCCGCCGTCCTCGCGCGGCGGGAAAAGATGCGGCTCGAGGACCTCGTCGATCTTCTCGAGCACCTCCGAGATCCGGAGGTCCGCCGTCTCGCCCAGCGCGGCCGAGAAGTCGCGCCAGAAGCGCGCCAGCACCTCCTGCCAGTCGCGGCTGCCGGCCGACACGTCGTCGAGCTGCTCCTCGAGATCGGCGGTGAAGTCGTATTCGACATAGCGGCGGAAGTAGTTGACGAGGAACGCGGTGACGAGGCGGCCCTTGTCCTCCGGGATCAGGCGGCCCTTGTCCTTGCGGACATATTCCCGCTCCTGGATCGTCGTCACGATCGAGGCGTAGGTCGAGGGGCGGCCGATCCCCAGCTCTTCCATACGCTTGACCAGCGTTGCCTCGGTGTAGCGCGGCGGCGGCTGCGTGAAGTGCTGCTCCGGCGTCACCGCGCGCTTCTCGACCGCCTCGCCCGCAGCGAGCTGCGGCAGGCGGTCGCCGTCCTCGTCGTCGGCCGCGATGTCGTCGCGCCCCTCCTCGTAGATCTTGAGAAAGCCCTCGAACAGCACGACCTGGCCGGTCGCCCTGAGCTCGACCTGGCCGTCGGTCGAGCCGACATCGACCGTCGTCCGCTCCAGCCGCGCCGCCTCCATCTGGCTCGCGAGCGTCCGCTTCCAGATGAGATCGTAGAGCTTCCGCTGCTCGGCCTCGGCGATCCGGAGCGAGGCGGGATCGCGGCTCATCTCGGTGGGGCGGATGCACTCATGCGCTTCCTGCGCGTTCTTGGCCTTGTTCTTGTACAATCGCGGGCTGGCCGGCACGTAGGCCGCGCCGAAGCGGCGCTTGATCTCGTCGCGCGCGGCCATCACGGCCTCGGGCGCCATGTCGATGCCGTCGGTGCGCATGTAGGTGATGTGCCCGGCCTCGTAGAGCCGCTGCGCTGCGCTCATCGTCGCCCGCGCGCCCATGCCGAACTTGCGGCTCGCCTCCTGCTGCAGGGTCGAGGTCATGAACGGCGGCGCCGGGTTGCGGCTTGCCGGCTTCGCCTCGACCGACCTGACGGCGAGGCCGCGCGAGCGCACCGCCTGCACGGCAAGCTCGGCCGCCGCGGCGGTGGGAATGCCGAACTTGTCGAGCTTCTGCCCGCCGAGCACGGTGAGCCGGGCCGCGAACTCCTGCCCCCGCGGCGACAGGAGCCCGGCCGTCACGGTCCAGTACTCCCGCGCCCGGAACGCCTCGATCTCCATCTCGCGCTCGACGATCAGGCGCAGGCAGACCGACTGCACGCGCCCCGCCGAACGCGCCCCCGGCAGCTTGCGCCAGAGCACCGGCGAGAGGTTGAAACCCACGAGGTAGTCCAGCGCGCGCCGCGCGAGATAGGCCTCGACCAGCGCGACATCGACCTCGCGCGGGTGCTGCATCGCCTCGGTCACCGCGGCCTTGGTGATCGCGTTGAACGTCACCCGGCTGACCGTCTTGCCGGCCTTGAGGTTCTTGGCCAGCGCCTCCTTGAGGTGCCATGAGATCGCCTCGCCCTCGCGGTCGGGGTCGGTGGCGAGGATCAGCGCGTCGTCGTCCTTCAGCGCATCGGCGATCGCCTTGACGTGCTTGCGGCTTTCCGGCGCGACCTCCCATTTCATCTCGAAGCCCTGTTCGGGATCGACCGATCCGTCTTTGGCGGGCAGGTCGCGGACATGGCCGTAGGAGGCGAGCACGGTATAGCCGGGCCCGAGATACTTGTTGATTGTCTTGGCCTTGGCCGGAGACTCGACGACGACGACGGGCATGGGGAACCTCTCCGGATACAAGGCCGCCCGGCGATGGGCCGGCGGTGAACCGGCAGCGGACCGGCGGGCGGCGCAAGATGTGGGCCCGTGCCGGGGATTGTCAATCGGCGGGCGCGGGAACCTGGCGACCGGCGATCGCGCGGCGCCAGAGCAGGACCATAAGGAAGAACGGCATCGGCTGCAGGCCCAGATAGGCCGCCGACGCGATGCCGACGACCGGCATCAGCCAGGCGAGCGCCCAGAGATAGCAGGCCGCCTTGCCCTCGGCCATCGCGAAGAGCCGGCCGGGCGTCCGGTGCCAGAGGGCGAGGACGAGCTGATAGACGACGACATCATAGAAGAAGCTGTAGGGCAGGAGGAGGAATGTCCCGAGGACGAGCCAGGTGAGCCAGTCGCGCCCCGTGCCCCGCCCCGTACCCCGCCGCTCGGGCAGGCTGCGCGCGAGCAGCACCAGTGCCAGCAGCGCGCCGAGGGCATGGAGTGCGTAGGCGCCGCTCAGGCCGAGGCCCCAGAGCCGGCCCTGGATGAAGAACGACGGCATCAGCCAGAGCAGCAGCCCCTCGCCCCGCTCGACCACCGCGCGCTGCTGCGGGGCCGTGTCGGCCAGGAACCTCTGCCACGGCTCGGGCCCGTAGAGCGCGAGCGTCGCGCCGATGCCAAGCGCCAGGAAGACGCCGCCGGCCAGGATCACGCCGGGGCGCCTCTGAACGCCGAGCATCGGCAGCACGACGAGGCCGAGATGCGGCTTCGCGGCGAGGACGGCCCAGGCGAGGCCGGCCGCAACCGGCCGCCCGGCCTGCCCGAGATGCACCGCCACGGCCACAAGGGCCGCGGCGAAAAGGCCGTTCTGGCCCGTATAGATCGCCAGCACGCCGGCCGGGGAGAATGCGACGACCGCGCCCCACGTCGCGCACAGGCCCAGGACCCGCGCCGCGGCGACGACCGCCGCGATGCCCGCCGCATGCCAGAGGGCGAGGGCGAGGGCATAGGGCAGCGCGGCGACGGCTTGCGCGAGCGGAAAGACCAGCGGCGGATAGGACCAGTTGTGGTCGGGATAGTCCGGGTCGCCGACGATCTCCCGCAGGGCGGCCAGGTAGGCCGCGCCGTCGAACAGCGCGGCGACGCGGCCCTCGCCGATCAGCGTGCCGGCCACGTGCAGGTTGAGGAAGTCGCGCCCGACGCGCTGGCCGCTGGTGTCGACAAGATCGGCGGCCGAGACGAAATAGACGGCGAGGACCGCCGCGCCGAGAACGGCGATCAGCCCGGCGAACAGCCCGGGGTCGGGAAAGCGCCGGCCGGTCGCGGCCGGAACCTGTGTCGCCTCGTCCGGTTGCATCCTGTCCGCCGGTGCCGTTGCCGCCGCGCCGGCCGGGGCCCGGCCCGGCGCGCTGCGTTGATCCTCCGCCACGCGGCCGATTGCAACTGCCCGCGAGAACCTGTCCGGGCGCCATCGACGCCCCGGAGGTCGTGGAGCCGTCGAGTCGTGCCGCGGATGCCGGGTGGCGGCGCCGTGTTCGGCGGCGCGGTGCCTCGCCCCGATCGGCGCAGAGGCGGCCGCCCGGTGGCTGCGCCCGGCGCCGCCGCCGCGCAGGGCACCGTCGCGCGCATGCCGGGG
>CAZYBG010000038.1:0-27737 GCA_964645155.1 uncultured Rhodobacterales bacterium | reverse complement strand
GGCGGCGGCCGGTCCTCGGCGCGCGAGACGGCGGCGCGGGTCGCCGCCGGCGGCGTGGCGCGGGCGGTGCTGGCGCGGCTGGTGCCGGGGCTGGCGGTGCGGGGCTGCATGGTGCAGATGGGGCCGCGGCCGATCGACCGGGCGCGGTTCGACGCCGACCAGATCGGCCGCAACCCGTTCTGGTGCCCCGACCCGGTCGCGGCCGAAGACTGGGCGGGCTACCTCGACGACCTGAGGAAGCGCGGCAGCTCGGTCGGCGCGGTGATCGAGGTGGTGGCGACCGGCGTGCCGCCGGGCTTGGGCGCGCCGGTCTACGGCAAGCTCGACGCCGACCTCGCGGCGGCGATGATGTCGATCAACGCGGTCAAGGGCGTCGAGATCGGCGCCGGGATGGCGGCGGCGACGCTGACCGGGGTGGAGAACGCCGACGAGATCGCGATGGGGCCGGACGGGCCGGCCTATGCGTCGAACCATGCCGGCGGCATCCTCGGCGGCATCTCGACCGGGCAGGACCTGGTGGTGCGCTTCGCGGTCAAGCCGACGAGCTCGATCCTGACGCCGCGGCGGACCATCACGGTGGCGGGCGAGCCGGCCGAGATCGTGACCAGGGGCCGCCACGACCCCTGCGTCGGCATCCGGGCGGTGCCGGTGGGCGAGGCGATGATGGCCTGCGTGATCCTCGACCATCTACTGCTCGACCGCGGCCAGACGGGCGGCGTGCGCGGCAGGATCGGCAGCGGGTGATGGCTCTGTTGCACAAGTCGTCTGAGGGATTCATCTCGTGAATCCGGCGTGGTAGCTGGATGGCATGAGCAGACCGACACCCCCCGCCTGCAGGACCCGGAACTGGCCTGACTACAATGAAGCGCTCAAGAGCCGAGGTTCGCTGACGATCTGGTTCGATCCCGCCATGACCTGGGAGGCCGCGCCCACCGGCAAGCGAGGCCGAGAGCCCGGCTATAGTGACGCAGCCATCCAGACCTGCCTGACGATGAAGGGTGAAGGGCGCCCGGAAAACAGTCCGGTGGACTGTTTTCAGCCCTGAACGGGCGGAGCCCCGGGCTGTTCGGCATGGCGCTGCGCCAGACGGCCGGCTTCGTCGAGAGCCTGCTGCGGGCTGATCGACCTGGACTGGGCGGTGCCGGGCTTTGGCACGCTGAGCCGCCGCCAGAAGACGCTGAAGGTCAACATCCCCTTTCGCGGATCAGCAGGCCCGCTGCACTTGTTGATCGACAGCACAGGCATCAAGGTCGAGGGCGAAGGCGAGTGGAACGCGCGCAAGCATGGCGGTTCCAGACGGCGCGTCTGGCGCAAGATCCACATCGGGATCGACGAGAAGTCCTTGGAGATCCGGGCTGCCGAGTTCACCACCAGCGATGTCGGCGACGCGCCCATGCTGCCCGAGCTGCTGGACCAGATCCCGCCCGATCAGGAGATCGCCAGCGTCACCGCTGACGGCGCCTTCGACACCCGCAAGTGCCATGACGCCATCGCCGCCCACGGTGCCGCCGCGATCATACCGCCCCGCAAGAACGCCAAACCGTGGAAGCCCGACACCGCCGGTGCGGTCGCGCGCAACGAAGCCCTCCGTGCATCACGGCGCTTCGGACGGACCATCTGGCGACGATGGAGCGGGTATCACCGACGAAGCCGCGTCGAGACCAAGATGCATTGCGTGAAACTGCTGGGTCAGCGCCTCATGGCGCGGGACTTCGACCGTCAGGTTGCCGAGTTCCAGGTCCGTGTTGCCGTGCTGAACGGCTTCACCGCGCTTGGAATACCCGACACGGAAGCCGTCGGGCAAGTCTGTCCGGGGAAAGGGAAGGTCCGCCTGTCACCCGATTTGTGCAACAGAGCCGTGACATAGGCTCGATAGACGGGAAACTCCGCCAGACCGTCGAACCGATCAACAAGGCGATATCATACTTGACGTACCCAAGCGCATCGCGAGCCGGGAGACCCCGACCGCCGGCCCGCCGAAATCCCGATCCGCGTCCCCCTCATGAACCGCTTCAACGCCCTCGGCACCGCCGAGATCGTTCGCGTGAACCGAAGATGGCGGCGGAAGGAGGAAATCATGCCTCAGACGTCCGTTACGCCCTTCGGATGCAGAACCCCCCGTCCCGGCCGGTCACTCCGCCTTGGCGGCGTAGCACTCGGACCGGACGGCGGCGCAGACCTGGCTTGCCGCGGCCGCGCTCATCGGACCGACTGCAAGGCTCGTCAGATTGCCGTTCTGCGGGAAGCGCGGCGCGAAGCCGCCGAGCACGCCGGCATAGGCCGCCGACAGCTGTGCCCAGTGGGCCTGCGCGGCCTGCGGGCTGCTGAAGGCGCCGAGATAGACGAAGTGCGTTCCATCGCCGGCCGGCAGGGAGGCCGTCGTCACCGCCGGACCGGGCGCTGCCGGGGGCGTGGCGGCGCGGGCGCTGACGAGTGCGGAATTCTCGGTCTGCAGCGCCGGCACGTTGGCGGCGCTGCTCAGCGCGGCGTCGTCGAGGCGGATGTTCTGCACCCGCTCGCGCAGGCTGCGCGTCACCCGACGGGCGTCCATCGCGTCGTTGACGATGCGCGGCGTGATGAGGACGAGCAGTTCGGTCTGGCCGCGCGAGCGTGCCTGACGCCCGAACAGCGCGCCGATGATCGGCGGCCGCGAGGCGCCGGGAATGCCGGCGCGGCCGCGGGTTGTCCGCGTCTCGAACAGACCGCCGAGGGCGATCGTCTCGCCGCTGTCGACGGCGACCGAACTCGACACCGTGCGCTGCGAGATGATCGGATTGCCGGTCGAGGCATCGGTCGCCCCGATCGTGCTGACCTCCTGGTTGATGTTGAGCACGACCGAACCCGACGAGTTGATCCGCGGCGTCACCTCGAAGATCACGCCGGTATCGCGGAACTCGACGGTGGAAATGAAGACGCTGGAGTCTTCATCGGCGTCCTGGGCGGTGCGGACCGAGATCGGAACCTGGTCGCCCACCACCAGCCGCGCGGACTCGTTGTTGAGGATCATCAGGTTCGGCGAGGAAACGACGTTGACGCGCGTGACGTCCTCGAGCGCGTCGATGATGACGTCGGGATTGGCGCCGCCGAAGACGGCGGTGAAGCCGGGAACCTCGGCGCTGATGCCGGTGCCGGTGGTCGATCGGGTGAGACCGATGCTGTTGCCGCTGTCTTCGAGGAAGTACTGCACGCCGTACCGGAGATCGTCGTTCAGCGTCACCTCGACGATCGTGGCCTCGACCAGCACCTGCCGCGGCGGAACGTCGAGCCGGTGCAGCATGCCGAGGATGCGCTGGTATTCCGCATGGGTGGCGTGGATCAGGAGGGTGTTCGTCGCCTCGCTTGCAGCGATCCGCGTGGCGTTGACGTCGCCCATCGCCCCGCCCTCGAAGGTCGCTTCCATCAGTTCGGCCTCGACTTCGGGATCGACGCCGGCGCTCTCGACGGCGGCGGAGGTCTGGACCTCGACGCCGAGGATGCTCGACAGCGTGGGGGCGATATCGGCGGCCCGCGCGTACTTCATGTCGTAGGAATAGACCTGGGCGTCGTTCTGTCCCTCCTGCGTCAGGCGCCGGATCCAGACCGCGACATTCTCGAGCGCGCTCGGCGTCTTGGCGACGGCGAGGATCGAGTTGTTCTCGGGAATGACCTCGAAGACGACGATCGGCTCGAATCCCTCGTCGGTCTCGACGACAAGGTTGAGCCCGTCGACGATTGATTGCGCCGAGCGGCCACGGATCGGGAAGATGCCGACCGAGCGGTTCGCCAGCCAGTCGACGTCGAAGCTGTCGATGGTCTCCTGCCAGGCGCGCTGGTCGGCCGAGGTGCCTGCGAGCACGATGATGTTGCGCTGCGCGTCGATGCCGACGATGCCGTCGCCGGCGAAGGCCTGGAGGATCGTCGCCATCTCCTGTGCGCCGATGTTTGCCAGCGGCACGACACGCAGCGAGTAGCCGACCGGAACCTCGCGACCGACGCTGGCGCCGATGCTGAGGTCGCCCGAGAGCGGCACGATCGCGAAGGTGTCGCCGCGGCGGATCAGCGCCGCGCCGTTCTGCTTGAGGGCGAGCTCGAACACCTCGATGGCGGTGGTCCGGCTGATCGGCTGGGTCGAACGGATGTTGACGGTGCCCTGCACCGCCGGATCGAGGACATAGTTCTCGCCGAGAAGCTCGCCGAGGATCGCGGCAGCGGCTTCGGCGATGGTCACGTCGACGAGGTTCAGCGAGACGGTGCGTTCGCCGTTGGTATTGACGAAATCGCTGTCGCGGAAGAGCGGTTGCCGGCCGGGGTAGATCGTGCCCTGCCCGGCTTCGACCATCTGGCCGCCCGTGACGCGGCCTTCGCTGCGCCGTGCGCCCCGCCCGTCGCCGCCGCCGAGGATGGACCGGGCGCGCCACGGCTCCAGGCGTTCGGCACCATCGCCGCGGGTGCCGGCGTCGTCACAAGCGGAAAGCAGCGCGACGGATGTCGCGCAGATCAGAAGCGTTCGCATGGCCTGCCTCGATTTCCTACGCCCGGGTATTCCCGGTGCGCCGTGCTCGTCACTGCCGTACGACTACCACAAGGACGGCGCGCAAATGCCTCTCATAGAAGGAAAATCGGGAACATCACCGCGAGATGTGTTCCATAGGCCACGCCCAGCCGGCTCCGTCGCGGCGCCGGAAACAGCCGGGCGCCCAGCATTTCGGCACCGAGCGCCGTGACAGCCGCGAGGGCGATCACCCAAGGGATTGGGCCCGGCCCCGTGAAAGCCCCTATGGCTGCGGCAAGCCACACGTCGCCGGTGCCCAGTGCCTCGATGCCGCGGACATGGCGGAAGCCCAGCTGCACGAAAGCGAGCAGACCGCCGCCAAGCGCCGCACCGGCCACGCCGCCGAGCGCGGTTGCGGAGGGCGCCGCGCCGGCTGCGGCCGCGACGAGCCCGAGGCCCAGCAGCGGCCAAGTCCATTCGTGGGGCAGCCAGCGCCACGCCAAATCCATCGCGGCAAGAAGCACGGCAAGGCCGATCGCGGCGACATGTATCGCGGCGCTGCCGCCCTGCGCCGCCCCGGCAAGGACGGGCGCGGCGACGAGCCCCGCCGCGAGTCCGCGCGTGACGCCGGCCTGCCGGCCGAGGGTCCGGCGCCCGCCGGCACGGCGCAGGACCGCGCGAACCGCAAGGCGCAGGGGACCGAGCGCGACCCCCGCCACCATCGCCGCCGTGGCGGCGAGCGTGAGGACGAGATCGTCGCTCAGCGCACGATCCTCACCGAAAGGATGTCGTAGCGCATGAGCCCGCCGCGGAAGGCGAGGCCGCGCTCGGCGACCACGGCGACGAGCCGCGCCCGGCCGCCGGTGGCGAGCTCGGCTTCGGCCTCGACGGTGTAGACCGGGCCGGCACTTTCGACGAGCCATGCCGTGGCGCTGCCGAGACGCGGCATCTGCTCGCCCGTCTGTCGGCGCAGAAGGATCTCCTCGACATCGGCCACGCCGAGGCCGGGGATCGCTTCGAGAACCGCTCGCGGGGCGGTGCGCGGGTTCACCTGGGCCGAGAAGTTGAGCGTGGTGAGATAGCGACTTGCCGCCAGCGCCGTCGCCGCCGGCAGGCCGGCTGCGGTGAGCGCGTCGTGGACCGACGCCACCGCGCCTTCCGGAGTGCGCGCGAACGCCTCCAGCGCCTGCGCGATGCCCGCCGCGTCGAAGGCATCGAGCCCCTCGGCCTCGCCGATGCGGGCGAGAGCCGGCGTGAGGAGTTCGGGCGGCGCGCGGAGCACGTCGATCTTTCCGGCCTCGTCGATGATCCGGTAGGTCGCCGTGCCCTCGGCCATCACCAGGGTGACGGCACTGCCGTCGCGCGGGGTGGTCGGCTGTGCAGGGTCGATGCGCCCCAGATCGGCCAGCGCCACGTTGAGCGCGCTCCGCGCGAGCTCGACCGCGCGGGCGCTGCCGACCTCGGCCCTGACGGCAAGCGCCTCGGTACGCGCCGTGGCCAGGAATGCGGCGACGGCGAGGAGCAGCGCGAGGCCGACCCAGAGGACCGTGATCAGGACATAGCCACGCGCGCCGCGCCGGCGCCGGGCGCTCAGCGCAGGATGCATTGCGGGTCCTCGAGGCCGCCAGGACCGAGGCCGGAGACACAGACGGCACTGCGGTTGGCGAACACCCGCGCGGTGATCGCCCGGGTGTCGCCGACCTCGACGGCGATCGCGGCGGGCAGGGCCCCGCCACCGGTCTCGTAGCGCCAGGTCAGGCCCGCCACGCCTTCGCGCGGCAGAAGGTAGAGAAGCCGGATCGGCCGGTCGGTGCGCACGATCTCGGTCTCCTGGGGCGCCTCGGAGGCGACGCGGGCGTCGCGCTGGCCGAGGTGACGGGCCGCGATGAGCACGAAGCCCTCTTCACGCTGCTCGACCCGAAGTTCCGCGACGAAGGCGGCGGGCCTGCCCGAGGCCGCACTGTCGACGACCATGCGGGCCGTGGTGGCGGTGCCGGCGAAGGCGCCGTCGGCCTGGCCGAGGCCGGGCGAGGTCAGACCGGCGGCCCAGCCCTGCAGCGCCCGCCGCGCTGCCAGCCAGTCGGCGGCGCCGGTCTGGGCCGCCGCGGCACGGCTTTCCGAGACCAGCCGGAGACCCCAGCCGGCACCCGTCAGGAGCGCGAGCGTCAGCGCGGCGACGGCGAGCGAGACCAGCGCCTCGGCCATCGCGAAGCCGCCGCTGCCGCGACGCCGGCTCACAGCGGCGCCTCGGCGTAGCGGATGGCGCGCAGCACGACCGGCGCGGCGTCCGTCTCCTCGGGGTCGGTGACGCTGACCGATACGAAGATCAGCTCGCCCGGGAAGATCGGGCCGAGCCGCATGTCGGGGGCCGGCGTCTCGCCGATGACGAGTTCCCAGGCGAGCCGGCCCTCGGTGCCGGTGTCGACGGTGCCGGGGCGCAGGGGAACATCGGCGCCCACGCGGTCCAGAACGGTCACCGCGAGGAGCACCCGGGCCGCCTGGTCGGCCGCGCGCCGGTCGAGCAGGCTGCCGGTCGAGAGGGCCTGGTAGAAGCCGCCGAGAACCAGCGCGGCGACGCCGAGCGCGACCAGCGTCTCGATCAGGGTGAAGCCTCGGCTGCTGCGGTCGCGCATCATCGGACATCGACCCGGCCGGTGAGCCAGTCGAGCACGACCTCGGCCCGGGCCACATCGCGGACGAGCACGATGGCAAGGCCCTCGCTTTCGCCCGACGGGCGCAGGACGAGCCGCGCCTCGGCCGGCTCCACCACGATCCCGGCCGCGAGCGCATGGCGCGCGGCCCCGGCGGCGAGCACCCCTTCGCGCGTGGACAGGACGATCTCGACCGGCTGGCCGGCCTCGAGCGCCCGCATGCGCGCCTCCTGCAGGAACAGGGCGATCTCGGCCGCCTCCGCGGCGACGCGGGCGCGGTCGGTTCCGCCGAAGCCGAGGATCGCGATGCTGCCGACAAGCAGCACGATGGCGACCGCGACGAGCACCTCGACCGTCGCGAAGCCCCGGGCCCGGCTGCGAGACGACGGGCGGAAGCGGGGCGACACGCCGGATCAGCCCGAGATGTCGGCGCTCTGCCCGGACCCGCCTGGCTGGCCGTCCGAGCCGAGCGAGATGACCCGGAGGGTTTCGCCGTCGTTCTCGAACACAAACGCGCCGCCCCAGGCGTCGACGGGCATGCGGCCGTCGCGCAGGTAGGGGCCGTTCCAGCCCGGCAGGCCGCCGGGATCGGCGACGAGCGCATTCAGGCCCTCGCTCTGCGTCGGCATGCGGCCGGTGTCGATCTGGAAGATGTCGAGCGCGGTCCGGATCTGGGCGATCTGCGCTTCGGTGGTCTTCACGCGCGAGCCCTGGAGCTGGCGCATGGCGGCGGGTCCGACAAGGCCGACGAGAAGGCCGATGATGGCGACAGCGACCAGCATCTCGACAAGCGAGAAGCCCCGAGTTGCGCGCCGCCGGCGGGCCCGGTGGCGTGTGGCCCGGCCTCCTGCGTTCGTGGCTGCGGCGTTCGTGACTGCGGCGTTCGTGGCCGGGGCGTTCGTGACTGGGGCGGTTGGCATCATGGCGTCGTCCCTTTCAGAAGGCGATCGAGTTGACTGCGGTGATTGCCGAGAACAGCGCATAGAGGCTCACTCCCACCACGAGACCGACGCCGATGATGAGCGCCGGCTGGAACAACGCGAGGAACCGCTCGAGCGACCGGTCGGCGGCCTCGCGCATCTCGTCGGCCGCGCGGGCCGCCATGCCGGCGAGATCGCCGGTCTCCTCGCCGATCCGTAGCATCTCCACGGCGCTGGCCGGCAGGAGATTTGCCTGCGCGAACGACGTTGACAAGGGCTCGCCCGCATCGACCCGGCCGGAGAGGGCAGTCAGCGCCTGGCGGAGCGCGGTGTCGGGTGCCGTCTCGGCGACCACGCGCAGCGCCTCGGACAGCACCACCTCGCGGCGAAGCAGCGCGCCGAGGATATGCAGGACGACCGTGATCTGGTTGCGGCGGATCACGTCGCTGACGAAGGGAAGCCGCGCCGCCGCCGCGGCGGCGAGGGGCGCCGCGCGGCCGCGGCGGTGCAGCAGCCAGGCACCGGCAGCGCCCGCCGCGAGCAGCGTCACGAGGAACGGCCAGAGTGCCGCGAGAGCCCCCGAGACGGCGAACACGACGCGGCCGAGAAGCGGCACGGCGTCCATCCGGTCCTCGACCAGCGGGCGGAACTGCGGGATGATCGCCACCATGATGAGGCCGACCGAAATCGCCGCCACCGCGAGCAGCAGCGCAGGGTAGAGAAGGCCCGTGACGATCCGCCGGACCAGCATCAGGCGCTGCTCGAGGATACCGGCGGCGGTCGCCAGTGCCTCGGGCAGCTCGCCCGAGACTTCGGCGCCGCGGATCAGGGCGAGCGTCGCGGCGTCGTCGAGGCCCGCATGGATGCGCAATCCGTCGAGCAGGCTGCCGCCCTCGCGCATGTGGAGCCGGAGCGCCGCGGCCGCGGCCGGCAGGGCGCCGTCGCCGCCCTCGCCGAGGATCGACAGCGCGCGGTCGGGCGTGATCCGGCTGCCGGTGAGCTTGGCCAGCCTGGCGATGAGATCGACACGCTGACGGCGGGTCAGCCGGCCCTTGGCCCGGCGCGGCCCGGCGCCGGCATGGACGGCGGAAGCCGCAGCGCTGACCTCGATCGGAAACAGGCCCTCGGCCCGGAGCCGCTGCACCGCGTCGGTGCTGTCGCGGGCCGAGATGCGCCCCTTGCGGCGCCCGCCCCCGGCGTCGCGGGCGCTGTAGTCGAACAGGATTTCGCCTGGTGAGACGGCCGCGGCACGCATGGGTCAGGCCCAGAACCTGCCGGCTCCGAACACGCGCACCAGCTCGGCGAAGGTGGTCCGGCCGCTTGCGACGAGCCCGATGCCCTCGAGCCCCATGGTCCGGCGCCGCGGGCCCGGATCTCCGGCGCCGGCCACCTGGGTATCGTCGAGCATCTCGAACAGGGCGACGCGCCCGGCATAGCCCGTGGCGTTGCAGGCGGGACAACCCTTCGGGTCGCGCGGGCTCCAGCCGGCGGGCGGCCCGAGGCCGGGGTCGAGGCGGGCGAGCTTGCCCAGAAACTCTTCGTACTTCGCCTCGCCGCGCTTCGCGGCGGGCTGCGCGCAGGCATCGCAGAGCGTCCGCACCAGGCGCTGCGCACCGACGAGCCGCAGCACCGAGCGCAGCAGGTAGTCGGGCACGCCCATGTCGGTCAGCCGCAGGACGGCCTCTGCCGCCCGGTTGGTATGGAGGGTCGACAGCACGAGATGACCGGTCAGCGCGGCGCGCACGGCCAGCTCGGCGGTCTCGGCATCGCGGATCTCGCCCACCATCAGCACGTCGGGATCGTGCCGCAGGACGGTGCGGAGCGCCGCTGCGAAGGTCCAGCCGATGTCGGGCTTGACCTCGATCTGGATCAGGCCGGGGGTCTGGATCTCGACCGGGTTCTCTATGGTGATGATCTTGCGACCGGAGCTGTTGAGCTCGGCCAGCGCGGCATGCAGCGTCGTCGTCTTGCCGCTGCCGGTCGGCCCGGTCACGAGGATCAGGCCGTTCGGCTGGCGCAGCGCGGTACGAAGCGACTTCAGCACCGCCGGCGGCAGGTCGAGGCTGTCGAGCCGGGCCCGCGCGGCGCTGTTGTCGAGCAGGCGCAGCACCAGCGTCTCGCCGTGCACCGACGGCGCGCTGGCGACGCGGAAGTCGATCGGCCGGCCCGCTGATTTCTGGCGGATGCGCCCGTCCTGCGGCAGGCGGCGCTCGGAGATGTCCATCCCGGCGAGGATCTTGAGGCGGGAGATCACGCCTTCGTAGAGATGCCTGTCGACGGGATCGGTCTCGGCGAGGATGCCGTCGACCCGAAGCCGGACGCGCGGCCCCTTCTCCATCGCCTCGACGTGGATGTCGGTCGCGCCGGTCTCGACCGCGCGGGAGAACAGCCAGTCGAGATAGCGGACGGTGGGGGCGTTGTTGGCAAGCTCCATCAGCCGGTCGGTGTCGAGGTCGCTCTCGGCCACCGCGACCGGCGCGGATCCCGCCTCGTCCGCGCGCTCGGCGCTTTCGCTGCGGGCCAGCGCCGCCTCGATGTCGCGGTCGGTCGCGACGACATAGTCGATCCGATCGCCGAAGATCATGCGCAACGCCTGCCTGACCATCTGCGCCGAAGGGTTCGCGATGGCGATCCTCGGCACCTCTCCGTCGAGCGACAGCAGCGCCACGCCATTGCGCTTCATGAAGTCGAGCGCGAGGCGTGCGTCGCGCGGCAGGCGGAGGGGGAAGTCGTCGAGCCCGATCAGCGGCAGCCGGTGATCCTGGGCGACGGTCTCGGCCCAGAGCTTCTGCGACACGATGCCGAGGCGGTCGAGAACGATTCGCACAGGCTGCCCGGTCGAACCCGCGACCTGCCGCACCCGGGCCACGTCGGCTGCCCCCAACGTCCCGTCAGAGAGGAACCGGAGCGGGATCTCCACATCCTCTGCGGGAACGGTCAGGATGCGTGCCATGGTTTTGCTCATCCGGGGCGGTTCCATCGGCGGACCGCCGCGCATTGAAGTTACGGGCGGCGGGTGAAGCCGGCAAATGATTCGACGGCGAAGCCGCCAAGATGCCAGTTTGTTTGAGGAGTGGAAACGATAGCCGCTTTGGCTGCGGATTTTCGCAGTTTTCTGCGGAAAGATGTTGGAAATGTGACGAAACTGAGCCGAAGTTGCATCGTTTTTTCGCCACATTCCGGAACGAAAACTAACGCTGCGTTAACAGCTGACATTTCGAGGGACCTGGGGATGATCCGATCGAAGCATTTCGCGCGCCTTCTGATGGGCGTCGCCGTCATTGCGGTGTCCTCGGTGGCGATCGCCCAAGGCCCGTCCAGGACCCAGTCGCAGTCCGGCCTGCAACCCGCGATACCCGCCGGCGAGCGCCAGGGCATCCTGCGGAAGGTGACCGTGCCGCAATCGGGTCTCTACCGCCTGAGCGCACCGGCCAATACCGGGATCACCATTCGCGTCAACGACCGCCTTGCCATCGATGCGACCGGCACGCGGCTCGAGACCGTGGGAACCGAGATCTCGGCCATCGTGTCGATGGATGCGGGCGAGCATCTGCTGGAAGTCCGCGGTCTTCCGGCCGATCATCCGGACTGGTGGCGGATCAGGTTTGGCGCCTCGGGCGGCACGGCCGTCTCGATCGCGGAGCAGGCCGAGCCGGTCGATCGCAGCACGGCGGACACGATCCTGGCCGCCCGAACCGAGCTTGGCGCCTTGCAGACGGCCGCGGCTTCGACCAGCCCGCAGGACGTATCCACCGAGATCTTGTCCGCGGAACTGGTGCCCACGGCGCGCGCATCCCGGGAGCGGGTGTTCAAAGAGCGGGTGTCCCGGCTGCGGACCCCCGCGGTGACGTCCACCGCGGCGACGCCGGCGCAAACGACACGTTCGACCTTCGTGATCGGCGGCACGTCCTCGCGCGCGCGAACCTCCGAGAGTCGCGAAAGCACGTCCCGAAGCGCGCCCAGAGCCGGGAGTGATCGGCGATCCGTCTCCGACCTTCTCGCGGGCAGCCGGACGATCGTTCCACGTGGCCTCCAAAGCCTGCCGCGGCTGGGCGGAACCCGAGCGGTCACGCCTCCGCCTGCGCCGAACCCGCCGCCTGCGCCGAACCCGCCGCCGGCACCAAACCCGCCGCCGGCACCGAACCCGCCGCCGGCACCGAACCCGCCGCCCGCGCCGAACCCGCCGCCCGCGCCGAACCCGCCGCCGGCACCGGCCGGCTCGGCCATCATCTCGCCGCTGAGCCCGCCGCAGAACGTGGCGATCACGACCGCCCTGCAGCTGACCTCGGCCGGGAATGCCCAGCGGCAGGTGCCGAACACCGGCACGACGCTGTTCGGCCGGGTCATGAACAATGCCATGTTCGACACGGTACAGGTGGCCGTCGCGCCGTCAGGCCGGACGACGACGGTCGACATCGGCCCCGAGACAGGGCAGTTCGCCGTCCGGCTGTTCGCCGAGGACTTCAGGCAGGGGCCGACTGCGACCGTGACCCTGACCGGAGCGTCGAGCGCGTCGGGAGCCACCGTGGGGCAGCCTGTCACCTACACGCTGACCGGCGTGCCGGTCCAGGACGGGATCACCCAGGCGCTGAGCCGACTGACGTTCGGGCCGACGCCCGACCTCTACGCCCGTCTCAGGACGATCGGCTTCACCGCCTTCGTGCAGGAACAGCTGAACCCCGCCGCCCTCCGCGACCAGGCGTTCCGGTCGATGAACGCAGGGTCGCTTCTCAGACGGACGACCGAATCCGAAACAGAGATGTTCAGGTCGCTGATGGCCTACGACATCGCCCACGCATCCTTCAGCGAGAAGCAACTGCAGGAGGTGATGGGGCACTTCTGGGCAAACCACTTCCACGCGACGACGAAGGATACCGGCATCCGGGCGCAGAACATCGACGACCGGCAGTACTACCGTGACAACGCGCTCGGGAATTTCAGGGATCTGCTGCTCTACAGCGCGCGCAGCCCGCTGATGTCGCAGTTCCTCGACAACGATCAGAACCGGCGCAACAACATCAACGAGAACTATGCCCGGGAGATCCTGGAACTGTCGAGCGTGGGCGTGAACGCCGGCTATACGGATGAGGACATCATCGCGGTGGCGCGCGTCTTCACCGGCTGGGGTTACGAACGCACCAACCCCAATTCGAGCGGTGTCGCCGAGACCTACCGGTTTCAGTTCTTCCCCGACCGGCACGATACCGGCAACAAGACGATCAGCTTCCTCAACACGACGATCACCGGCCGGACCGGCGCTGCGGGCGTCCAGGAGGGCGAGGAGCTGATCACGATCCTCGCGCAGCACCCGAGCACGCGCAACTTCGTCTGCGGCAAGCTGGTGCAGCTGCTCGTGGCCGACACGCCGCCACAGCGCTTCGTCGATGCCTGCGCCGCCGCATGGCAGCAATCGGGCGGCCAGGTCGTGCCGGTGCTGCGGGCGATCCTGCTCGACCCTGCCTACATCACGACGGTCGAGTACCAGCGCAGCAAGGCCAAGTCGCCGTTCGAATACGCGGTCTCCGCCGTCCGTGCCTTCGGCGCCCGGCCGCAGCCGGGCATGGAGCAGGAATTCTACGATCAGGTGCGCGAGACCTTCGAGCGGTCCGGTCAGGCGATCCTGTACTTCCCGGTCCCGACGGGCCTGCCGGAGGTCGCGGGCGCCTGGGTCAGCTCGGCGACGATGATCTCGTCCTACAACGAGATGACGGACATCGCCGAGCGACGGGAGCGCTACGGGATCGACCTCGTCGACGACGTGACGGCGGCCGGGCTGGAGACCGCCGAGGAAGTCGCGGCCTATCTGCTGACCGTAGCGACCGCGGACCGGTTCACCCGGGAGGAGTTCGAGGCGCTCGTCGGCGTCCTGAAGGGCAGCGACGGCATCTTCGAACCCCGCGAGACCGACGAGACGCGCGCCCTCGAGCGGGCCATGGGCCTCGTCATCGTCACACCGAGCTTCCAGTTGCAATGACCGGCACATCCCCTGACGGAGCGATCGACAGATGATTACGCGCAGAGATCTCCTGACTTCGCTGACCGCCGCCGCCAGCATGGCCGGCCTTGCCGGGGCACCAAAGTTCGCCTTTGGGCAGACAGCGCGCGGCAAGTCCTTCATCAAGGTCTTCATGCGCGGCGGCGCCGACGGGTTGCATCTGTTCCCGTTGTTCGGCGACCCGTTCTACTACATGTACCGGCCCGACCTCGCCATCGAGCCGCCGAGCAACGACGCCAACAGCGCCGTGAGCCTCGGCAGCCAGAGGCGGGGCATGAACCCGAACCTCGAGATGCTGCGCGAGATCTGGGACACCGGCAACATGATGCTGGCGCCGGCAACATCGTTCGCCGGGGCCAACCGGTCGCATTTCGACTGCCAGCGCTGGATCGGAACCGGCGCACGCAACGATCTCATCGACGGCTATCTCAACCGCTACATGCAGAACGTGAGCGGCCCCCAGCATCCGCTGCGCGGCATCGTCGCCGGCAAGACCTCGATCAGCACCGAGATCAGCGGGGCCATCACCGTACCGGCAATCCAGCAATCGTCGAGCTACAACCTGACCAACGACGATTTCTGCTCCGGCCAGGGCTGCACCGACAACCAGCTGACCGCGCTGATGCGCGAGATCTCCTCGCATGATGTCGATCTGTCGGCCGTGGACGGAAGGGTGCGCGACAACCAGCTCGTGATGCTCGAATCGATCACCGAGGTTCAGGCTTCGGGCGTGAACTACCAGCCTTCGGCAGGGGGCCTGAACTACAGCAACACCGATCTCGGGCGCGGCCTGCGACTCTGTGCGCAACTGCTGAAGGCCGGCGTCCCTCTCGAGGTCGCGGCGCTCGACTGGAACATCGGCTGGGATACGCATTCCGACCAGATCGCCACCGGTGCGAACCGCTTCACCGACCAGAGCAAGTACTATCACCGCGGGCTGGTCACCGGCGCGACGGATTTCGTGGCGTTCTACCGCGACATGGGCGCCGCGATGCGCGACGTCGTGGTGCTGGTGGGCAGCGAGTTCGGCCGGACGAAGAAGCAGAACGGCTCGACGGGCACCGATCACGGCGAGGGCGGGGCGTGGTTCGCCTTCGGCGGGCCCACCACGGGGGGCATCGGACCCGACGTCCAGACCATCGACGATGCTGCTTACGGCGAGAACTGGCTGCCGACGGTGACAAGCTACCGCGATGTCGTGGGCGAGATCATGGTGCGACACATGGGCATGCCGCAGCGACTTGTTTCGACGATCTTCCCGGGGCACAGCTTTAGTGATTTGAGCTTGTTCAGGGTCAGCGCGTAGGATTGGACGCAGACCGCAGGGGAAGAGAAGGGCTGGCGTGACCGACAACACCTCAGGTGTCGGCTTGGCGCGGATATCGACGCCGCTGGGGCGCAACGCCCTGACCCGGATCCGCAACCTCGCGCTCCAGGGGCTCGCTGAACTTGCCGCGCCGCAAGCGTCGTCGCTGCCGCGGTCGGAGGACTATGTCGAGCTTGGCGAGGACGGGGCGAGGCTGCGCCGCGCCGGCCGCCCGGAGGTGGCCGAGGTCAGCGCCGAGACGCTCGGCGCGCTCGCCGCGCGCAGCGGACAGCGCCCTATCGACCTCGTGTTCACGGGTACGAGCTGCATCGACATCACCTTCACTCTGCCGGCGGCGCTGCTGCCCGAACTACGCCGGATGGTGGAGACCGAGATCGGCTTCCGGTCGCCCTTCGCCAACGGTGCGTCCCTCTCGTTCTGGCAGGCCGAGGAACTGACGGATGGCTACTGGCGCATCCGCGCGGCCGTGGCCCTCAAGGCGCAGGTGACCGCACTTCTGGACGCGCTGGCAGCCTCGGGACTGCGCCCGGGCGTGGTGCGGCGCGAAGTGGCGGGCGCGTCGTTTGTCGCGCAACCGGGCTGGGCCGGCGGAACCGATGCCGCGCCCGGCCCGGTCGCGGTGATCGCCCGGCTGCCGGTGACGCTTCGGCTGACGCTTGCGGGGGCAGCCATTCTTCTGGCCTCGGCCGCCGCACTGTCGGTCTCGCTCGGGCTGGCGGGGGCGCGGCTCGGCGCCGAGGCCGAGGCGGCGCGGAGCGCGCTCAGCGCCGAGGCTCAGGCGTCGGCGGGGATCCGTTCACTCGACGTGGCACTCGCCCGATCGGCCGCGCGGCTGGCGCTCACCGGCGTGCTGAGCGAACTTCTGCCCGACGGCACGTGGCTCGATCAGCTGGTGATCGAAGGTGACACGCTCACGCTGGCCGGCTTCGGCCCCTCGGCGGCCGAGGTGACCCGGCTTCTTTCCACGCTTCCAGAACTGACCGAGATCGCCTTCGCCTCGCCGGTGACCCGCGACAATACGCAGTCGCTCGAACGCTTCCGCATCGTGGCGACCATGACCGGGCCTTCGCCATGAGCGACTTCCGCTTCGCGAACCCCGCGCTGCCGCACCGCGTCGCACTTGCTGCGGGCTATGGTCTTGCCTGCCTGATGACGCTGGCGGCGCTCTGGCTCATCTCGGGTGCGGCCGACCGGCGTGCCGCCATCGCGGAGATGGAGGCGGTGATCGCGCGGGCGGGCACGGCCGGCGGACCCGACGGGGCTGGCCTGCCGCCGGCTGCGTTCTATGCCGCCGAGACGCCGCAGCTCGCCCAGGCGGCGCTGCAGACCGACCTGCAGGGACTTGCCGAGGTGCATGCGATCGAAATCGAGGTGATCCGCGCCGACCAGATCGAGCAGATCGATGGCTTCGTCCGGCTGAATCTGACGCTGAACGGCATTGCGCCCGAAGCCGAGCTCGGGCCGTTTCTGCTCGGTCTCGCGGCGATGCAGCCGATTGTCGTCATCGAGCAGCTGAACCTGCGCCGGGCGCGCACCAGCCGCACCAATGCCGAGCGGCACGTGGCATTCGAAGCGGCGCTCTACGGGCTGTCGCAGAGATGAGCGGGCGGCGGATTGCCCTCGCGGCGCAGTCGGCCGTATCGGTCGGCCGGGCCGCCATCCGGCATGCGGGGCCGCTCGTGTTTCTGGTGTTCTGCACGGTCGCCGCGGCTGTCTGGATGCAGGGCGCGGCGGCACCACCCGCGACGGGCAGCGGCACCGCCCGCAGCCTCGAGGCGCGGCTTGCCGAGGGTAGGGAGCGGTTGGCCGCACTCGTTCCCGTCACGGCGGAGCGGCCGCTGTTCCAGCCGGGCCGCAGGCCGGAAGCTGCCCCCGAGGCACCACCCCCCGCGCCACCGCCCGCCCTGATGCTTGTCGGCATCATCGGCGACGGCGACCAGCGGCTGGCGCTGGTGCGCATGTCCGACAGCGAGGAACTGTTCCGCCTCGATCCCGGCGGCCGCATCGCCCGATGGGAGATCCTGTCTATCGGCGAAGCGACGATCGCGGTCAGCGAGGACGGCGGCGCCCCGTTCGAGTTGCGGATCGACGGCTGACACGCCGCCCCCGCGCTGCTGCTACGGCGCCGTCCTGCCGCCGCTTCCGGGTGCCGAACGTCGTCGAAGATGGCAGCCGGCCGGCCCCCAGCCAGATCGTCGATGTCCCGATCCGAGGCGCACGGGCGGAGGGGAGCTTGCGGCTCGGGGTGCAGCATGTGGCGCCGGAGACGGGGATGGTGTCGGATCAGGGACCAGATCGCCCGGCCTCGTTGGCGGGCAGGATGCCCCCGGGTGTAGAGACCGGCGGGTCGGCGAGCCCGGTGCACCGCCGCCGCCTCGTCCTCGGTCAGTACCGTCGAGCGCGGCTCCCTGGGCCCGGTCTTGAGGTCCTCACCCGTCGCGCGTTTGCGCCGCTTTGCCACCGCCTTGGCGTTGACTCCCAACTCCCGGCTCAACTGCGTGAGCGAAGCTTGCGATCGCTGTATCGCAGCGCTGACGGCGAACGTGGTCGTGGCGCTCCGGTGACGAACTTGTCCCCTGGTGCTTCCGTCCATTCCTTCGAAAGGATCGCACCATCAAACCACCGGATCAAACACCACAGCCGCAAGAACAGCAACCACTGCCCAATTGACGGCCCTGCAGACGCCGTAGCCGCACGGTACGCAAGCATCCCCCCGCTCGGTCACCTCGAACCAGTCCGGCTGGAGGAACAGCCCAAGCTTCGGGTCGTGGTACCGCGCGTTCAGGTCTTGCAGCCCCGCATCGGCGTCGCGGCACCCGCCCCGGCCTTCGCCCGCCCCTCAGTCGAAGCGGTTGGACTTCGGGAAACCGTGCGGCGGGCGCTTGCCGACGGCGGCGCGGGGGCCGAGCCATTCGGTCATGTCGGGTTCGGTTCGGGTCTTGCCTCCGCCCATCGTCCAGCTGAGGCCTTCGGCCCAGGCGAAGGTGGTGATGTCGGCGAGCCCGCCGTCGAGCTCGAGCATGCCCTGCCGGCCCGCGACCATGCGGTACTTCTGCAGCCGCACCCCCTTGCCGCGCGCCATCTCGGGCAGCTCGGCCAACGGGAAGACGAGGAGCCTGCCGTTCTGGCTGACGACGGCGACATGGTCGCCCGCGACCGGCTTGCAGGCGGCGGCCGCCACCGCCCCGGCGAGGTTCATCGCCTGCCGGCCGGCGCGGGTCTGCGCCAGGATCTCCTCCTCGGGCACGACGAAGCCGTCGCCGGCGGTCGAGGCGACGATCAGCCTGCCACCGGGGCGGTGCGGCATCAGGGCGACGATCTCGGCCTCGTTCGGCAGGTCGATCATCAGCCGCACCGGCTCGCCCATGCCGCGGCCGCCGGGGAGGTTCGCGCCGAGCAGCGTGTAGAACCGGCCGTTCGAGCCGAAGAGCAGCACGCGGTCGGTCGTCTCGGCGTGGAAGGCGAAGCGCGGGCCGTCGCCGTCCTTGAACTTGACCTCGGCGTCGAGCGGCTGGTGGCCGCGCATGGCGCGGATCCAGCCCATCCTGGAGCAGATGACGGTGATCGGCTCGCGCTCGATCATCGCCTCGGCGGGCACGTCCGGCGCCTCGCCCGCCTCGGCGAAGCCGGTGCGGCGCGCGCCGCCGGGGGCGTCCCTGCCGAAGCGCCGGCGGGTCTCCCTCAGCTCGTCGGCGATGCGGCCCCATTGCAGCCCGTCATCGGCGAGCAGATCCTCGAGCTCCGCCCGCTCGGCCATCAGCGCGTCGCGCTCGCGCCGCAGCTCGAGCTCCTCGAGCCGGCGGAGCGAGCGGAGCCGCATGTTGAGGATCGCCTCGACCTGCACCTCGGACAGCTCGCCCTCGCCCGGCGGCGGAGGCACGTAGTCCTTCTCGGAGGTGGCGCGGGGGCGCCTCGCGGCCCAGTCCTCGCGGATCAGCGCGGCCTTGGGGTCGTCGTCGTAGCGGATGATGTCGATCACCCGGTCGAGGTTGAGGTAGGCGGTGATGAAGCCCTCCAGCACCTCGAGCCGGTGGTCGATCCGGTCGAGCCGGTGCCGCGCGCGGCGCAGCAGCACGTCGCGCCGGTGGTCGAGGAAGGCGCGCAGCACCTCCTTCAGCGAACAGACCTTGGGCACCCGGCCGTCGATCAGCACGTTCATGTTGAGCGCGAACCGCGTCTCGAGATCGGAGTTGCGGTAGAGCATCCCCATCAGCAGTTCGGGATCGACGTTGCGCGAGCGGGGTTCGAGCACGATGCGGATGTCGTCGGCGCTTTCGTCGCGGACATCGGCGAGAAGCGGGATCTTCTTCGTCTGGATCAGCTCGGCCAGGCGCTCGATCAGCTTCGACTTCTGCACCTGGTAGGGAATCTCGGTGACAACGATCACCCAGGTGCCGTGGCCCTGATCCTCGCGGGCCCAGCGGGCGCGCAGCCGGATCGAGCCGCGGCCGGTGAGGTAGGCCTCGCGCAGCGAGGCCGGCGGCTCGACGATGAGGCCGCCGGTCGGGAAGTCGGGGCCCTTCACCATCTCGATCAGGGTGTCGTCGCGGACGCCTTCGGAGTTCTTCGCCCGGGCGAGGTGGATGCAGGCCTCGAGCAGTTCGTCGAGGTTGTGCGGCGGCACGTTCGTCGCCATGCCGACGGCGATGCCGGAGGCGCCGTTGGCGAGCAGGTTCGGGAAGGCGGCCGGCAGCACCACCGGTTCCTCCAGCGTGCCGTCGTAGTTGGCGCGGAAGTCGACGGCGGTCTCGTCGACGCCCTCCATCAGCGCCTCGGCCGCGGCGGTCAGGCGGGCCTCGGTGTAGCGCGAGGCGGCGGGGTTGTCGCCGTCGATGTTGCCGAAGTTGCCCTGCCCGTCGACCAGCGGGTAGCGTACGGCGAAATCCTGCGCCAGGCGCGCCATCGCATCGTAGATCGCGGCGTCGCCGTGCGGGTGGTAGTTGCCCATCACGTCGCCCGCGATCTTGGCCGACTTGCGGAAGCCCCCCGTCGAGGACAGGCGCAGTTCGCGCATCGCCCAGAGGATGCGCCGGTGCACCGGCTTCAGCCCGTCGCGCGCATCGGGCAGCGCGCGGTGCATGATGGTCGAGAGCGCATAGGTCAGGTACCGCTCGCCGATCGCGCGGGAGAGCGGCTCGGCGAATTCCTGAGGCTCTATCTTGGGGCCGTCGGCCGTATCGGACATGGATGTGGTGTAGTTCGCCCCGTGCCCCCGGTCCAGCCGCAATCGCTGCGCGCCTCTTGCCCGGAATCGGGCGGCGCCGCACAATCGCCCGGAAACAGGGGGAGACAATGGAACTTCAGGAGGTCCTGGACCGCGCGGTCCGGCAGCAGGACGTGCCCTTCGCCGTCGGCATGACGGGGAATGCGGCCGGCGTGACGTGGTCGGGCGCGGCAGGCGAGGCGGCGCCGGGGCAAGCCGCATCGACCGGCACGGTGTTCCGCGTGTTCTCGATGACGAAGGCGGTCGGGTCGACCGCAGCCATGATCCTGATCGACCGTGGCGAGATGGACTTCGATACCCCGGTCGACGAGGTCGTGCCCGAATTCGCCGAGGTGAAGGTGCTGGACGGCTGGGACGGCGACACCCCGCGCCTGCGTGCGCCAAGGGTGAGGGCCACCGCGCGGCACCTCGCCACCCACACCTCGGGCCTGGAATACGAGTTCTGGAACGCGGCGCCGGGCGAGTACATGGCGAAGACCGGCCACCCGTCGATCCTGGCCGGCACCCGGGCGGCGCTGTTCTACCCGATGCTGACCGACCCCGGCACGCGCTGGGGCTACGGCATCGGGATCGACTGGCTGGGCCGGATGGTCGAGGCCATCTCAGGCAAGCGGATCGACGCCTTTCTGAAGGACGAGCTGTTCGGACCCCTCGGCATGACCGACACCGATGTCGAGGTGCGCGACGACATGGCGCCGAGGCTCGCGGCCGTGCGGGCGCGGGGCGAGGACGGGCAGTTCGTCGAGTTCGCGCTGGCGCCGCCCTCGGGCCCCGAGGTTTACGGCATGGGGCACTGCCTCTATTCCACGCCGCAGGACTACCTGCGGTTCCTGCGCATGTTCCTCAACCGCGGCGCGCTGGACGGCCATCGGGTGCTTGGCGAAGGCGCGGTCGATCGGATGCTCGCGAACCACATGGGGCCGCTCAGGTTCCAGAAGATGCTGACCGTCGCCCCGCCGGTCACCGCCGATTTCGACCCGTTCGAGGGGGTCGAGAAGACCCACAGCTTCGGCTTCCTGCGGAACGAGGCCGACATCCCCGGGATGCGCCGCGCAGGTTCGCAGAGCTGGGCGGGGGTGCTGAACACCCACTACTGGTTCGACCCCGGCGCCGACCTTGCCGCGGTCCTGATGACCCAGTCGCTTCCCTTCGTGGAGCCGCGGTTCATGCAGACCTACGCGGCGTTCGAGCGCGCGGCCTACGCGGCCTGACCCCTTGCCTGCCGCGGCCCCCCCGGGCAGGGTGCCGCCCCGGGGCGGGCGCTGCCGGACGGACGGGGCTAGACGGACAGGGGCAGGCAGATGGCGGCACGGTCGATCCTCATCACCGGATGCTCTTCGGGCATCGGCCACGACGCTGCGCTTGGCCTGGCCGCGCGCGGCTGGCGCGTGTTCGCCACCTGCCGGCAGGAGGCCGACTGCGAGCGCCTGCGCGCCGAGGGGCTGGAGAGCTTCCGGCTGGACTATGACGACGAGGAGAGCATCGGCGGGGCGCTGGACGAGGCGCTGATGCGCACCGGCGGGTCGCTCGACGCGGTCTTCAACAACGGCGCCTTCGCCTGCCCCGGCGCGGTCGAGGACCTGCCGCGCGGTGCGCTGCGCGAGATCTTCGAGACGAACCTCTTCGGCGTCCACGACCTGACGCGCCGGGTGATCCCGGTGATGCGCCGGCAGGGGCACGGGCGGATCGTCAACTGCTCGTCGGTGCTCGGCTTCACCGCGCTGAAGTGGCGCGGCGCCTATGTCGCGACCAAGTTCGCGATGGAGGGGCTGACCGACGTGCTGCGGCTCGAGATGCGCGACACGGCGATCCGCGTGATCCTGATCGAGCCGGGGCCGATCACCTCGTGCATCCGCGCCAACTCGATCCCGCATTTCGAGCGGTGGATCGACTGGGAGGGCTCGGCGCGGGCCGACCAGTACCGGGCGGGCCTGCTGAAGCGGCTCTACGAGAAGCGCGGGCCGGACCGGTTCGAGCTGCCCGCCTCGGCGGTAACCGCGAAGCTGGTCCATGCGCTGGAAAGCCCGCGGCCGCGGCCGCGCTACCGCGTGACGACGCCGACGCGGGTGATGGCCGCGCTGACGCGGGCGCTGCCCACGCGCGCCCTCGACTGGGTGCTCGCGAAGGGCTAAGCGGTTCCGTGGTTCGCCGGCGCGACGTTCCGGCCTACCATCGGCAGGTAGCGAAAGGACGATCCCATGCTTTCCGACCCCCTGTTCTATGCCATCGTCGCCGCCTGCCTGGCGACGCTCGGCGTGCTCGCCTTCGGCATCGGCGGCTTCGCCAAGGGCGGCGCCGACCGTGGCGCGAAGTCGAACCGGCTGATGCGCTGGCGGCTTGCGGCGCAGTTCGTGGCGGTGCTGCTGATCGTGCTGTTCGTCTGGCTGCGCGGGCAGGGAGCGGGCTGATGGTCGTCCTGAACCGCATCTACACCAAGACCGGCGACGCCGGGGAAACCGCGCTCGGCAACGGCGCACGGGTGGCCAAGCACGCGACCCGGGTGTCGGCCTACGGCACCGTCGACGAGACGAACGCCACCGTGGGCCTCGCCCGGCTCCATGCGGAAGGCGAGATGGATGCCGCGCTGATGCGCATCTCGAACGACCTTTTCGACCTCGGTGCCGACCTCTGCCGGCCGGAGATGGAGCGCGACCACGAGGCCGGCTATCCGGTGCTCCGCATGGTCGAGGCGCAGGTCGAGCGGCTGGAGCGGGAGATCGACGCGATGAACGCCCGGCTCGAGCCGCTGCGGAGCTTCGTGCTGCCCGGCGGGTCGGCGCTGTCGGCGCATCTCCACCTCTGCCGGACGGTCTGCCGCCGGGCCGAGCGGCTGACGGTGGAACTGGCGACGATGGAGGCGGTGAACGAGGCGGCGGTGAAGTACCTCAACCGGCTGTCGGACTGGTTCTTCGTGGCGTCACGGATCGCCAACGACGACGGCCGGGCCGACGTGCTGTGGGTTCCGGGGGCCAACCGGTGACGCCGGAGACCGATTACCGGCCTCGGGCGGCACCTTTCGATCGTCGGCCGACTTCAGAGGGCCGGGACTTCCTTCGCCTTGGGCGCCGTGCGCAACGCCCCCGCCGTCACGTCCACGAAGTAGTTTTCGTGTAGCCGCGCGGCGTCGCCATCGTAGTCCGTGGTCAAAACGCGGTGACCGCCCGCCGGTACTACACCGCGCCGATCATCGAGCGGGCGGCCAACGGCGAGTATCGTGCCCGAGGCATCATGCCATACATCAATCTTCATCTCTCGATCTCCCGTCCTATGCCTGCTGCCACTGTGCCAGCACGTCGACCGTGCACGAGTTGAAGGGGGCGTTGTTTCGGATGTAGACGTGGCGGCCGACGGTGCCGTTCACATGCATCCGGGTCTCGCCTTCGGTTACCGTGGCATGACCCACGGGAAACGGAACTCCCGGACCGGAACCCGCATAGACCACGATGCTGTAATTCACGGCGTCGGTCACATCCCATCCATGATTGAAGAGTTCGGCCTGGGAGTTCGGCGCGATATAGTCGAAGCGATACACTCTCTGGGCAGGCATCTACTGTAACTCCTTGTGGCTCCGCCGGCATCCGGCGGGAGCGAAATCGGTTGCTGAAAAACTCTGTCGCGGGGCGGAGACGGAATCGGTCACCGCTACGCATCACCATACTCTCGCGTAGGGCCTGGCGATAGGCATCGGGATGCAGCCGCGGCAACAGAACGGGAGACGTGGCGTCTCCGGGCGCCGCCGCGTCGATTTTGCCCTGTCTCGCGAGGCGTCGAGCCGCTAAGTAGGCGGCCGAAGCCATGAGGGAGATCCACGCCGATGAAGGTGCTCGTGCCCGTCAAGCGCGTGATCGACTACAACGTGAAGGTTCGCGTGAAGGCGGACGGAAGCGGCGTCGATCTCGCCAACGTCAAGATGTCGATGAACCCGTTCGACGAGATCGCCGTGGAAGAGGCGATCCGGATGAAGGAGGCGGGCCTGGCCGAAGAGGTCGTGGCGGTGTCGATCGGCGTCCGGCAGGCGCAGGAGACGCTGCGGACGGCGCTGGCGATGGGGGCCGACCGCGCCATCCTGATCGAGGCGGCGCAGGACGTGCACCAGGACATCGAGCCGCTGGCGGTGGCGAAGCTTCTCAAGGCGGTGATCGACGAGGAGAAGCCGGGCCTCGTCCTCTGCGGCAAGCAGGCGATCGACAACGACATGAACGCCACCGGTCAGATGCTCTCGGCGCTGCTCGGCTGGAGCCAGGCAACCTTTGCCTCGAAGATCGAGCTCGGGGGCGACAGCGCCACCGTCACGCGCGAGGTGGACGGCGGGCTGCAGACGATCAAGGTGAAGCTGCCGGCGATCGTCACGGTCGACCTGCGGCTGAACGAGCCGCGCTACGCCTCGCTGCCGAACATCATGAAGGCGAAGAAGAAGCCGCTGGAGGAGAAGACGCCGGCCGATTACGGCGTGGACGTGACGCCGCGGCTGTCGGTCGTGAAGACGGTCGAGCCGGCGGGCCGCAAGGCCGGCGTCAAGGTCGGGTCGGTGGACGAGCTGATCGCGAAGCTCAAGGACGAGGCGGGGGTGCTCTGATGGCCGTTCTTCTTCTGGCGGAAGTGACCGATGGCGAGCTGATGATGGATGCCACCGCCAAGGCGGTGACGGCGGCGGGGATGCTGGGCGAGGTGACGCTTCTGTGCGCCGGCGCACGGGCGGCCCATGCAGCCGAGGCAGCGGCGAAGATCGCCGGGGTGAGGAAGGTGCTGGTGGCCGAAGACGCCGCGCTCGGGCATCGCCTCGCCGAACCGACCGCCGCGCTGATCGTGAGCCTTGCGGAGGGCTACGAGCACATCGTGGCGCCGGCGACGACGGACGCCAAGAACGTGCTGCCGCGGGTGGCGGCGCTGCTCGACGTCATGGTAATCTCGGACGTCTCCGGCATCGTCGACGGCGCGACCTTCGAGCGACCGATCTATGCCGGCAACGCGATCCAGACGGTCAGGTCGTCGGACGGCAAGAAGGTGATCTCGATCCGCACCACCGCCTTCGAGGCGGCCGGCACCGGCGGGTCGGCCCCGGTCGAGACGATCGAGACGGCCGCCAACCCCGGGCTGAGCCAGTGGGTCGAGGACAAGGTTGCCGCCTCCGACCGGCCGGAGCTGACCTCGGCCGGCATCGTCGTCTCGGGCGGCCGCGGCATCGGGTCGAAGGAGAACTTCGACCTGATCGAGAAGCTCGCCGACAAGCTCGGCGCCGCGGTCGGCGCGTCGCGCGCCGCGGTGGATTCGGGCTATGCCCCGAACGACTGGCAGGTCGGGCAGACCGGCAAGGTCGTGGCGCCGGCCCTCTATGTCGCGGTCGGCATCTCGGGCGCGATCCAGCACCTTGCGGGCATGAAGGACAGCAAGGTGATCGTCGCGATCAACAAGGACGAGGAGGCGCCGATCTTCCAGGTGGCCGATTACGGCCTGGTCGGCGACCTCTTCACCCTCGTACCGGAGATGATCGAGAAGCTCTGAGCCCGCAGGCAGCGCGACGGGGGCGCGCACGGCCCGCCGCGCACCCCTCGCGCGTCAGCCGAGCACACGGGCCAGCGCGGCCTCGACCCGGTCGGCGACGGCCGCGTGCATGGGAAGCGTCAGCGCGCTTTCCGCCGCCTCGCGATCCTCCGGCGCGAACACCATGCCGAGCGTGCCGGCCGGGGCGGCGCCGGGCTCCACGATGACCTCGACCACGGCATCGACCAGCGGCAGCAGATCGTCGATCATGGCGCGCGTCACGAACAGCGGGTCCGGTGCGCGGGCGTTGATCGTGGTGCCGTCGTGCGGCGCCTCCTCGCCGATCCAGAGCAGGACGCGCCGCCCGCCGGCCAGCCGCAGAAGCTGCCGCATCCGCGCCGACCACGCCGCCTGGAGCTCGGCCACGACCAGCCCGAACTTCTCGGCCGAACGCTCCTGCAGCGCGACCATGAGGTGCCGCGTGAAGTTGAACTCGGTGAAGTCGACCTCGCGGTAGAGCGCCTCGAGCAGCGGCGCGGCGCGCACGAAGCGGTCGTTGCGCCGGGGATGGACGGCGTAGAGCCGGCTGGTGAGGTTCTGGGCGCCGGTCAGCTGGACCACGGTCGCGGCGCTGCCGGCGCAGAGATCGGCCACCGCGCGGTCGTTCAGGAACACGTCGATCCCGGCATTGACGTAGCCGAGGTTGACCACCGGCTTGCCCAGCCCGCGCTCCACCAGCGCGGGGAACGGGTCGCGCACGAAGCGACCGTAGGTCTCGCTGCTGCCGAGCATCGCGACATAGGGCGCATCGAGCCTGCGGCGCGGCCCGCGGAACAGGAGCTTGGAGCCGGGATAGCGGCATTGAAGATAGTCGAGCGGGCCCTCGGCCCGTGACAGAAAGGACATTGCACCCACCCTGGATAGACTTCACCCGCGGCCGATATTCCGCGGCAGCCGTTGCCAAAGGGCTAAAGCGGCAAATTCGAGCGAACCGGCCCCAGGCTTGCGCCGGTCCGCGCGCCGCGTATGGTCGCCTCGGAAGCGGAAGGGGTATGGCGATGGAGATCCAGTCGGTCGGCGTGGTCGGGGCGGGGCAGATGGGCAACGGCATCGCCCATGTGCTGGCGCTGGCGGGCTACGACGTGCTTCTGACCGACATCTCGCAGGACGCGATCGACCGGGCGGTCGCGGCGATCGACCGCAACATCGAGCGGCAGGTCGGGCGCGGGAAGGTGACGGAAGCCGAGAAGACGGAGGCGCTCGGCCGGATCCGGGGCACGCTGAGGCTGACCGATCTGGGGCAGTGTGACCTGATCATCGAGGCGGCGACCGAGCGCGAGACGGTCAAGCAGGCGATCTTCGAGGACCTCGTGCCGCACCTGAAGCCGCACACGATCCTCACCTCCAACACCTCGTCGATCTCGATCACGCGGCTGGCCAGCCGCACCGACCGGCCCGAGAAGTTCATGGGCTTCCACTTCATGAACCCGGTGCCGGTGATGCAGCTGGTCGAGCTGATCCGCGGCATCGCGACCGACGAGGCGACCTACGAGGCCTGCCTGCGGGTCGTGGAACGGCTTGGCAAGACCGCGGCCAGCGCCGAGGATTTTCCCGCCTTCATCGTCAACCGCATCCTGATGCCGATGATCAACGAGGCGGTCTACACGC
>CAZYBG010000037.1:0-27854 GCA_964645155.1 uncultured Rhodobacterales bacterium | reverse complement strand
GAAGGCGGCTCGCTTTCGATCATCGCCACCGCGCTGATCGACACCGGCAGCCGGATGGACGAGGTGATCTTCGAGGAGTTCAAGGGCACCGGCAACTCCGAGATCGTTCTCGACCGCAAGGTCGCCGACAAGCGCGTGTTCCCGGCGATGGACATCCTCAAGTCCGGCACCCGGAAAGAGGATCTGCTGGTCGAGAAGACCGATCTGCAGAAGACCTATGTGCTGCGGCGGATCCTGAACCCGATGGGCACCACCGATGCCATCGAGTTCCTGATCTCCAAGCTCAAGCAGACCAAGACGAACTCGGAATTCTTCGATTCGATGAACGCCTGAGGCGTTCTGCCGCCGGGCCCGCGCGATGGACACGATCTTCGCCCCAGCCACGGCCCGGGGCAAAGCCGGGCTTGCCGTCATCCGGATCTCGGGTCCCCGCGCCTGGGAGGTGGTGCGCGCGATGGGCGCGGCACTGCCGGTACCGCGCCGCGCCGCGCTCCGCCGCCTCTCCGATGCCGGCGGCGAGCTGCTTGACGAGGCGCTCGTCCTGCTCTTTGCCGCCGATGCGAGCTTCACCGGCGAGGCGGTGGCCGAGCTGCACCTGCACGGCTCGCCCGCGACCGTCGCGGCGGTGCTGGCGGTGCTGGCAGCGCAGCCCGGGCTCCGCATGGCCGAGCCCGGCGAGTTCACCCGCCGGGCCCTGGAAAACGGCCGGCTCGACCTGGCGCAGGTCGAGGGGCTCGCCGACCTGATCGAGGCCGAGACCGAAGCGCAGCGCCGCCAGGCGCTCCGCGTGCTGTCGGGCGCGCTCGGCGACAAGGCCGAGGGCTGGCGGGCGATGTTGATCCGTGCCGCCGCGCTGCTCGAGGCGACGATCGATTTCGCCGACGAGGACGTGCCCGTCGATGTCGGGCCGGAAGTGCTCGGCCTTCTCGACAGGATGCTTGCCGACCTGCGGCGCGAGGCCGAGGGCGCGGTCGCTGCCGAGCGCATCCGGGACGGGTTCGAGGTCGCGATCGTGGGCGCACCGAACGCTGGAAAGTCCACGCTTCTCAACGCCTTGGCCGGGCGCGAGGCGGCGATTACCTCGGCGGTGGCGGGCACGACGCGTGACGTGATCGAGGTGCGGATGGACCTCGCCGGCCTGCCCGTGACGGTGCTCGACACCGCCGGCCTGCGCGACGCCGAGGACGGCGTCGAGGCGATCGGGGTGGCGCGCGCCATTGCCCGGGCGCGCGCGGCCGACCTGCGCGTGTTCCTGCTCGGCGGCGAAGGCGACCCCCTCGGCCTCGCGCCCGTGGGCGATGACATCGTGGTCCACGGCAAGGCCGATCTCGGTGCGCCGGGCGCGGGGCTGGCGGTCTCGGGCGTCACCGGGCAGGGGATTGCCGAGCTTGTGGCCAGCATCGCGGCGGTGCTGGAGCGCCGGGCGGCGCCGGCGGCGACCGCCACCCGCGCCCGCCACCGCGCCGCCATCCTCAGGGCCGTCGGGGCTATGGAATCGGCGCGCCATGAGGTAAGAGGCGGCGCCGGCCGCTCCGAGATCGCGGCCGAGGAGCTTCGGACCGCAGTCCGCGCCCTTGATTCGCTGGTCGGGCGTGTCGATGTGGAGAACCTGCTGGACGAGATCTTCGCTTCGTTCTGCATTGGCAAGTAGTTGGGTGTTTCACGTGGAACAAACTCTAGATGTTGTGGTGATCGGCGGCGGCCATGCGGGCGCCGAGGCCGCGCATGCCGCGGCCCGGATGGGCGCGAGGACCGTGCTCGTGACGCTGCGCCGCGACGCCATCGGCGTGATGTCCTGCAACCCGGCGATCGGCGGCCTAGGAAAGGGCCACCTGGTGCGCGAGATCGACGCGCTCGATGGCGTGATGGGCCGCGTCGCGGATCGCTCGGGCATCCAGTTCCGGCTGCTGAACCGCCGGAAAGGCCCCGCGGTGCAGGGTCCCCGCGCCCAGGCCGACCGGCGCCTCTACCGTGAGGCGATGCAACATGAGATCGGCACTGTCCCAGATCTTGTGGTGATTGAGGGAGAGGTAACCGATATATTGATGGAGGGCGCGCGGGTTTCCGGCGTCGTTCTGGCCGATGGGACCGCGCTCCGCGCCCGCGCCGTGGTGCTCACCACCGGGACCTTCCTGCGCGGCATCATCCACGTCGGCGACGACCGCCGCCCCGGCGGGCGGATGGGCGAGCGGCCGTCGATCCGGCTCGCCGAGCGGATCGAGGGGTTCGGCCTGCCGCTCGGGCGCCTGAAGACCGGCACGCCGCCGCGGCTCGACGGCCGCACGATCGACTGGGATGCGCTGGAACTGCAGCCTGGCGACGACGCGCCGACGATGTTCTCGTTCCTCTCGACCGCGCCGTCCGCACGGCAGGTGGCCTGCGGTATGACCCACACCAACGCCCGGACCCACGCCATCATCCGCGAGAACCTGCATCGCTCCGCCATGTATGGCGGGCATATCGCGGGCGTGGGCCCGCGATATTGCCCGTCGATCGAGGACAAGGTGGTCCGCTTCGCCGACAAGGAGGCGCATCAGGTGTTCCTCGAGCCGGAAGGGCTCGATGACCCCACGGTCTACCCCAACGGCATCTCCACCTCGCTCCCGGCGGCGGTGCAGGAGGACTATGTCCGCTCGATCCATGGGCTCACCCGGGCCGTCATCACCCAGCCCGGCTACGCGATCGAGTACGACTACGTCGATCCGCGCGCGCTTGCGCCGACGCTGGAGGTCCGGGCGGTCGCCGGGCTGTACCTCGCCGGCCAGATTAACGGGACGACCGGCTACGAGGAGGCGGCCGCCCAGGGCCTGGTTGCTGGCCTCAACGCCGCCCTCGCCGCTGCGGGGAGGGAGACGGCGGTGTTCTCGCGGACGCAGTCCTACATCGGCGTGATGATCGACGATCTGGTGTCCCGCGGGGTGACCGAACCCTACAGGATGTTCACCTCCCGCGCCGAGTACCGGCTGAGCCTGCGCGCCGACAACGCCGACCAGCGACTGACTCCGCTGGGCGTCACGCTCGGCTGCGTCGGGACGGCCCGGCACGACGCCTTCCGCCGCAAGATGGCGGCGCTGTCGGCGGCGCGCGCCCAGCTCGAGGCGCTGTCCTTTACCCCGCGGCAGCTCGCCGCCGAAGGGGCGCGGGTCGGCGTCGATGGCGCGCGCCGCGACGGCTTCGAGGCGCTGAGCCTGCCGGAAGCCTCGTTCGACGGCCTGATCCGCCTGGCGCCCGAACTGGCCGCCGTGGCGCCGGAGACGCGTGAACAACTGGCGCGTGATGCGCTCTACGCACATTACCTCGTCCGACAGGCCGCCGACGCGGAAGCGATCCGCCGCGACGAGGCGCAACGGATCCCGCCGGCGTTCGACTACGGCGCCCTGCGCGGCTTGTCGCATGAGCTTCGCACCAAGCTCGAGCGTGCCCGGCCAGCCTCGCTGGCCGAGGCGGGGCGGATCGAGGGCATGACGCCGGCGGCGCTGACGCTGATCCTGGCCCGGCTGAAGGCGGACGAGCGCCAGTCCGCATGACCGACGAAGGCCGGTCGGCCGTGCTTGCGGCTCTCGATGTTTCACGTGAAACAGTTGAGCGGCTCGACCGCCTCGTTGCGGCGCTGCGCAAGTGGAATCCCGTGATCAACCTCGTCGCCAGACCGTCGCTGGATACGGTCTGGGTCCGCCACATCCTTGATTCCGCACAGCTTCTGGATCTTGCCCCCGACGGGCGCTCGTGGGCCGACCTCGGTGCCGGGGCCGGGTTTCCGGGGCTGGTGGTTGCCATTCTCGCGGCCGAGCGCCGGCCTGGACTGCGGGTCACGCTGGTGGAGAGCGATGGCCGGAAGGCCGCGTTCCTCGCCGAGGCGGCGCGTCTGGCCGGTGTCGCGGTGGAGATGGTGGCGGCGAGGATCGAGGATGTGCCGCCGCTGGGTGCCGATCTCGTGTCGGCGCGGGCGCTGGCGCCGCTGACGACGCTGCTTGCTCATGCCGAGCGGCATCTTGCCGCCGGAGGCATCGCGCTGTTCCCGAAGGGCGCGCGGCATGCGGAAGAGGTCGCGGAGGCGCTTGAACGGTGGCGCTTCTCGGTCCACAAACATCCGAGCGCGACGGACCCCGATGCCGTCGTGCTGTGCATCGGAGACATCGCGCGTGCTTGACCCAACCCGCCCGCCGGGGCCCCGGATCATCGCCGTCGCCAACCAGAAGGGCGGCGTCGGCAAGACGACGACCGCGATCAACCTGGGCGCGGCGTTGGCGGAGGAGGGGCGCAAGGTGCTGCTGGTCGATATCGACCCGCAGGGCAACGCCTCGACCGGGCTGGGGATCGATCCGCGGACGCGGGGCAAGACCACCTATGACTTGATCCTCGACGAAGCGCCACTACAGGATGTGGTGCGCACCACGTCGATGAAGAATCTGTGGATCGCGCCGGCCACGACCGATCTGAGCTCGGCCGACATCGAGCTTGTCGCCAACGAGAAGCGGTCGTTCCTGCTGCATGATGCGCTTCGGCAGGCGGCGATCGACGACTACCGGTTCGACTACGTGCTGATCGACTGCCCGCCGTCGCTGAACCTGCTGACCGTGAACGCGATGGTCGCGGCGCATTCGGTGCTGGTGCCACTGCAGAGCGAGTTCTTCGCGCTCGAAGGGCTGTCGCAGCTGATGATGACGATCCGCGAGGTGCGGCAGTCGGCGAACCGCGACCTGCGGATCGAGGGCGTCGTGCTGACGATGTACGACCAGCGCAACAACCTGGCGCAGCAGGTCGAGGCCGATGCGCGCGACAACCTGGGCGATCTGGTGTTCCGCACGGTGGTGCCGCGGAACGTGCGGCTGAGCGAGGCGCCTTCCTATGCGCTGCCGGTGCTCGCCTACGACACGCTTTCGAAAGGCAGCCAGGCGTACAGGGCGCTGGCGCGGGAGATTCTGGGCCGGCACGCGAAGGCGCCGGCATGAGGAGGGAGCCATGAGCGAACGCAAGCGCGGGCTGGGGCGGGGGCTGTCGGCCCTGATGGGCGAAATGCGCGAGGACGTGATGCGCGACGACGCGGCCCCTGCCGAGGCGGGGCAGGCGCCGCGGCGGGCCGACCTGCGCGTGCCGATCGAAAGCCTGAAGCCGAACCCGAACCAGCCGCGGCGGAGCTTTTCGCCCGGGGCGCTGGAGGACCTGGCCGCGTCGATCCGCGAGAAGGGCGTGATCCAGCCGCTGATCGTTCGGGAAAGCCCTTCAGGATCAAGCACGTACGAGATCGTCGCCGGCGAGAGGCGGTGGCGCGCGGCGCAGATGGCGCAGCTGCACGAACTGCCGGTGCTGGTGCGCGACCTCGACGATACCGAAGTGCTCGAGATCGCCATCATCGAGAACATCCAGCGCGCCGACCTGAACCCGGTCGAGCAGGCCGAGGGCTACCGGCAGCTGATGGACCGGTTCGGCCATACCCAGGAGCGGCTTTCGGAGGCGCTGGGCCAGAGCCGCAGCCACATCGCCAACCTCCTGCGGCTGCTGAACCTGCCGAAGGAGGTGCTGGAGATGCTGCGCGATGGCCGGCTGTCGGCCGGCCATGCCCGCGCGCTCGTCGTGATGGACGACCCGCTGCCGCTGGCCCGCCGGATCGTCGCGCAGGGCCTCTCGGTGCGCGATGCCGAGCGGCTGGCGAAGCAGCCCGCCACCACGGGGCCCGTGATCAGCCCGGCCAAGGTGTCGCTGAAGGATGCCGATACCCGCGCGCTGGAGGGCGAGCTGTCGGCCAATCTGGGCATGGCGGTGACCATCGACCAGAAGGGCGAGGGCGGAACCCTGACCATCCGCTTCCGCGACCTCGGCGAGCTCGACGACCTCTGCCGCGTGCTGACCGTCAGCCCTCTGGACGCGTCCAGATGAAGAGTGCGACGCAGGCCAGCGCAACAAGCTGAAGAACAAGGATAATCGGCCTGACGCCGAGGGCGAGCGACAGGCCGAACGCCGCCGCGATCGACAGCGTCGCCGCCCATTTCGCGCGCCGCCGGATCGCGCCGCGGCGGTTCCAGTCGTCGATCGGCGGGCCGAGGGTAGGGTGGGTCACGAGCCAGGTGTGCAGCCGCTCGGACGAGCGCGCGAAGCAGAAGGCGGCAAGCAGCAGGAACGGCACGGTCGGCAGCAGCGGCAGGAACAGGCCGATGAAGCCGAGCGCAAGGGCGGTGCCGCCACCGAGGATCCAGATCGCGCGCATCGCCTACTCCGGCAAGAGGTCGCGAATCACTGCGTTCAGCACCATCCGGCCGCGCGGCGTGGCGCGGAGCCGCCCCTCTTCCGCCACGACGAGGCCGAGATCGGCAAGCCGCGCGAGCCTATCGGCGGGCAGCCCCCTGCCGGCGAGGCGGGCGTGCCGGGCAAGATCGATGCCCTCGCCGAGCCTGAGGCCCATCATCAGATATTCCGCGGCCTGGTCGGGCAAGGGCAGCGCGACGCGCGCGGCCTCGCCATGGCCCAGACGCTCGACCTGCGCCAGCCAGTCTGCCGGCGATTTCGGCGTTTCGATCGCGAGGCGGGCAGGCCCGAGCGTCAGCCGGCCATGGGCACCGGGGCCGATGCCGGCATAGTCGCCGGAGCGCCAGTAGATCAGATTGTGGCGCGACTCGGCGCCGGGCCGGGCGTGGTTCGAGACCTCGTAGGCCGGCAGGCCGGCGGCCGCGCAGAGCTCCTCGGTGGCAAGGTAGAGGTCGGCCGCGGCATCCTCGTCCGGCAGGCCCGGCAGCCGGCCCCGCGCGGCCCGGTCGCCGAAGGCGGTGCCGTCCTCGATGGTGAGCTGGTAGAGCGAGAGGTGGTCGGCCGCCATCTCTAGCGCACTGGACAATTCGGTTCGCCATCCGGCGAGGGTCTGGTGCTGGCGCGCGTAGATCAGATCGAAGCTGACGCGCGGGAAGGTCGCCCGCGCGATTCCGAAGGCCGCGCGGGCCTCGGCGGCGGTGTGGAGCCGGCCTAGGGCGCGCAGATGGTCATCATCAAGTGACTGTATTCCCATGGAAATCCTAGTCACGCCCGCGTCGCGGAAGGCGCGGAAGCGGCCCGCCTCGACCGAGGTCGGGTTGGCCTCCAGCGTGATCTCGGGGTCGTTCGCCATGGGCCAGCGGGCACGGATGCGGTCGACGACTGAACCAACCAGTTCAGGCGCCATGAGCGAGGGTGTGCCGCCGCCGAAGAACACCGTCTGCAGGACGCGGCCGGGCGTCTCGGCGGCAACGCGGTCGATCTCGGCGAGGTAGGCGCGCTGCCAGCGGGCCTGGTCGATGCCGGCCGCGACATGGCTGTTGAAATCGCAATACGGGCACTTCGCCTGGCAGAACGGCCAGTGCAGGTAGAGCCCGAAGCCGCCGGCGCGCCAGTCCTCGGGCTCCGGGGTGGCCTCAGCCGAGGCAGGCGGCGATGAACTTCTCGAAGGCACGGGCACGGTGGCTGATCCGGTTCTTCTGGGCGTGGGTCATCTCGGCGAATGTAAGGTCGTGGCCGTCGGGCTGGAACATCGGGTCGTAGCCATGGCCCAAGGTGCCGCGCGGCGGCCAGACGAGGCGGCCGGCGATATCCCCCTCGAACACCGCGTCGTGGCCGTCGGGCCAGGCCATGACCAGCGTCGCGCGGAAGGTGGCACGGCGCGGTTCAGGGGCGGCGATGGCCTCCAGCGCCGCCCAGGTCCGCGTCATCGCGTGGAGGAAGTCGCGGCCCGCCGGCGTCATCGCCCAGTCGGCGGTGGAGACACCGGGCGCGCCGCCCAGCGCCTCGACCTCGATGCCGCTGTCGTCGGCCAAGGCGGGCCGGCCGGCGGCGCGGGCGGCGGCATGGGCCTTGATCCGGGCGTTGCCGAGAAACGTCGCCTCGGTCTCGTCCGGCTCGGGCAGGCCGAGGTCGGGCGCGGCGATGACCGCGATGCCGTGCGGCGACACGAACTCCCGGACCTCCTCGATCTTGCCGAGGTTGTGGCTGGCGAAGAGAAGCTGCCCGGCGGTGAGCCGCCTCATCCGACCGCGGCCTTCTGCGCCGCGACGAGTTCGGCGACGCCGGCCTCGGCGAGGTTCATCAGCACGTCCATCTCGGAGCGCGAGAAGGTCGAGCCCTCGGCAGCCATCTGGACCTCGATCAGACGGCCGCGCCCGGTCATCACGAAGTTGCCGTCCATCCCGGCGGCGCTGTCCTCGGGGTAGTCGAGGTCGAGGACCGGCTGGCCGGCATAGATCCCGGCGCTGACCGCCGCGACGTGATCGGTGATCGGGTCCGAGGTCACGAGGCCGGCCTTGAGGAGGCGGCTGGCCGCCAGCCGCAGCGCCACCCAGCCGCCGGTGATTGCGGCGCAGCGGGTGCCGCCGTCGGCCTGGATCACGTCGCAGTCCACCGTGATCTGCTTTTCGCCCAGCGCCAGCAGGTCGGTGCCGGCGCGCAGCGCACGGCCGATCAGGCGCTGGATCTCCTGGGTGCGGCCGGACTGGCCCTCCTTCGCCTCGCGCCTCATCCGGGTGTTGGTGGCGCGCGGCAGCATGCCGTACTCGGCGGTGACCCAGCCCTTGCCGGTGTTCTTGAGGAACGGCGGCACCCTCTCCTCGATCGTCGCGGTGCAGATCACATGGGTGTCGCCGCAGCGGATCAGGCACGAGCCCTCGGCATGGCGGGTGATACCGGTCTCGATTGAAATCGGGCGCATCGCGCTTAAGTCGCGGCCAGACGGGCGCATCGCCGGATCCTCCCCGTTCGCTGGCGCCTCAATGCCGTGCGGGGCACGGCGATGCAACCGCATTGACGCTGCGCGCGCTTGCTCTGTAAGGTCCGGTGCCCCGTTTCGGATGTCGACCATGAACGACGCCAGCACGATCCTCGGCGAGATGAGCGACCGGAGCCGCGAGGTGTTCCGCAGGGTGGTGGAGAGCTACCTCGATACCGGCGGCCCGGTTGGCTCGCGCACGCTGACGCGGACGATGAGCGAGAGGGTCAGTGCCGCGACGATCCGCAACGTGATGCAGGACCTGGAGTATCTGGGGCTGCTCGGCAGTCCGCACACCTCGGCCGGCCGGGTGCCGACGCAGGTCGGCCTCAGGATGTTCGTCGACGGCCTCCTCGAGGTATCGAACCTGGCCGAGGCCGACCGGGAGCGGATCGACGCGACGCTGGGCAGCAACGAGCGCGACGTGGGCGGCCTGCTCGACCGGGTGGGCGCGGCGCTGTCGGGCCTGACCCATGGCGCGAGCCTCGTGCTGGCGCCGAAGCACGAGGCGCCGATCCGGCACGTGGAGTTCGTGAGCCTCGCGCCGGACCGCGCGCTGGTCGTGCTCGTCTTCGCCGACGGGCATGTCGAGAACCGGGTGTTCACGCCGCCGCTGGGGCAGACGCCGTCGTCGATGCGCGAGGCGGCGAACTTCCTCAACTCGGTCGCCGAGGGCCGCACCCTGGCCGAGCTGCGCAGCGCGATGGAGCACGAGCTGAAGGCGCGCCGGCAGCAGATCGACAGCCTCGCCCGCGAGATGGTCGAGAGCGGCGCCGTGCTGTGGGAGAACGAGGGCCAGCCCTACGAGCGGCTGATCGTGCGCGGCCGGTCGAACCTGCTCGACGGCAGCGCCGAGGCCGAGGACCTCGACCGCATCCGGATGCTGTTCGACGACCTGGAGCGCAAGCGCGACCTCGTCGAATTCCTCGAGCTGGCCGAGGCCGGCGAGGGGGTGCGCATCTTCATCGGCTCGGAGAACAAGCTCTTCTCACTTTCGGGTTCCTCTCTGGTCGTTTCTCCTTATATGAACGCCGACCGGAAGATCATCGGCGCCGTCGGCGTGATCGGGCCGACGCGGCTGAACTACGGCCGCATCGTGCCGATCGTCGACTACACGGCGCAGCTCGTGGGCCGGATGCTGTCCGGCCCGACCAAGGGGTAAGGCATGGCGGAAGCGAAGAAGCAGCAGATCGTGGACGAGCCGGAGGCGGGTCCGGCGCCGGAGACGGCCGCCGAGGCGGCGGCCGACAGGGCGGCGGACAATGCGGATGACGGCGTGGCCGAGGAGCCGGCGGAGTACGCGCTGGAGGACGAGATCGAGATGCTGCGCGCCGAGCGCGACGAGATGCGCGACCGCTTCATGCGTGCGCTGGCCGATGCCGAGAATGCCCGCAAGCGCGGCGAGCGCGACCGCCGCGAGGCCGAGCAGTATGGCGGCGCCAAGTTCGCCCGCGACGTGCTGCCGGTCTACGACAACCTCAAGCGCGCGCTCGACGCGGCGACCGACGAGCAGAAGGCGGCGTCCGCCGCGCTGTTCGAGGGGATCGAGCTGACGCTGCGCGAACTGGCCAATGTCTTCGCGCGGCACGGCATCACGATCGTGTCGCCGAAGGCGGGCGAGCGCTTCAACCCGCAGCTGCACCAGGCGATGTTCGAGGCGCCGGTGCCGGGCACCAAGGCGGGCGACATCATCCAGGTGATGACGGAAGGGTTTCTGCTGCACGACCGCCTGCTGCGGCCGGCGCAGGTGGGGGTGTCCTCGACCCCCGCGTCGTGAGCGTGGCCCGCCGGGGGCAGCCCCCCGGACCCCCCCCGCGGCATCGCGGGCCGGACGACCCGGGCTCAACTGCCGGCGAGGCGCTTCAGCTCGTAGAGCAGGTCGAGCGCCGCTTTGGGCGTCAGCTCGTCGGGGTGGATCGCCGCGAGGCGGTCCTCGACCGCCGAGGCCGCTTGTGCCGGCACCGACGCCGTGGGGGCGCGGCGCGGCGCGGCGCTGAACAGCGGCAGGTCGTCGACCAGCGCCTGCGGCCGTCCGCCGTCGCGCGCGCGCTGTTCGAGCGCGTCGAGCACCACCCGGGCGCGATCCACCACCGAGGGCGGCAGGCCGGCGAGGCGGGCGACCTGGACGCCGTAGGACCGGTCGGCCGCGCCGGGCCGTACCTCGTGCAGGAAGATCACCTCGCCGTCCCATTCCTTGACCGCGACGGTGGCGTTGGCGACGCCGGGAAGCTTGCCGGCAAGGGCCGTCAGCTCGTGGTAATGCGTCGCGAAGAGGGCGCGGCAGCGATTCGCGGCCTGCAGGTGCTCGAGCGTCGCCCAGGCGATCGAGAGGCCGTCCCAGGTGGCCGTGCCGCGGCCGATCTCGTCGAGGATGACGAGGGCGCGGTCGTCGGCCTGGTTCAGGATCGCCGCGGTCTCGACCATCTCGACCATGAAGGTGGAGCGGCCGCGGGCGAGGTCGTCGGCGGCCCCGACGCGCGAGAACAGCTGGCTGACGAGGCCGATCTGCGCGGCCTCGGCCGGGACGAAGCTGCCGGTCTGGGCGAGGAGCGCGATCAGCGCGTTCTGCCGCAGGAAGGTGGACTTGCCGGCCATGTTCGGGCCGGTGACGAGCCAGATCGCGGCCTCGCCCGTGCCATCGGACAGCGCGCAGTCGTTGGCGATGAAGGGCTGGCCGGCGCGGCGGAGCGCGTGCTCGACCACCGGGTGCCGGCCGCCGCGGACGACGAACGCGCGGCTGTCGTCGATGACCGGCGCGCACCAGTCGCCGGCGCGGGCAAGTTCGGCGAAGGCGGCGGCGAGGTCGATCTCGGCCAGCCCGCGGGCGGCCTCGCCGAGGGCGGCGGCGTGGCCCAGCACCTCGGCGCGGAGGCTGTCGAACAGCCGCCGCTCGATCTCCTGCGCGCGGCCGCCGGCGTTGAGGATCCGGGTCTCCATCTCGGCCAGGTCGAGCGTGGTGAAGCGGACCTGGTTCGCGGTCGTCTGGCGGTGGATGAAGGTCTCGGACAGCGGCGGCGAGAGCATCCGCCCGGCATGGGTCGCGGTCGTCTCGATGAAATAGCCCAGCACGTTGTTGTGGCGGATCTTGAGCGAGCCGATACCGGTTTGCGCGACGTAATCGGCCTGCATCGCGGCGATCACGCCGCGGCCCTCGTCCCGGAGCTCGCGCGCCGCGTCGAGCGCGGCGTCATGGCCCGGCGCGATGAAGCCGCCGTCGCGCACCAGGAGCGGCGGTTCGGCGACGAGCGCGCGGGCGAGCAGGGCCTCGAGCGCGTCGTGGCCGAGCAGGCGACGGGCGGCATCGGCGAGGAGCGGCGGCAGGTCGTCGCCGGCGCCTGCCCCGAGGCTCGCGCCCCGGTCGGCCGAAAGCGCGGCGGCGAGGCGGCCGGCCTGGTCGAGCGCGCTGCGCACCGCGGCGAGGTCGCGCGGGCCGCCGCGGTCGAGCGCGAGGCGCGACAGGGCGCGGTCGATGTCGGGCACCCGGCGCAGCGCGGCGCGCAGCGCCTCGGCCAGAGGCGGACGGTCGAGGAGGAAGCGCACCGCCGCCAGCCGGGCCCCGATCTGGGAGAGGTCGCGCGAGGGCGCCGAAAGCCGGCGCTCCAGCAGGCGGCCGCCGCCGGCGGTGACCGTGCGGTCGATCGTGGCGAGGAGCGAGCCCTGGCGGCCGCCGCCCAGCGCCTCGGTCAGTTCGAGGTTGCGCCGGGTGGCCGCGTCGATCTGCATCGCGTGGCTTGCCCGTTCGCGCACCGGCGGCCGGAGAAGCGGCAGCCTGCCGCGCTGGGTGAGCTCGAGATAGGCGACGATCGCGCCCATGGCCGCGACCTCGACCCGCGAGAAGGCGCCGAACCCGTCGAGTGCGCCGACGCCCCAGAGCGCGGCCAGCCGCCGCTCCGCCGTGGCGCTGTCGAAGCTGCCGCGGGCGAGCGGCGTGAGGGCCGCGCCCGCGTCGGCCAAGGTCGCCGCGCAGTCGCCCTCGCCGGCCTCGCTGACCAGCACCTCGCGCGGCGCGAGGCGGGCAAGTTCGGGCCCGAGGCGCGCCGGCGGGCAGGCCATCGCGCGGAACTCGCCGGTGGAGATGTCGGCCCAGGCGAGCGCGCCCTCGCCGCGGACCTCGGCGAAAGCTGCGAGGAAGTTGTGCCGCCGCGCCTCGAGCAGCGCATCCTCGGTGAGGGTGCCGGGGGTGACGAGGCGGACGACCTCGCGGCGGACGACGGCCTTGGCGCCGCGCTTCTTCGCCTCGGCGGGGTCCTCCATCTGCTCGGCGATGGCGACGCGGAAGCCCTTGCGGATCAGCGTCAGGAGGTAGCTTTCGGCGGCATGGACCGGTACGCCGCACATCGGGATGTCCTGCCCGAGATGCTGGCCGCGCCTGGTCAGCGCGATGTCGAGCGCCTCGGCGGCGGCCGCGGCGTCGTCGAAGAACATCTCGTAGAAGTCGCCCATGCGGTAGAACAGCAGGGCCCCGGGATGCGCGGCCTTGATCTCGAGATACTGCGCCATCATCGGCGTCGGCTGCACGGCTGCGTCCAACGGCTCTCCCCGCTCGCTTCCCGGGGAGCTATAGCGCATGCGGGACGGGCGGGGCCAGCGGCGGGCGGGCGCTACTTTCCGGCAAAGGGTGCGGCGTCGCCCCAGAGTTCGAGCACCCGGCGGTCGCGGCCGCAATCGGCGCGGTAGAGGCGGTAGGCCTCGGACTTCCGGCGCGGGCCGAAGCGGGTCAGGATGATGTCGCGGCTGCGGTAGAAGTCCTGGTGGTAGGCGTCGGCCGGCCAGAAGGTGCCGGCGTCGAGAACAGGGGTAACGACGCGGCTGCCGAGGGCGGCCTCGGCCTCGGCCTTCGCGGCTTCGGCGGCCTGCCGCTCGGCTGTGGAGGCGGCGAAGATCGCGGTGCGGTAGCTGTCGCCCCGGTCGCAGAACTGGCCGCCGGCATCGGTGGGGTTGATCGAGCGGAAGAACAGGAAGAGCAGCCTGTCGTAGTCGATCACGTCGGTGTCGTAGACGATCTGCGCGGCCTCGTAATGGCCGGTGCCGCCCTGCGTCACCTGCTCGTAGGTCGGGTTCTCGACCGTGCCGCCGGCGAAGCCGGAGATTACTTCAATCACACCGTCGACGCGTTCGAAATCGGCCTCGACGCACCAGAAGCAGCCGCCGGCCACGACGGCGGTGGCGCGTTCGGCCGCCGCCGGCAGGGCGAGGGCCGAGAGGAGCGCCGCGAGCGTGAACCTGAACATCGGCCGATCCCTTCCGTTGACATGCCGCGGCAGCCTAGCCCGCCGCGGCCGCCTGCCGGATGACATGTCGGTGAGGGGGGCCGTCAGAGCTCGTCGGCAAGCCGGCGCAGGCGCTCCCGCCGCTCGGCCGAGCCCGGATGGGTCGAGAACCAGCCGGCGCCATCGCCGTAGGTGGCGAGCGCCCAGTCGAAGAACTGCGCGAGGCCGGACGGCTCGTAGCCCGCGGCGGCCGCGAGGCGGAGGCCGAAGTCGTCGGCCGCGCGCTCGCTCGCCCGCGAGAAGGAGAGCGACAGCAGCACGTTGCCCTCGAGCACGATGTCCTCGACGATCGGCACCGTGTCGCCGGCCAGCAGCGCGACGAGGACGGCGCCGCCGAGCGACTTGTAGAGCTGGCGCAGGCCGTGCTGTTCGACGACATGCCCGATCTCGTGCCCGAGGACACCGGCGCGCACGTCGTCGGACGGAAAGGTGGCGAGGAACGCGTCGGTCATCACCACGGTCCCGCCCGGGAGGGCGAGGGCGTTCGGGCCGAGCCGCGGCATCGAGCGGAATTCCAGCCGGAAGTCGTGCCCGGCGCGGACCTCGGGGTCGAGTGCGGCGACGAGGTCGTCGAACACCGCCGTCGCCTGGGCCCGATCGGCCTCGGCGGCGAGGCTCGGGCCGCCGAACAGCCGGTCGAGCGTCTGGAGCGTGCCGGCGTCGATCGCGTCGACCATCGGCGCGGGGGTCAGCGCGAGGGCGGCGGCGGCCATGACGTCGAGCCCGTGGCGCCAGATCAGCCAGACCGCGCCCACGATGGCCGCGATGACGAGGACAAGGCGGGGATGGAACCTTTCGAGCGCGTGGATGGCGGCCGAGCCGTCGCGCCCGCCGAGCCGGACCATGCCGTCATGATCCTCGGTCACGAACAGCGTGCCGTCGGGCAGGACGATGCGGCGCGGCGCGCGGCCGAGCCGCGGTTCGATCACCAGCGCGTCGCGCCGGGCGCGGACGAGGGACTGCCCCTCGGGGCCGACGATCTCGGCGGTGTCGCTGTAGACCCGCAGTTCCGCCGCAACAGCGAGCGCCCGGTGCGGCGGGAAGGCCTGGCCCTTCAGCGTGACGGCGTTGACGTCCATCGCGCCCCTCAGATCGGCAGCCCGATCTCGATCCCCTCGATGTCGGTATAGGCGTCGCCGAGCGCGGTGGCCCGCGCCTCGAGCCGGCCTGCGAATTCATCGAGCGGGCCGCCGGGGAGCAGCCGGGTATGCGCGGCGTAGTAGCGCGCGAGGCGGATATGCGCCCAGGGCAGCATCAGGCCGAGCGTGAAGACGACGGCGAGCGCGTTGGTGATGGCGATCCAGACCACGGCGAGCGGCCGCACGTCGGAGCTGAACCGGTGCCGGCCGTCGAGCGTGGTGCCGTTGAAGACGGCATTGCGGATGAAGGCGCCGTAGATCGTCGCGGCCGGGAAGTAGCCGAGGAACAGGATCGCGTAGACCGCGACGAGGACCCGGCCCGTCGCCGCCGCGTCCTCGGGGTTGGCGCCAAGCGCCATCAGGCTGCCCAGCGACGAGGCGCCGAAGGCCAGGGCAACGAGCACGAACCACCCCACCGCGGCGAAGAACGCGGTGTAGAAGCGGCCGATCGGCGCGTCGAAGCTGAAGGGCGCTTCGCCCAGCCGGTGCCCGCCGGTCGCGAACCGGCGACGCGCGCGGTCGGCGAAGGGCCAGGCGAGGTAGAGCGTGAAGGCGCTGAGGAACGGGTAGAGCAGGAAGACGAGGAATGCCCGCCCGGTGCTGCCCTGGAACCCGAAGCGCACGTTCGACCAGCTCGACATCACCGCGTTGAAGCGCAGCGACCGGACCAGAAGCCAGGGCAGCGCGACGAGAAGCAAGACCGCGCCCACAATCGCAAGTGCCGGGATCGCCGACGCGACCGAGAACACCACGATCCCGACGATCACGATGATCCGCCCGATCAGGATCTGCAGGCCCGTGGCGTGGTAGTCGAAGTTGCGGCCGGCGACCCAGGTGTTCTGGTAGAAGTACTTCTTGGCACGCACCTTGGCCCAGGCCGAATAGATGCCGAGCGTGACGATGCTGAGGCCGAGATTGACGATCCAGATCCCGAACCATTCCGAGGCGGTGCCGCGGAACTCGAACTCGACCGGAGGTTCCGAACGGATGCCTGACGACATGCGGGGATCTCCCAACACCAATACCGACCTTTGGTCTGGACGCTAGCGCGCAATCTATGTCCATTCTGTGGCGCCGCGGTGCTGGCGGCGGAATTCCGGACGAGGCGAGGCGCGCATGGATCGTGTCACCACCCATCAGGCCGAGGAGGACGCGCGGAACGAGGCGATCCTGATCTGGGTCGACGGCCGGCTCCGCCCCCGGGCCGAGGCGGTCGTCTCGGTCTACGATTCGGGCTTCATGCTGGGCGACGGCGTGTGGGAGGGACTGCGCCTCTACGACGGGCGCTGGGCCTTTCTCGACGAGCATCTCGACCGCCTGTTCGAGGCGGCGAAGGCGATCGACCTCGACATCGGGCGCAGCCGCGACGAGGTGGCCGCCGCGCTGCTGGAGACGCAGGCGGCGAACGGCATGGCGACCGATGTCCATGCCCGGCTGATGGTGACGCGCGGAGTGAAGGCGCGGCCGTTCCAGCACCCCTCGCTCAGCCGGTCGGGGCCGACCATGGTGATCATCATGGAGCATTCGCGGCCGAAGCTGCCGCGGCCGATCCGGCTGGCCACCGTGCCGCAGATCCGCGGCCTGCCGATGAGCCAGGACCCCAAGCTCAACAGCCACTCCAAGCTCAACTGCATCCTCGCCTGTATCGCGGCCGAGAAGGCGGGCGCCGACGAGGCGCTGATGCTCGACGTCCACGGCTTCGTGAACACGACGAATGCGTGCAACTTCTTCATCGTGCGCAAGGGCGAGGTCTGGACCTCGACGGGCGACTACTGCATGCCGGGGATCACCCGGGCGAAGGTGATCGACCTCTGCCGCGCCAACGGCATCCCGGTCTTCGAGAAGAACTTCAGCCTGGTCGAGACCTACTCGGCCGACGAGGCGTTCCTGACCGGCACCTTCGGGGCGCAGACGCCGGTGGGCGTGATCGACGGCCGGCCGGTGGGCGACGGCCGGATGGGGCCGGTGACCGGGCAGCTCCGGCAGCTCTACAAGGAGCTGGTCGTGGCATGAGGGAGCGGCCGCGCCGCGCCTTCTTCGCTGTCGCCGCGGGAGCGCGCGACTGCCGAGGGAGGCCGGCATGAAGATCGCGATGTGGTCCGGGCCGCGGAACCTGTCCACCGCGATGATGTATGCGTTCGGCGCGCGGGCCGACTGCGCCGTCTGGGACGAGCCGTTCTACGCGCCCTACCTCGCCGCGACCGGGGCGGACCACCCGATGCGGGCCGAGATCGTGGCGGTGCACGAGACCGACCCGGCGGCGGTTGCCGCGCGCTGCGCCGGGCCGGTGCCGGGGGGAAGGCCGCATTTCTACATGAAGCACATGCCGCACCACATGGTCGCGGGCTTCCCGCTCGACTGGGCGCGGGGCTGCGCGAACGTGTTCCTGATCCGCCATCCCGCGCGGGTGGTGGCGAGCTATGCGAGGAAGCGCGAGGGGCCGGCGCTGGAGGATCTGGGGTTTCTGCAGCAGGCGCGGCTGTTCGACCTGTTCGCCGACTGGACGGGGACGGCGCCGGTGGTGATCGACAGCGACGACATCCGCGCCGACCCCGGGGCGGCGCTGCGCGCGCTCTGCGCCGCCCTCGGCCTGGCGTTCGATCCCGCCATGCTGGGCTGGCCCGCCGGGGGCCGGTCCGAGGATGGCGTCTGGGCCGCGCACTGGTACGGCGCGGTGCACCGCTCCACCGGATTCGAGGCGGCCGAGGGGCCGCTGCCGGAGCTGACGGGCGACGACGCGCGGCTCGCCGGGGCGGCGCTGCCGGCCTACGAGCGTTTGGCGGGGTTCCGCCTGTGCTGAGCGCTCACGCGGTCGTGGGGTGCGGGGCGCGCCGCGATCGCGCTATGGTCGCCGCGCGCCCCGGAACGGAAGGACATCGCGCCATGATCCGCATGACGCTCGCCGCCATTGCGCTTGCCGCGGCGCCGGCATTCGCCCAGACGGTCGCCGACATCTCCCCGCGCGACGGGTGGGAAGTGCTGCCTACGGGCAAGAGCTATGCCGAGCTGGTCGAGGACACGCGGGCCGCGGTCGAGGCCAACGGGCTCGCCGTCGTCACCGAGGCCGGCCCGACCGAGGCGGCGGCCGGGCGCGGCGTGACGATCCCGGGCAACCGGGTGATCGGCGCGTTCAACAACGTCTTCGCGGTGCGCATCCTTGAGCTGTCGACCGCCGCGATGATCGAGGCGCCGGTGCGCCTCTATGTCACCGAAAACGGCGACGGCACGGCGACGCTCAGCTACAAGACACCCTCGACGGTGTTCGCCCCCTATGCCGCCGAGGCCGAGGGTCTGGCCGAGGTGGCGGCCGAGCTGGACGCGATGTTCGCGGCGGTGGCTGAGGCGGCGGTGGCGGAGTAGACGCCAAGCGCCGCCGCCGGACCGCGACCTAGGCGCGGTGCTGGCCGAGGTCGAGCACGATCTCCACCTCGTCCCCGACGACCCGGCCGGTGCGCCGGAAGCCGAAGCGCTCGTAGAAGCCGATGTTGCTGTGCGCCTCGTCCGCGACCGTCGCCACGAGCCGCGGCAGGCCCCAGGCCCGCGCCTGTTCGACCGCCGCGTCGAGGGCCGCGCGGCCATGGCCCTTGCCCTGATGCTTCGCATCAACCATCAGGCGCCACAGATATGCAGCCTCCGGGTCGTCGCCCTCGTCGAGGAAAGGGGTCTCGCCGGGATGGATCATCGCCATCAGGCCGACAGGGACATCGCCGTTCCACAGGCCCCAGACCCGCGAGCCGGGCTCGTGGGCCGCCTCGGCCAGCGTGGTGGCGTTGGGCGACACGAGATCCCGCTGCGCGGGGCCCACGTCGAGCGCGATCAGGGCGCGCACGGTCTTGCGGTCGACGTCCCGAAGCTCAAGCATCATCCGCCCCGCGCGTTCCGCGCCGCGATCAGCCGCAGCCGCAGCGCGTTCAGGCGGATGAAGCCCTCGGCGTCCTTCTGGTCGTAGGCGCCGGCATCCTCCTCGAAGGTGACGTGCGCCTCGGAGTAGAGCGAGTGGTCAGACCAGCGCGCCACGGTGCGGGCGTGGCCCTTGTAGAGCTTGACGCGGACGGTTCCGGTCACCCGCTCCTGGCTCTTGTCGATCAGCGCCTGCAGCATCTCGCGTTCCGGGCTGAACCAGAAGCCGTTGTAGATGAGTTCCGCATAGCGCGGCATCAGCGAATCCTTCAGGTGCCCGGCGCCGGCGTCGAGCGTGATCTGCTCGATCCCGCGATGGGCTTCCAGGAGGATCGTGCCGCCCGGCGTCTCGTAGATGCCGCGCGACTTCATGCCGACGAAGCGGTTTTCCACCAGGTCGAGCCGGCCGACGCCGTGGCGGCCGCCGATCTCGTTCAGCCGGGTCAGCAGCGCCGCGGGCGAGAGGCGTTCGCCGTTGACGCTGACCGCGTCGCCGCGTTCGAAGCCGATCTCGACCATCTCGGGCGTGTCCGGCGCGGCCTCGGGGTCGACGGTGCGCTGGTAGACGTAGTCCGGCGCCTCCTCGGCGGGGTTCTCCAGCACCCGGCCTTCGGAGGAGGTGTGCAGGAGGTTGGCATCGACCGAGAACGGTGCCTCGCCGCGCTTGTCCCTGGAGATCGGGATCTGGTGCGCCTCGGCGAAGGCGAGAAGGCCGGTGCGCGAGGTGAAGCTCCATTCCCGCCAGGGCGCGATGACGCGCAGCGCGGGGTTCAGCGCGGCGGCCGACAGCTCGAACCGCACCTGGTCGTTGCCCTTGCCGGTCGCGCCATGGGCGATGGCGTCGGCGCCATGCTCCCCGGCGAGGCGCACGAGGTGCTGCGCGATCAGCGGCCGGGCGATCGAGGTGCCGAGGAGGTAGAGCCCCTCGTAGAGCGCGTTGGCGCGGAACATCGGGAACACGAAGTCGCGCACGAATTCCTCGCGCACGTCGACGATGTGGATGTTCTCGGGCCGGATGCCCAGCATCTCGGCCTTCTGGCGGGCCGGCTCCAGCTCCTCGCCCTGGCCGAGATCGGCGGTGAAGGTGATGACCTCGCAGCCGTATTCGGTCTGCAGCCATTTCAGGATGATCGAGGTGTCGAGGCCGCCGGAATAGGCGAGGACGACTTTCTTCGGGGCGGGCATCGGCGGCCTCATCGGTCGGGGCGGGACTGGTCCGGCGATGTACCGGCTCTGCCCCCACCCGGCAAGTGTGGCCGGATGGCGAGGGGCGGCCATGCCGGGCCGCCCCTGCCTCCTTCCGCCGCTGGGCGCCCATTCTCAGTCGGCGGCTGCCTCGAGCAGGAGGAGCTCGTCCTCGTCGAGGGGTTCGTCGCCGGCGACGTCCTCGTCGGAGGTTTCGTCACCGTCCGCCTTCGGATCTTCGTCCGTGCCGTCGGTGGCTTCGGCCTCCGCGATGGCCTCGGCGATCGCATCGGCGTTCTCGTCGAGGCGGTCGTTCAGCGAATCGAGCAGCGCCTGTTCCTCCTCGGTGATCGTGGCGGGATCGGTGTCACCGTTCTTGTTCCAGTAGTCGAGGATGCTCTGCTCGGCCTCGGTCAGGGCGTCGGCCGCCGCTTCGGCATCGGCGACATCGCCGGCGACATCGGGGTTCTCGCCTTCGAACGTGTCGAGCGCGGCGGCGGCATCTTCGATCGACCCGATCGGCGCGTTGTCGGGAACGCCGTCGCCGTCCGCGTCGGCGGCAAGGTAGTCCTCGTAGCCGGCGAGGTCCTCGAAACCGCCGTCCTGCAGGGCGGTGTCGAGGTCGTCGCGCAGGCCGAGATAGTCCTGCGCTGCCTCGGAGCCGAGGTACGCGTCGGCGGCACCGGCGGTGGCATCGGCGACCGCCAGCGCGGCCAGCTGGCCGACCGGGCCGTTGGTGTTGCCGTTGCGGATATGGGCGAGGACGGCGTTGATGTTGGCGTTGAGCGCGCCGTTCATATTGCCGAGCGCGCTCGGATGGGTGCCGTCGGCCTTGGCTTCCTGCACCGCGGCGGCGCCTTTCGGGCCGCCGCCCTGACCGCCATTGCCGCCATTACTGCCGCCGTTGCCGCCGTTGCCGCGCCGGTCTGCGGCCGCCTGGGCCCCGCCGCCGTTCCGGTTGCCGTTGCCGCGCAGGGTGGCGCCCTGGCCCCGGTCGCTTCCGCCCCGCCCGGCGGACTGGCCGCCCCGGCCGTTGCCATGGCCGCCGCCATTGCCGCGGTCGGCGCCGGCGTTGCCGTTCCCGCCGCGGTCGTTGTCGCGGCCGCCGCCATTGCCGCCGCCATTGCCGCCGCCACCACCATTGCCGCCGCCATTGCCACCACCGTTCCCGCCACCATTGCCGTTGTTGGCCCAGACGGCATCGGCGGCGACGAAGGTGACGGCGCCCGCCGTGATGGCGATGGGTGCCGCGCCGAGCGCGACGACGGCCGCCGTGCCGACGAGGTTCCGGAATATCTGACGCATTTCGAGTTCTCCCGCGCTGTTGGACGAGTCGCCCACCGGCGACCAGAAAACCATCGTGGCAGCATTCCCGATGCGCCATGAACCCGCCGTTAACCCGCCTTTCACGGTCGGTTCACCTTGCAGGCTCGGGGCGGGCCGGGTGGCGGAGTGGCGCCGACGATGGGGCTGGCCTACGCGGATCGGTGCTGCTAGCGCGGTCCAGTGGCAGAGAGGGGAGGCGGTGATGGACTTTGCCGGCGCGGCCCGCGCGGCCGAGATCGCGCTGCGGGCGGTGTTTCCGCCGACGCCGCTGCAGCGCAACGACCATCTGTCGACGCGCTACGCCGCCGAGATCTGGCTGAAGCGCGAGGACCTGAGCCCGGTCCGGTCCTACAAGCTGCGCGGCGCCTTCAATGCCATGCGCAAGGTGCTCTCCGACCCCCCGCGCGGCCGCCGGTTCGTCTGCGCGAGCGCGGGCAACCATGCCCAGGGCGTGGCCTATGCCTGCCGGCATTTCGGCGCCGAGGGCACGGTGTTCATGCCGGTCACCACGCCGCAGCAGAAGATCCAGAAGACGCGGATATTCGGCGGCGGCCAGGTCGAGATCCGCCTTGTCGGCGACTACTTCGACGACACGCTCCGCGCCGCGCAGGCATTCTGCGCCGAGGCCGGGGCGCATTTCCTGTCGCCATTCGACGATGCCGACGTGATCGAGGGGCAGGCGAGCGTGGCGGTCGAGATCCTGGCCGAGCTGCCCGAGGCGCCGGACCTCGTGATCATTCCGGTCGGCGGCGGCGGTCTTTCCGCCGGCGTGGTGTCTTACTTCCGGGCCGTCGCACCGGCGACGCGGTTCCGCTTCGTGGAGCCGGCCGGCGGCGCGTCGCTCGCCGCCGCGCTGGTCGCCGGGGCGCCGGTGACGCTGCCGCGCGTCAACACCTTCGTCGACGGGGCGGCGGTGGCACGGGTCGGTGCGCGCACCTTCGCCGCGCTGCGCGACGTGGCGCCCGCCGACGTGCTGGCCGCACCGGAGGACCGCATCTGCGTGACGATGCTCGAGATGCTGAACGTGGAGGGGATCGTCCTCGAGCCCGCGGGGGCGCTGTCGGTCGACGTGCTTCCCGAACTGGCGCCGACGCTGGTCGGCAAGCGCGTCGTGTGCGTGACCTCGGGCGGGAACTTCGACTTCGAGCGGCTGCCCGAGGTGAAGGAGCGGGCGCAGCGCTACTCGGGCGTGAAGAAGTACTTCATCCTGCGCCTGCCGCAGCGGCCGGGCGCGCTGAAGGAGTTCCTTGCGGTGCTCGGCCCGGACGACGACATCGCACGCTTCGAATACCTCAAGAAGTCGGCGCGCAACTTCGGCTCGGTCCTGATCGGGATCGAGACGACCGACGCGGCGAACTTCACCGGCCTGTTCGCGCGGCTCGACGCCGCGGGCCTCGCCTGGCGCGACATCACCGCCGACGAGACCCTGGCGGAGTTCCTGATCTAGGCGACGGCGCGCACCAGGTCGGAGCCGAGGAAGCTTTGCCGCGAGGCCTCGTAGCAACTGACGATGGCGGCGATCGCGACGGCCTGCGGGTTGCCGCCCGCGGCCTCGCGCTCTGCCTCGCCGCACATCGCGCCGAACCGGGCGAAGCCGAGGTTCAGCGCGCTGCCCTTCAGGAAGTGCAGGTCCTCGGCCAGCGTCTCGGCCCGCGCGTCGGCCCGCGCGTCGGCCTGTGCGTCGGGCGGCGCGTCGGGCGGCGCGTCGGGCGCCGCCTGGGGCGGGCCGGCGCACAGGCGCTGCAGGACGCCCTCGACCTCGTCGAGAAAGAGTTCCACCACTTCCATGAAGTCCTCGGGCCCGATCTCCTCGCGGAGTTCGGCCACCCTGTCCCAGTCGATCATCATCCACACCATGCCGGACCTGCCGGCCCCTCGGGCGAGAACGGTAGGGCATGGGCGTTAACGCGCGGTAAGCCGGCGGCGGGACATAGCGCGGGCTCGGGGATTCAGACGGCCTTAACGGCTCGGCGGCAGTAATGGCGCCGCGCGCAGAGAGGGACCCGCCGATGCTCACCGCCGCGATTCGCGCCGACCCTGCCGCCGATGTCGCCGCCGACCCCGCCGCGGGGGGCGCCGTCACGGCGCCCCGCCGGGTTCTCGTCGTCGACGACAGCCGGGTGCAGCGCAAGATCCTCAACGCCTCGCTCGCGCGGTGGGGCTATGCGGTCGACGAGGCCGGGTCGGGCACCGCGGCGCTCGGCATGATCGGGGCCGTCGACTACGATTTCGTCCTGAGCGACTGGATGATGCCGGGGATGAACGGGCTCGATCTCTGCCGGGCGTTCCGGGCGCGGCCGCGCGACGGCTACGGCTACTTCATCCTGCTGACGGCGAAGAACGGCAAGTCGGAGGTGGCCGAGGGCCTGGAGGCCGGCGCCGACGACTTCCTCGCCAAGCCGGTCAGCGCGGCCGAACTGCACGCCCGGATGATCGCGGGCGAGCGCATCCTGAAGGTCGAGCGCGAGATCACCGAGAAGAACCGGCTGCTGACCGCCACGCTGGCGCAGATGCAGGGGCTTCACGCGGCGCTCGACCGCGACCTGACCGAGGCGCGCAAGCTGCAGATGACGCTGGTGCGCGACGGCGAGTGCGACTTCGGCAGCGCGGCGATCTCGGTGCTGCTGCGGCCTTCGGGGCATGTCGGCGGCGACCTCGTGGGGTACTTCCCGCTGACCGCCCGGCGGATTGCCTTCTATGCTATCGACGTCTCCGGTCACGGTGTCGCCTCGGCGATGCTGGCCGCGCGCCTTGCCGGCATGTTCGCGAGCGCCACCGCCGCCGGCAGCGTCGCCTGGGCGCCGACCTCGTGGCGCGGGGCCGAGGCCTGGCCGCCCGAGGTCGTGGCGCGGCGCCTTAACCGCATGATCCTCGAGGAGATTCGGCTCGACCAGTACCTGACCTGCATCTATGCCGATGCCGATCTGGCAAGCGGACGCGTCGCGCTGGTACAGGCCGGGCACCCGCACCCGCTGCTGATCCGGGCCGGCGGGCGGATCGAGCGGGTCGGCAGCGGCGGCCTGCCGGTGGGCCTGGTGCCGGGCGCGGAGTACGAGCGCGTGACGCTGGAGATGCAGCCGGGCGACCGGCTTCTGCTGGTGTCGGACGGGCTGACCGAGGCGGGCGAGGCCGAGGGCCGCCAGGTCGGCGAGGCGGGGCTGGAGCGGCTGGTGGCGCGGAACCTCGCGCGCTCCGGCCAGGACTTCCTGGTGGCGCTGGTCGACGAGGTGCGCGTCGTGTCCGACGGCGCGGAGTTCGACGACGACATCTCGGCGGTGTTGTTCGAGTTCCGCGGCGTTCCGGCGGCCAGGGGCGCCGCTGCCCGCCGGCGGCCCCGGCCCCGTCGCGCGGTACTGCCCTGAGCGGCCCTGAGCGGCCTCAGCGGACCCTTCCGAGGAAGTGCCGGTCGCCGAGGTTGGTGACGATGCGCGCGGCCGCCGCCAGCGGCGCCCAGACCGCGACATGCGCCACCTCGACCGGCGGCCCGAGCGCCCTGACCGGCCGTGCGAGGTAGACGGTGCAGAGCTTTTCGGCCCAGCGGTCGTATTCCGGCATGTAGGTGAAGCGACGGAACGCGCCGAGCCGCCGCTCGACCGCGATCGTCCAGCCGGTCTCCTCGCGGACTTCGCGATGCAGCGCGGCGATCGGCTGTTCGCCGGGGTCGATGCCGCCGCCCGGAAGCTGCAGCTCGGGCACCGGCGCCTCCTGGAAGGTCAGCAGCACGTCGGGGCCGCGCCGGAGCACGGCGTAGACGCCCGGCCGCAGCCGGTAGCGCCGGGCGCGCTCCACGGGCTCGCCAAACCGCCTGATCATCGCGGCCCCCTTCGACAGGTGGGGCTTTGTATGGCGCCGCCTGCGCCTATATAGTGCCCCTGCAACCCTCCCATGCCAGACCGACAGGCAGAAGGAAACCTCATGTCACTGGGCAGCCAGATCGCGTGGGACGACACCGTCCTTCCGTTTCAGCTCGACCGATCCGACATCCGCGGCCGTGTCGCGCGCCTTGACGGGGTGCTCGACCGGGTGCTCGCGCAGCACGACTACCCGCCTGCCGTCGAGGCGCTGGTGGCCGAGGCGGCGCTGCTGACGGCGCTGATCGGGCAGACGGTCAAGCTGCGCTGGAAGCTGAGCCTGCAGATCCGCGGCGACGGGCCGATCCGGCTGATCGCGACCGACTATTTCGGCCCGACGACCGACGCGGCGAACGACGGCCGCCCGGCGCGCATCCGCGCCTGGGCGAGCTTCGACGCCGACCGGCTCGACCCCGGCGCGACGCCGTTCGAGCAGATCGGCCGCGGCTACTTCGCCATCCTGATCGACCAGGGCAGCGGCACGACGCCGTACCAGGGGATCACCCCGCTCGCCGGCGGCTCGCTCTCGACCTGCGCGGAGACCTACTTCGCACAGTCCGAGCAGCTGCCGACGCGCTTCGCGCTGACCTTCGGGCAGTCGATCCTGGCCGGAGGGCGCGAGGGCTGGCGCGCCGGTGGCGTGATGCTCCAGCACATGCCCGAGGCCTCGCCGCATGTCGCCCATGACGGAGGCTCGGGCGAGGGCGGCCTGCTCAGCGCGTCGGACATCCTCTATGGCGACGACGAGGAGAACTGGTCGCGCGCCAACACGCTGCTCGACACGGTGGAGGAGCTGGAGCTCGTCGGGCCGGAGGTGCAGCCGACCGAGCTGCTGGTCCGGCTGTTCCACGAGGAGGGGCCGCGGGTGTTCGACGCGCAGCCGGTGGCCTTCGGCTGCACCTGCTCGGCCGAGAAGGTGCGGCAGAGCCTGTCGATCTATTCGGCGAAGGACATCGCGCACATGACGACCGACGAGGGGATCGTCACCGCCGACTGCCAGTTCTGCGGCGCGCATTACGAGTTCGACCCCCGGACGCTCGGCTTCGAGGCGACGGAGGGCCGGGGTGGGGGCGCGTGACGCGCTTCTCCTCGCGGCGCGGTGGTCGGGGCCGCAGAGTTCGGATTTCGACCTGAACCCGAAGGCCGCCCGGCCGGAGGGGCTGGTGCTTCGTGCGGCGGGGGTGCTGGTCGCCTGCCTCGACGCGCCGGGCGGCGCCCGGGTGGTGCTGACCAAGCGGTCCTCGCGGCTGAAGCACCATCCCGGGCAGATCGCCTTTCCGGGCGGCAAGGTCGACCCCGGCGACGGCGACGCCATCGGCGCGGCGCTGCGCGAGGCCGAGGAGGAGGTCGGCCTGCCCAGGGCCGCGGTCGAGCTTCTGGGAACGCTGCCGCCGCACGAGACGGTGACGGGCTTCACCGTGACGCCGGTCGTCGGCTGGGTGAACGGGGCCTTCGCGCCGCGCCCGGAACCCGGCGAGGTCGACGAGGTGTTCACCGTGCCGCTGGGCTTTCTGGCAGACCGCGCGAACTTCCGCGTCGAATCGCGCCTCTGGCGGGGCGAGCGCCGGCTCTACTACGTGGTGCCTTACGGCCCCTACTACATCTGGGGCGCGACCGCGCGCATCCTGCGCGGGCTGGCCGAAAGGCTTGGGCCATGAGGATCGAGGCGCCGTGGCTGGCCGAGACGGCGCCCCGCGCGGTGATCGCGATGCTGGAGCGCGGCGGGCACCGGGCGCTTTATGTCGGCGGGACGGTGCGCAACGCGCTGCTCGGCCTGCCGCCCGGCGACATCGACATCGCGACCGAGGCGCGGCCCGAGCGGGTGATCGAGCTTGCCGCGGCGGCCGGGCTGAAGCCGGTGCCGACCGGCATCGCGCACGGCACCGTCACCGTCGTGGCCGATCGCCGGCCGATCGAGGTGACCACGTTCCGCCGCGACGTGGAGACCGATGGCCGCCGCGCGGTCGTGGCCTTCTCGGACCGGATCGAGGACGATGCCGGGCGCCGGGACTTCACGATGAACGCGCTCTACGCGACGCCCGCGGGCGAGGTGATCGACCCGCTGGGCGGGCTTGCCGACCTGCGCGCCCGCCGGGTGCGCTTCGTCGGGGCAGCCGAGGCGCGGATCCGCGAGGACTACCTGCGCATCCTGCGGTTCTTCCGATTCCATGCCTGGTACGGCGACCCCTCCGGCGGCCTCGACGCCGAGGGACTGGCGGCCTGTGCTGCCGGGGGGGCCGGCCTCGAGACGCTGTCGCGCGAGCGGGTCGGGGCGGAGATGAGGAAGCTCCTTGCCGCGCCCGACCCGGTGCCGGCGGTGGCAGCGATGGCAGCGGCCGGGGCGCTGGCCCGGATCCTGCCGGGGGCCGACCCCGCTGCGCTCGGGCCGCTTGTGCACCACGCGGCGGCCGCGGGCCTCGGCGCGGACGCGATCCTGCGGCTGGCCGCGCTGGGCGGCGAC